>JBKQHN010000042.1:0-47903 GCA_052148755.1 Beijerinckiaceae bacterium | reverse complement strand
CTTCAGCCCGGCTAATGTCATGCCGCTGTTGGAGATCGTCAATGCCACGAAGACGGCACCGGATGTGCTGCTGTCAGCCTTGGATGTGGCGAAAACAATCCGCAAGACGGGCGTCGTCGCCAAAGTCTGCTACGGCTTCATCGGAAATCGGATGATGGATCCCTACGGCCGCGAAGCCGAGCGCATGGTGCTTGAAGGGGCAACCCCCGAGGAGGTCGACGGCGCCCTGGAAGAGTTCGGAATGGCAATGGGCATCCTGGCGGTCTACGACATGGCAGGCATCGAGATCGGGCACAACACCCGCTTGGCGAACCCCGATCATGTGCCCGACGATCCGTCATTCTACCGGGCCACGGCGATGCTGACCGAACGCGGCTGGCTGGGGCAGAAGACCGGCCGCGGCTATTACCGCTACGACGGGGTGGACCGCAAGCGAACCCCCGATCCGGAAACGGTCGCGATGTTTTGGGCGGAAGGCGAGCGCCTGGGCATTCCCCGCCGCCGCCCCAGCCGCAGCGAGATCCAGGAACGCTGCTTGTATGCGATGATCAACGAAGGGGCACGCCTGCTGGGCGAAGGTGTCGCCCTGCGGGCCGGCGACATCGACGTGGTGTATACGGCGGGCTACGGTTTCCCGCGCTACCGGGGCGGTCCTATGTTCTATGCGGACACCGTCGGGCTGAAGGTCGTCTACGACCGCATCCTGGAGTTTCAGAAGAGGTTGGACCCGCGCTACTGGAGCCCGGCGCCCTTGCTCGAGAAATTGGCATTAACCGGGTCGACCTTCGGCCGATGGGATGCCGAGGGGGCAGGCAGGCAGACGCTCACCTGACTTGCCCGAACCACCCTTGCCTGATGGAGTCTCAATCAATGTCCTATATCGCTGAAATCCCGTATGGCTGTTACTGGTCGACGCCCTTTGTACGCTGGCAGGGCAGCTTCGCTCATCTTCATGCGATGGAATTCGCTGCCCATGTGGCCAAGCAGGAATTGGCCAAGCGGCAATTGCCGGCCGCGGTCTTCGATTGCGCCGTGATGGGCATATCAGTGCCGCAGAAGCATTCCTTCTTCGGCACGCCGTGGATCACCGCGATGCTCGGCGCCCCCCAGGTAACCGGCCAGACAATATCCCAGGCCTGCGCCACCGGGGTGCGTTGTCTGCTGGCGGCTGTCCAGGAGATTCAAGTCGGATTGTCCGAGGTCGCCCTGTCGATCACCTGCGATCACCTCTCAAACGGCCCGCACCTCTATTATCCCAACCCCGGCGGACCGGGTGGGACCGGCGATGCCGAGGATTGGGTGATGGACAATTTCTCCTACGATCCGGTTACCACCAAATCGATGCTGGTGACGGCCGAGAACGTCGCTCGGGAATTCAAGCTCGACACGGCGCGTCAACACGACCTGGTGCTGCACCGGCAAGAGCAATACGCCGCCGCTTTGGCCAATGACAGCGCCTTCCTGAAGCGCTTCATGACGCTGCCGTTCGATGTGCCTTCCGCCAACTTCAAGAAACTAATGAAGACCCTGGACGGCGATGAAGGCATCGTCCGCTCGACCGCCGACGGATTGGCCAAACTGAAACCTGTGATGCCGGACGGAACCATCACCTTCGGTTGCCAGACTCACCCGGCTGATGCCAACGCCGCCATCATCCTGGCCAAGCCGGGCCGCGCCCGCGAGTTGTCCAAGAATCCGCGCATCGCGGTGCGCCTGCGGGGGTTCGGTATGGCCCGGGTCGAACCCGCCTTCATGCCCAAGGCGCCGGTTCCGGCCGCACGCAAGGCGCTGGCCCAGGCCGGCATCGGCATCGACAAGGTCGATGTGATCAAGCTGCACAATCCGTTCACCGCCAATGACTTTGCATTCGCCATCGAAACCGGCGTCGATGTTCGCAGCTTCAACAACTACGGCTCGTCGCTCCTGTGGGGACATCCGCAGGCGCCGATGGGCACGCGCGGCGTCATCGAGGTGATCGAGGAACTGGCCATCCGTGGTGGCGGCATCGGCATGTTCGCCGGCTGCGCAGCCGGCGATAGCGCTATGGCAGTCGTGCTTGAAGTTGGTGATGCAAAGTGAGCACCTGTCTATCCTTCATGCACATTTTCGAAACTCTCGATAATGCTGGAGTTTGCGAAGAACACCCCGCAAGGTCTGCTGAAATGTATTCACCGCTTCTGCTACTATACAGCACAGTCTCCATCACCATCAGATCACGATGATTTTGGATCGATTCAATCCAAAATCATGAACGCGATCGATTCCAATAATGTAGAGCGGCATACGCAGATAAGGCTACGCAATCTGCGTAAACTTGATTGCGTCGGAAAACTGGTTCCCACTTTTCCTCATCCCGCTCTAGCGCACACGGGATAGATACGGTGAGCCTGAGTATTCAGCATCGATGCCAGAGGCCATGACCGACGATTTGGAGGACTAGCGTGGTTTCGAATCTCTCCCGCCCATTTACCGCGGCCTTGCCGGTGCGCTTTACGCACACGGACCCGGCGGGGTACGTCTTCTTTCCCCGCTATTTCGACATGTTGCACGAAGTGATGGAGGACTGGTTCACGAATGCGATCGGTTTCCGGTTCGCTGATTTGATCCTGAATCGCCGCATCGGTACCCCCACGGCGTCGATCCAATGTAACTTCCTTCGTCCTTGCCAACTGGGCGAACAGATCTTGGTGGCGGTGCGTCTCGAGCACATCGGGAACACCTCGTTCCGCCTGCGCTTCCAGGGCAGCGTCGGCGGCGAACTGCACCTTGACGCGCTGCTCACTCTGGTTGTGATCACCCTCGGCAACGGGCGTCCGTTGCGTATTCCTGACGATCTTCGGGCGCGGATGGAGGAATACCGCGAGATCGACGCTCCGATGGCGGCAGCGCCGCCGCTCGTAATGCGCCAAACCGAGTTGGCGCGTGAACCAGCTGCGCTCCAGACACGGGTGGCTGCGATTCCATTCTGTGCGAGCTATCCTGTGCGCTTCACCCACACCGATCCCGCTGGATACGTGTTCTTCCCGCGCTATTTCGACATGCTGCAGGCCGCGGTGGAGGATTGGTTCACCGAGGCTCTCAGCCAGCCGTACGCGGAGCTGTACAACCTTCGCCGCCTCGGCACTCCGGCGGCGGCCACGCAGGCAAGGTTCGTGCACCCCAGTCGCTTTGGCGATCGACTTTCCATCGCAGTCCAACTCGAAGAGATAGGCAACACGTCAATGCGCCTGCGCTTTCTCGGCACCGTAGCCGAAGAGCTGCGCCTCGAAGCGATGTCTACTCTCGTGATGATAAACCTGGACGATGGATATACTCGGTCGATTCCCGACGATTTGCGGGCGCGCATGGAGGACTATCGCCGGCGCCAAAATAGTCGGCTGGAAATCGCCGGGGTCGTATGCGGTTCGGCCTGAAGCGACGGCCAGTACTGGCGGAGGCGGCACCTGCGAACGAAGAGATGACGGTAGCTCTTCGGCTAAAGTCGCTTGCGCGCGACGGGTTCGGTCAAAACATCGAGCGGATAGCCGGCAAAGTGCTTGTCGGTCGCAAGCACGACATGGCCGTGAAACTTTTCGACGCCGAGATCGCCGCGGCTCATCGTGTCGCTCAGCTCGTTGTAATGGGCGATGTCGCGACAGACGACCCGCATCAGATAATCGATCCGGCCGCCGATCTTATAGCATTCCAGGACTTCCTGGCGCTGGCGAATGGCGGCAAGGAAGCGCTCGAAGTCCGCCTCCCGATGATTTGCGAGAACCACTTCGACAAACAGCATGACCGCGCCGCTGAACTGCGCGAGGTCGAAATCGGCAATGTAGCGGGCGATGACGCCATGTCTCTCGAGCGCCCGCAGCCGTTCGAGACAGGCGCTCGGCGACAGGTGCACGGCTTGCGCAAGCTTGACGTTGCTCACCCGCGCGTCCATCTGCAGGCGCTTTAAAATTCTGAAATCCGTCTCATCGAGCCTATAGTGTCGGGGCATGTTCGGGTCCGCCTGATTCGGGCCTGTGCGGGTCTCGTATAGTTAAGCTTACGCCTCAGCAAAGCCGCGACGTGGATCGAGTGGTTTGCCCAATCGAGAGCCGCATAAAATGCGGTCAGTTTATCAACTTCCGTGCCAAATGCACTGATTCTCGTGAGAGAATTATGCCGAATTAAATGCGGAGGTTTCTTCCCATGTCGGCAGCAGACAGCATAGAACGTGAGGCCCGGTTCGGCGCCAAAAACTACGCCCCCCTGCCGATCGTCCTGGCGCGCGGGCATGGCGTGCATGTCTTCGATGTCGAAGGCCGACGCTATCTCGATATGATGAGTGCTTATTCGGCTGCGAGTTTCGGCCATCTGCATCCGCGCCTCGTCGGTGCTCTGAAGGTTCAGCTCGAGCGGCTTGATCTCGTCTCGCGCGCCTTTCACACCGAAAATCTTGGGACTTTCTGCGAGGAACTCACCAAACTTGCAGGGCTCGACCTTTGCCTGCCGATGAATACCGGAGCGGAGGCCGTCGAGACCGCGATAAAGGCAGCCCGCCGCTATGGCTATGACCGGCTCGGCATCGCCGACGGCAAAGCCGAGATCATCGTTGCGCGAGGCAATTTTCATGGCCGCACGACGACGATCATCGGCTTTTCGAGCGAACCCGCCAACCGTCGCGGCTTCGGCCCGTTTGCGCCGGGGTTCGTGCTCGTGCCCTTCGGCGATGCCGCGGCGCTTGAAGCCGCCATCACGCCCAGGACTGCCGCCGTGCTGATCGAACCAATCCAGGGCGAGGCTGGCATCATCGTGCCGCCTGCGGGCTATCTCGCGGCACTGCGCCGGATCTGCGATCGGCATGGACTGCTGCTCATCTTCGACGAAGTGCAATCGGGTTTGGGCCGCACGGGAGCGATGTTCTGCTTCGAACACGAGAACGCGCGGCCGGACGGGCTGATCATCGGCAAAGCGCTCGGCGGCGGGCTCATGCCGGTCTCCGCCTTGGTTGGAACGCGCGCGTTGATGGATGTGTTCGATCCGGGAAGTCATGGTTCGACCTTCGGCGGCAATCCCCTCGCCATCGCCGTCGCGCGCGAGGCGATGGCCGTGCTCGTCGAAGAAAATCTCGTCGCCCGTAGCGCCGAACTCGGTGCAGTCTTGCTCGCGGCCTTGCGGCGCATCGAACATCCCGCCGTGCTCGAGGTCCGCGGCAAAGGGCTCTGGGTTGGCGTCGAACTCGATCGCCGTCAAATTGCCGCCAAGGACGTCTGTCTGGCCATGGCGCGGCGCGGCGTATTGACGAAAGAAACGCGCGGAACAGTGATCCGTTTCGCGCCGCCGCTCATTATCCAAGAAGAAGCCGTTCTCGAGGCGGTCGCGGTCTTCCGCGCCGCACTCGAGGACGTCGCAGCAGGGCATTCCGCCAAATCCACCTCGCAGTACGCGATACAAACAATGGCATAGACTCGATGACTTTTGCTTCCCATGTCTTTGCCGTGCCGCGCGAACAGGATGCAACGGCGCGTCCCGTCGTTCTCGCGCTGCGCGGCTGGGTCTGCGACCGTTATACCGACGCCGGCATGCGCGGTTCCTTGCTTCTTGCGCAAGCCGCCGCGACAAAACTCCGCGTGCCGCTTCTCGAACTCGGCAAGCCGGAACAGGCCGTTGATCTCGGCTGGCAAGACAGTCTCGCCAAGACGACGCCCTATTTGCGCGAAGTGTCGGCCTATGTCGACGCCGTGATGACATATGGACGCAAGCCGCTGATCTTCGCCAACCGCTGCGGCGCCGGCTTGGCGACGATAGCCGCGGCCCTGCGTCGTCGTCCCGACGCCAAAGTCGTGTGGTTCGATGCACATGGCGATTTCAACACGCCGCAGAGTTCGCCGACCGGCTATCTCGGCGGCATGGTCTTGACCGCTTTGTGCGGCCTATGGGACTCAGGGCTAGGCGCCGGCCTTACGCCGGATCGCATCGTCCTCGTCGGCCAGCGCGATCTCGATCCGCAGGAAAGCCTGCTGATCGCAAAGCACGGCGTGACGCTCATTGCCGCCCCGCACGGCCACTTGAATCAAGCCCGCCTGCTTGAAGCGGTGGGCGGCGCACCGATCTGGCTCCATATCGATACCGACGTCATCGATCCGCTCTACCTGCCGGCCGAATATCGCGTCCACGGCGGCCTGCACCCGAACGATGTCCGCGCAGCGATTGCAGCACTTGTGCAGACAAGCGAACTCGTCGGCTTCGAATTGACGGAGTTCGAAACCCCACTCGACGAAGTTTCTCAGCATCAAGCACTCGACACGATCATGAACATGATCGCGCCGGTTCTGGAGCAATGTGGCGGCGGCGGATGACGAGCGACGCGCGTTCGGGTGCCGACAGGGTTGCGACCACGCCCTTTGCGGCGCCTTATGGTGGCGATGATGCGGGTTTTGCCGCACGCCTCTTCGAACACGCGGACTTGCCACCCGAGGCGGAGAGGCGGATCGATGTCTGCGCGCTGCAACTCATCGAGCGGCTCCGCGGCAAGGCCCATAGGCTCGGCGCACTCGAAGACTTCTTGCACGAATATGCCCTCTCGACCGAAGAAGGCCTCGCCCTGATGGTGCTCGCCGAGGCGCTCTTGCGGGTGCCGGACGATGCGACGGCCGATCGGCTCATTCAAGACAAGCTCGCGCAAGACAGCTTCGCAGCGCATCGGATGCTGTCGGACGCTTTGCTCGTTCAGGCCTCTGCTCTGGCGCTTGGGGTGACCGCACGGGTCTTGCGAACGGACGAGATGCAAAGCTCGTTCGGCCTCGTCGCCGGCATTGCGCGACGCATCGGCATGGGTGCGGTGCGCCGCGCCGCGCGGCAAGCCATGCAGATTCTCGGCAGCCAATTCGTCCTCGGCCGCACGATCGAGGAAGCGCTCGCGCATGGCGAGAACGATCAAAAGAATTACCGCTTTTCTTTCGATATGCTCGGCGAAGGCGCGCGGACGGCGCGCGACGCGGAGCATTATTTCGCTGCCTATGCGCATGCCATCGAGACGATCGGCGCGAATGCCGGCAAGTCTTCCTCCAGAGAGGCGGAAACGCCGGCGCGTCCCGGAATTTCGGTGAAACTTTCCGCGCTGCATCCACGCTTCGAAGCCAATTCCCGCAACCGCATTCTGCGCGAACTCGTGCCGCGCCTCGCCCGGCTAGCTGTACTCGCCAAAGATTTCGACATCGGCTTCACGATCGATGCGGAAGAGGCGGACCGGCTCGAACTCTCGCTCGATGTGTTCGAGGCGGTTCTCGCCGATCCTTCACTCGTCGGCTGGAACGGCTTTGGTCTCGCGGTCCAGGCCTATCAGAAACGCGCCGAGGCCGTCCTCGATCATGTCTTCGCCTTGGCGCACCGCTATGACCGCCATTTGATGGTGCGTCTCGTCAAGGGCGCCTATTGGGATACGGAAATCAAGCGCGCGCAGGAGCGCGGCCTCGCCGATTATCCGGTCTTCAGCCGCAAGGCGATGACCGATCTCAATTATATTGCCTGCGCGCAAAAGCTTCTCGATGCGCGCGGCCGCATCTATCCGCAATTTGCGACGCATAATGCGCTGACGCTTGCTTGCCTTGTCGAGCGCGCCGGCGACAGCACCGGCTTCGAGTTCCAGCGTCTGCATGGCATGGGGATCGAACTCTACCGCGGCCTGCGCGACCTGAAACCCGAGATCCCCTGCCGGATCTACGCACCGGTCGGCACTTACCGCGATCTCCTCGCCTATCTCGTGCGCCGGCTCTTGGAGAATGGCGCCAACTCCTCGTTTGTCGCGCAAGTCACCGATCCCGCCGTGCCAGCTGCGGCGCTTGTTCGGCGTCCGCAAGCAATCCTCGGTGCTCCCGCGAAAGCCGCCGCGCCACATCTGCCATTGCCGGAAGATATTCATGGGCGGGAGCGCAAAAGCGCCCGCGGCCTCGAATTCGGCTGCCGCCGCGACGTCGAAGCACTGTCGGTTGCGATCGCAGCCTCGGCGCGGCTCGAGACAGCCGAACCACTAAGCGCGGGAGCCGCAATGCCCGGCACCCCGCGCGAGGTCTTTTCGCCGATCGACGGTGCCTCGATCGGTCGCGTCACCGAAGCCTCGCTGGCGCATGTCGGCCCCGCCGTTGCGGCGAGTCTTAAGGGCTTTGCCGAATGGTCGAATACGCATGTCGAGACGCGCGCCCTCTGCCTCGATCACATGGCAGCGATGCTCGAGCGCGAAGCGCCACGCCTGCTGCGCCTCTTGCAGATCGAGGCCGGCAAGACGCTCGACGATGCGATGGCCGAACTGCGCGAGGCGATCGATTTCTGCCGCTATTACGCGCTCGAAGCACGCGGCAAGCTCGGGCGACCGGTCGATCTCGCAGGCCCGACAGGAGAGACCAATCGCCTGCTGCACATCGGGCGCGGCCCCTTCGTCTGCATCAGTCCTTGGAATTTTCCGCTGTCGATCTTTCTGGGCCAGATCGCAGCAGCACTTGCCGCCGGCAATAGCGTCATCGCCAAACCCGCGCCGCAGACGCCGCTCATCGCGGCTGCCGCGGTCTCCCTCTTGCATCGCTGCGGCGTCCCCGACACGGTGCTGCAGCTCCTGCCCGGCGATGCCGCGCTCGGCGCGGCGCTCATCGCCGATCCGCGCATTGCCGGCGTCGTTTTTACCGGGTCGACCGAGACCGGTTGGCGGATCAATCGGGCGCTCGCTGCCAAGGAAGGTCCGATCGTGCCGCTGATTGCGGAAACCGGCGGCATCAATGCGATGATCGTCGATGCGACGGCCCTGCCCGAACAAGTCACTGACGATGTGATTGCGTCCGCCTTCCGTTCGGCCGGGCAGCGCTGTTCGGCTTTGCGTCTCTTATGTGTTCAGGACGATGTCGCCGACACGATGATCGCGATGATCGCCGGCGCGGCGCAGGAACTCGCGATCGGCGATCCGCGCGACATCACAACTCATATCGGCCCCGTCATCGATCGCGCGGCGCAAGAGAGGCTGGAGAGCCATATCGAAAAGATGAAACGCTCGGCGCTAGTGCACTACGCAAGCAGTGCACCGGCGCAAGGCTTCTTTGTCGCGCCGCATATTTTCGAATTGCCGCGCGTGAGCGATCTCGCCCAAGAAGTCTTCGGTCCGATCCTGCACGTCGTGCGCTATAAGGCGGAAGCACTCGACGATCTCCTCGACGCCATCGCGGGTCTCGGCTATGGCCTGACGCTGGGCGTGCATTCGCGTATCGACGCGACCATCGACAAAATCATCGCCCGGCGCCTCGCCGGCAATTGCTACGTCAATCGCAACATGATCGGGGCCGTCGTCGGATCGCAGCCCTTCGGCGGTTTCGGCCTCTCCGGCACCGGACCCAAAGCCGGCGGCCCGGATTATCTTCTGCGCTTCACCCGCGAACAGGTGGTGACGATCAATACGGCGGCTGCCGGCGGCAATGCCAGCCTGCTGGTGGCGGAGGAGTGAGGCGGGCTGCTTCGATTCGTTTGTTCTTGCCTATCGCCTAGCTGCTCAAGCCGCCAAGCAGCGTCGGCATGTCGAGCGGCCGGAACCCGTAGTGCGAAAGCCAGCGGATATCTGCCTCGAAGAAGGCGCGCAGGTCCGGCATGCCATATTTCAGCATGGCGATCCGGTCGATGCCCATGCCCCAGGCGAAGCCTTGATAGACATCGGGATCGAGCCCGCAATTCTTCAATACATTCGGATGCACCATGCCGCAGCCGAGAATCTCGAGCCAATCGTCGCCCTCACCGAAACGGATCTCGCCGCCTTTGCGCGAACATTGAATATCGACCTCCATCGACGGTTCGGTGAAGGGGAAGAAGCTCGGGCGAAATCGCATCTTCACATCGGCCACCTCAAAAAAGGCCTTGCAAAATTCCTCCAGAATCCATTTCAAATGACCGAGATGCGCTTGTCTGTCGATGACCAGCCCTTCGACCTGGTGGAACATCGGCGTATGCGTCTGGTCCGAGTCGATGCGATAGGTGCGGCCTGGACAAATGACCCGGATCGGCGGCTTTTGCGCCAGCATCGTGCGCACCTGCACGGGGCTCGTGTGGGTGCGCAAGAGCTTCTTCTCGCCCGCCTTGTTCGGCGCTAAGAAGAACGTGTCGTGCATGTCGCGCGCCGGGTGATCGGGCGGGAAATTGAGCCGGGTGAAATTATAATCATCCGATTCTATGTCCGGCCCTTCGGCGATGGAGAAGCCGAGATCGGCAAAGATGGCCGCGAGTTCGTCGGTGACCTGGCTGATCGGATGGATGCGGCCAACTTCCGCTGGCGAGGTGCGGGCCGGCAAGGTGACATCCACGGCTTCCGACACGAGCCGGGCTTCGAGTGCGGCTTCCTTCAGCAGCGTCCGGCGCGCCGCAAGGGCGGCACTCACTTTGTCCTTGAGGCTGTTGATCGCGGCGCCCGCTTCCTTGCGTTCGTCGGGCGCCAGTTTGCCGAGCCTCGCCAGAAGCGCCGAAATCGTGCCCTTTTTGCCCAAGGCGGCAATGCGAACGGCTTCGAGTGCCGCTTCATCTTCGGCCCGCGCGATGGCGGTCAGGGTTTCCTGTTCGAGGCTGCTCAATTCACTCATGCGGCGGACAACTTTTCAGAGTTTACGGGTCTAGAAATCAATCACGGACGGAATGCCGAAAAAAGCGAATCGACTCGGCAGCGTCCCCTCGCCCCGCTTGTGGGGAGAGGTGATGCACATCCGGCAAGATGCAGCACCAAATGTTGCGAGTCATCTTACCCCAAATTCAGCTCCTTGAAGAAATCATTGCCCTTGTCGTCGATGATGATGAAGGCGGGAAACTCTTCCACTTCGATTTTCCAGATCGCTTCCATGCCGAGTTCAGGATATTCGAGGACCTCGACTTTCCTGATGCAATCCTGGGCGAGACGGGCGGCCGAACCGCCGATCGAGCCCAGATAGAAGCCATGGTGCTTGGCGCAGGCGTCCCGCACTTGCGTCGAGCGATTGCCTTTGGCGAGCATGACCATGGAACCGCCGGCTGCCTGGAATTGATCGACGAAGGAATCCATGCGGCCGGCCGTTGTCGGCCCGAAAGAGCCTGAGGGAAGACCGACCGGCGTCTTTGCCGGGCCAGCGTAATAGACCGGATGATTCTTGAAATAATCGGGCAAGGGCTCGCCGCGATCGAGCTTTTCGCGCAGCTTAGCATGCGCGAGGTCGCGCGCGACGATCATCGGGCCGGTGAGGGACAGCCGCGTCTTGATAGGATGCTGCGATAACGTCGCGAGGATTTCTCGCATCGGCTTTGTAAGGTCGATCTTCACGACCTCTCCGTCGAATGAAGCCGTATCGACCAAGGGCAGATATTTGGCCGGGTCATGTTCCAGCTCTTCGAGAAAAATGCCGTCCCGCGTGATTTTGCCGAGCGCCTGCCGATCGGCCGAACAGGATACGCCGATGCCGATGGGCAATGAGGCGCCATGGCGCGCCAGCCGGATCACCCGCACGTCGTGACAGAAATATTTGCCGCCGAATTGCGCACCGACACCGAGATGCTGCGTCAATTTGTGAATTTCGGCTTCGAGCGCGAGATCGCGGAACGCGTGGCCGTCCTCGCCGCCTTGCGTCGGCAGCCCATCGTAATAATGGGCCGAGGCGAGCTTGACGGTTTTCAAGGTGAGTTCCGCCGAAGTTCCGCCAATGACGATGGCAAGATGATAGGGCGGGCAGGCCGCCGTGCCGAGGGTCAGGATTTTTTCCTCGAGGAAGCCGATCAGCCGGTCGTGCGTCAGTAGAGAGGGAGTGCCCTGAAACAAGTAGGTTTTATTGGCGGAGCCGCCGCCTTTCGCCATGAACAGGAATTTGTACGCATCTTCGCCGTCGCAATAGATTTCGATCTGCGCCGGCAGATTGTTCTTCGTGTTCGTCTCTTCGAACATCGACAAAGGCGCCAGCTGCGAATAACGCAGGTTCTTCTTTTCATAGGCATCCTTGACGCCTTGTGCGATCGCCGCCTCGTCGAGCCCCTCGGTGAAAACGCGCCGGCCCTTCTTGCCCATCACGATCGCGGTTCCGGTGTCCTGACACATCGGCAGCACGCCGCCTGCTGCGATATTGGCGTTCTTGAGGAGATCATAGGCGACGAACTTATCGTTGGCCGTTGCCTCCGGATCGTCGAGAATCTTGGCGAGCTGGGCGAGATGGGCGGGGCGCAGCAGATGATTGATATCGACCATCGCGGCTTCGCTGAGCAGCCGCAAAGCCTCAGGCTCGACGACCAGCATCTCGCGGGCGCCGAAGGACTCGATGCGGACGAAGTCACCGCTAAGCTTACGGTAGGGTGTCCTATCGGTGGCCAGGGCGAAAAACGGGGAGAATTGGAAAGTCATCAGGATGTGCCCTTTTCGAGCAAGGCGGCAAGAGTTGCGCAAGATCCCGGAGAGCAGCCGCGTCCGGTGCGAGAAATCCGCCTATCTGACGTTTCTGCAACCCGAGTTTGGCGGAATTTGCAAGAGGAGCGCAGCACTTTTTGCCAAACCACGCTATATCGAACGGGCGCAGGAGTGCAGCGGAGAATTGTTAAGGGGATGAAAAGGAGGCGAAAACCCAAGTGAAAATGCAGGTGAATTTCCCTTATCCTGTGCTCGTATGCGATATCGGCGGCACGAATGTGCGCTTTGCTGCCGCAGCCGAAACGGATGTGCCGCTGGGACCCGTATGTCTCGGCAAGACCGCCGATCATGATTGTTTCGAAGCTGCGATTGCAGCGATTCTGCCAGAATTTTCGCCGCCGCCGCGGTCGTTCATCGTCTGCGCGGCGGGCCCGGTCGAAGGCCGCAAGCTGAAATTGACCAATGCCGCCTGGAGCATTGATGGAGCTGCGCTCGCAGATCGTTTCGGCTTCGCCCAGGGCCTCCTCCTCAATGACTTTGAAGCGCAGGCCTTGAGCCTGCCGGGCCTGCCGCCGGCCGCCTGGCAGGCGATTGGGGCTTTCATACCCCGTCGCGGGACGCAGGTCGTGCTCGGCTGCGGCACAGGTCTCGGAGTTGGCGCCCTCGTCGAATGCGCGGGACGTTATCTGGCGCTGCCGAGCGAAGCCGGTCATATGGATTTCGGTCCTGCGAACGGAGAGGAAGAAGCTCTGTGGCGCGAGATCGAGATAGGGGCCATCGGGCGGGTCAGTGCGGAGACGCTTCTTTCAGGACCTGGACTCGCGCGGCTCCATCGGGCGCGGCTGCGCGCTGCAGCTAGCGCACCGGGCAAGGCAAGCGAAGCGAGTGCAATCGCCGCCCGCGCTCAGGCAGACAGGGCCTCGGAGGAAGCCCAATCAATCCGCCTATTTTTTAGGCTGCTGGCACGGTTCGCGGGGGATCTCGCATTGGCATTTATGGCGCATGGCGGGGTCACTCTATCCGGCGGCATTTTGCCAAAACTCATCGAGTTTCTCGATCCCGAAGCGTTTCGGGCTTCGTTCGAAGCCAAAGCGCCGCATCAAGCCTTGCTGCGGCAGATCGGAACACGCTTGATTTCGACTGAAACCGCGGTCCTGTTCGGCATGGCCGCGCTCGCGCGCCGGCCCGATCTCTATGAGATTGACTATGAAAATCGTGCCTGGCGTTGAACTTTCCGGAAGTCGCCCGCTCAGGCGGCGTTGGAAGCCGGCTCCTGGGTCAGCACGGAATAAAGCGCTGCCGAATCGCGCGTCGCGCGCAGCTTCGCGGTGATCGCAGGGTCGCGGAACACACGCGCGATCCGCGCGAGTGCCTTGAGGTGATCGGCGCCGGAGGCTTCCGGTGCGATCAGCATGAAGACAAGGTCGACAGGCGCCCCGTCGATCGCGTCGAACTCGATCGGCTTTTCAAGGCGGGCGAAGATCCCGAAAATATTCTTGCACTTCGCCAGTTTGCCGTGCGGAATGGCAACGCCGTTGCCGGTGCCGGTCGAGCCAAGCCGCTCGCGCTGCAGCAGAGCGTCGAAGACCTCGCGCGGCAGGAGGCCGGCGACGATCGCTGCGCGCTCGCTCAACTCCTGCAGCAATTGTTTCTTGGAATTGACGCGCAGCGACGGCAGTATCGCTTCGGGGGTGATCAAATCGGTGAGCTGCATAGTCGAAAAGAAATCCAATCTTCGGGCGCCCGTGGAAAAAGCCATAGCTTATGCCGCGCAAAATTGCGAGGCGGGAGCCGCCGTTAGAGACTCGAGTGGCGCCGACTCGTCATCAGCGAACTCAAGCCTTGGGTGAGAGGGCGGGATCGATCCAGCCGATGTTGCCGTCGGCGCGACGGTAAACGATGTTTGGTCGTTGATCGCCGGCACGGCGAAATATCACGACGTGTGCCTTGGTGATATCGAGCTCCTTGACTGCGCCGGAGACGGACATCTCTTTGAGCGCATCGAATGACTCAGCTATGACGATCGGGCTCGCGTCTTTTGCATTTTGCACATTTGCAGCGAAAGGCTTGATTTCCTGTGCAGAAGAATCGGCCAACGTTTCGCTTCCGGCAAGATCATCGGCGTTCGCGCCGGCCCGGTCTTTCATTTTGCTCTTGTGGCGGCGCAACTGCTTTTCGATCCGCTCCGCGGCTATGTTGAAGCTGGCATAGGGCTCCTGAGCTTCAGCCTCGACCTGCACAATCGTGCCGGAAATGAGATGCAAAGTGCAGTCGGTACGAAATCCCGAGCCTTCCCGCTCGATGGTGACGTGACCATTCGTGAGGCCAGCCGAATATTTCGAAATGACGAAGTCGATCCGCGAGCCCACATGGGTTCGCAACGATTCACCGATGTCGAGGTTTTTGCCCGAGACGCGCAAGGTCATGACCTTCTCCGTTCCCCAGCTGCGGCCCCTCTTGGATCCGCCCTGTTCCGAGCGGGCCATTCAGGGTTAGGAGCGTCCGCAGGCGAAGTCAATGGGGCCTCGGCTGGCAATGCACCACATCCAAATGCACCGCTTCCGGCGCGCAAATCCGAGGCGGTTCGGCAGGGATGCTCGAGAGCCGCAAAATGGCTTGCCGCCCGGTCTCGAGGAGCCGTGTTATCCGGAGTGTCGCAATGTTTGATAAGTCGAGCGCGGGCATAATTTTTTTCGCTCGCGTGGAAAACCTCAAAAATAGCGGCTGAAGCCGGCGATCGAACCGCGCACCAAGTCTTTTTCGTGCCAGTTTCGGCGCGTCTTTGCGCCAGCTTTGCGGTATTGCTTGCTCGTATATCCCAGTCATTGCATGACCTTCATCCGGCGGCGTTCGACCGAAGAGGGAATTCTCAAACTCTCCCGGTATTTGGCGACGGTGCGTCGGGCGATATCGATATTCGACGACTTGAGTCGGACGACGATCGCATCATCAGAGAGGATGTCTTGCGGGCTCTCCTGATCGATCATTTGTCTGATCCGGAAGCGAACGGATTCTGCCGAGTGCGTATCGCCGCCGTCATGCGAAGCGATCGATGCCGTAAAGAAATACTTCAACTCAAATAGGCCGCGCGGCGTGGCCATGTACTTATTCGACGTCACGCGCGAAACGGTCGATTCATGCATGCCGATTGCGTCGGCGATTGTCTTGAGGTTGAGCGGCCGCAAATATTCGACACCATGTGCGAAAAACGCGTCTTGTTGGCGCACGATCTCGCTTGCGACCTTCAAGATGGTCCGGGCCCTTTGTTCGAGACTCTTCGTCAGCCAATTCGCAGTCTGAAGGCAATTGGAAAGAAACGTCTTGTCCGCCTCGTTGCGCTTGGCCTTCGAGACCCGCGCCACATAAGTCTGGTTGACGAGCAGGCGCGGCAAAACTTCCGAATTCAATTCAATTTGCCAAGATCCGTCAGGCAATGAGCTGACGCTGACGTCCGGCACGACGGTCTGCATCGGGGCACCGCCAAAGGCGCGGCCGGGCTTGGGGTCGAGGCGACGAATTTCGCTGATCATATCGGCAATATCTTCATCATCGACGCCGCAGGCCTTGCGCAGACCCGCGAAGTCACGCCGCGCGACGAGGTCGAGATTGGCGACCAGCTTTTGCATGGCCGGGTCGTAGCGGTCCTGTTCGCGCAATTGAATGGCGAGGCATTCGGCGAGCTTGCGGGCGCCGACGCCGGAGGGATCGAAGGTTTGAACGAGGCGCAATATTTTTTCGACGCGTTCGGCTGGAGTGCCAAGCCTGACTGCAAGTTCGGTCAGATCCTCGGTGAAATAGCCGGCTTCGTCGATCGCATCGATCACGGCGTGGCCGATGATGCGATCGACCGGATCTCTGGTCGCCAGCATCAATTGTTCGACGAGATGATCTTTGAGGCCGATCTGCGCCGCAACATAGGCTTCGAGATTGGCTGCTTCGCCGTCGGCGAGTTGCCCGGGTGAGCCCGACCATGACGTCGCAGAAAGCCCGCTGCCCTCTGCGAACTCGCGCGGTTCGGCGGGCGTCGCGGCCCGGTCGTCCTCGAAAGCATTGGAAAGTTCCGTCCCCAAGCTCGCTTCGAGGGAGGTGCGATCGGTTGCGAAGGACTCCGAACTCCACTCGGCATCTTGCGCATCGTTGAAGTCGACTGCGAGCGCGCTCAGGCCGTTTTCCGGCTGGCCGCCTTCGCCGGCAACACCCGCCGATGTGTCCGGTGGTTCGGCAACATCGTCGGCGCGCTCGAGAAGCGGGTTTCGTTCGAGCTCTTCTTGGACGAAGGCTGCGAGTTCCAGATTCGAGAATTGTAAAAGCTTGATCGCCTGCAGGAGCTGCGGCGTCATAACCAAGGCTTGGCCTTGGCGCATAAGGAGCTTGGTGGTGAGAGCCATACTCTACGTCAACTCGTTGCAACCCTGGGATTGGCAGACTGGAAACCGCTGAGTCCGTCGCTACGCGGACCCTACCCCTTCTTTGAAACAGCGAAAATGATCCAAACCGCAGAGGTCCCGGTCCGACCATGTCCTAGAAAAATACCCGATGTCTCCGATCTTCCAGACAAGGGACACGACCAATGTCGTATACCGGCGTTCACCGAGAATAACCGTCGGTTCCACTCTCGAATTCCCGCCATCCCCCTGAGAGAGAGAGGATTCGAGAACCGAATCAAGGGTCGCCTCATGCGGCCCATGGTCTCGGCGGTGCCGTGTTCTCAGTCTCGAACAGCAATGTGAACCGCTGGATCGGCAGGTGTGACGGTGAATTTTTGCGGTGGGCGCAAACTCCGTAACAGTCCTAAGTTACCAGCGGCCTGTTTTTTGCTTATAGCATAAACGATGCGCTTGTCTCCGCTTAAAATGGCTGCAGGAAAAATTTTTCTTGGGTAAAAATACCGGCAGATGTGAGCTCGGCCGCTGCGCCAATTGAGGCTTAAGCGACACCGGTATTGTCCGGGTAATCGACACCAACGAGATAGAGCCCCGCTGCCGGGGCGACCATGCCGCAGCGGCGACGATCGCGGGCCTCAAGCGCCGCTGCGAGATCGGCGCCGCGCCATTTGCCCGACCCGACAAGTTCGAGCGAGCCGACCATGGAGCGCACTTGATGATGCAGGAATGATCTGGCGCTCGCACGAATCTCAATCGTTTCGCCTGCGCGCTGGACATCGAGCCTTTCAAGCGTGCGCACGGGACTTGCGGCTTGGCATTCGGCGTCGCGGAAGGTGGAGAAATCATGCCTGCCGACGAGGATTTGCGCCGCATCATGCATGGCTTGGGCATCGAGGCGACGTTTGACGAGCCAGGCGCGTCCGGCCTCGAGCGTCAACGGCGAGCGGCGATTGATGATCCGGTAGAGGTAATGGCGGCGGGTCGCGGAAAAGCGTGCGTCGAAAGTTGGAGAAACAGTTTCGACCGCAAGGATCGCGACGCGGTTTGGCCGCAAATGCGCATTCAGCGCGTCGCGCAAGACATCGGGACGCCAGTCGCGGTCAAGATCGACATGCGCGACTTGGCCTGTCGCATGAACGCCGGCATCGGTGCGCCCGGCGCCGCGGATTGTAACCGGCTCGGCGGCGAGCGGAGTAAACGCGGTTTCGACCGCCGCCTGAACGGAAGGCCCGTTCTTTTGCCTTTGCCAGCCGACAAAACCCGATCCGTCATATTCGATGGTGAGTTTGTAGCGGGGCATGATCAGCCGCCCGAGCGATCGAACATCGTGCCCTTCTCGAGTCGCACGCCGCGCAAAAACTCTTCGGCCTTCATCGGCGCCTTGCCGGAACGCTGAACTTCGAGGAGTTGCAAGGCCGCTTCGCCACAGGCGACGGCAAGTTCGTCGTCGATGAGGTGGCCCGCCGGTCCTTGCCCGGCCATCACACGGCTTCGTAAGACTTTGATCCTCTCGGGACCTTTGCCGAAATCGGCCTCGAAAAAGGCGCCGGGAAAAGGCGCCAGCCCGCGCACGAGGTTATGCAGTTCGCGCGCGCTCTTTTTCCAGTCCAGGCGCGCTTCGGCCTTGTCGATTTTGCGAGCATAAGAGACGCCATCCTCGCTTTGCGGGGTGAAACTCAGCGCGCCGCGCGCCAGCGCCGCGAGCGCGCGGACCATAAGATCGGCGCCCAGCCGCGATAATCTGTCTTGCAATTCGCCGGCCGTCTCGTCAGCACCGATTGCAACGCGTTCCACAAGACCGACAGGTCCGGTATCGAGACCTTCTTCCATCCGCATCACCATGATGCCAGTCTCGCGATCGCCTGCCATGATCGCACGTTGGATCGGCGCGGCGCCGCGCCAACGCGGCAGGAGCGAGGCATGCAGATTGAGGCAGCCCAGACGGGGGGCTTCAAGGATGGGCTTAGGCAGAATAAGGCCATAGGCGACGACCACGGCGACATCCGCCGCGTGGCTGCGAAAGACTGCGGCAGCCTCTTCACTTCGCAAGCTCGTCGGGAAGAAGACGGGAATGCCGAAACGCCCGGCTGCCGCTTGGACTGGCGAGGGCAGCATTTCGAGCCCCCGCCGCCCCGCGGGCTTTGGTGGCCGCGTGTAGACCGCAACGACCTCATGGCCTTGGCCGATGATCTCGCTGAGACCCGGCACCGAGAACTCCGGCGTGCCCATGAAGACGATGCGCACCGAGGGCTCCCGTCAGGCGTTCTCGCGCCGGGCCACCTTGCTGAACCTCTTCACGACACGTTCGCGCTTAAGCCGCGAAATATGATCGATGAACAATACGCCGTTCAGATGGTCGATCTCATGTTGAAGGCATGTCGCCAGGAGGCCGTCGGTTTCGATCTCGCATTCGCGACCGTCGCGATCGAGATATTTGACCCGGACTTTCGCAGGCCGTTCGACTTCTTCGAAGAATTCAGGGATCGACAAGCAACCCTCTTCGTAGGTCGAGCGCTCGTCGGAAACCCAAAGGATCTCGGGATTAGCGAAACACATGGGATTGGCGCTCGCAGTTTCGTCCTGGCGCTTGGCGATGTCGATGACGATCACGCGTTCCAGCACGCCGATTTGGCTCGCGGCCAAGCCGATGCCGGGCGCATCATACATGGTTTCGAGCATGTCATCCATCAGGGCGCGCACCTTGCCGTCGACGGTGGCGACCGGCGCACATTTCAGACGCAGCCGCGGATCGGGAATGGTGAGGATGGTTCTGAGAGCCATGGTCCTTGCGCGAAAATACGTGAGTCTCTTCGATGCGAGCGAAGCGGGCGGCGGCGCAACCGACTCGTCCATCTTGCCCGGTTCGTTTCGAATTACATAAGCAATGCCCCGAACAAGGTCAATTTCATCCGGGCGGCGCTTTCATCCCGGAAAAGCGCATCCACTTTTCCGATATTTAGACGTCGGATCTATCCGATGTGTCCTGGATGATTTGCTACAACTTATTGATTAATAGTTATTTTTATCGATCTTGTAATGCCGCCTGATCGGGATCGGCTCTAAGCAGCGCGCACCCTTGCCAGAAAATCCGCCACTTGGTTCGACAGAACTTCCGACTGGCGCTTCAGGCCGGTCGCCGACATCAAGAGCCTGCGCGCTGCCTGGCTTGAATTGCCGGCGGCCTCGGTCACGCCGACGATATTGGTCGTGACTTCGGTCGTCTTTTGCGATGCTTCGAGCATGCGGCGGACGATCTCCTGCGTCACGGCCCCTTGTTCCCCGACGGCGCGCTCGACGGACACGGCAATCGAACTGACCTCCTGTGTCGTCTTGGCGATCGTGGAAATGAAGCAGGCGACGTTTTGGGTAGCCGCCTGGATGCCTGCAATTTGCGCCCCGATTTCTGCCGTGGCCTTAGCAGTTGCGTCGGCAAGGTTCTTGACTTCTTGTGCAACGATGGCGAAGCCGCGGCCGGCCTCACCGGCGCGCGCCGCTTCGATCGTCGCGTTGAGCGCGAGCATGTTCGTTTGCCCGGCAATATTGCTGATGAGGCCGATAATGCCGCCGATTCGCTCGGCTGCTTCGGTTAGGTTTTGCACTTCCGCATGGGTGCGATCGGATTCGTCTGCAGCTTTGCCGGCGATGCGGTTGGATTGCTGTACCCGATCGCTGATCTCGCCGATGGACTCCGAGAGATGGTTGGTTGCATCCGCGACAGCCTGAACATTGTTCGAGGCTTCCTTTGAGGCAGTGGCTGCGGCCATGGACAGGAGATTCGTCGACTCTGCCGAATAGGTGAGGTCGTCAGCCGTGACGCGCAATTGTGCCGCGGCCGAAGACACCGTGCCGACGATGCCGCCGATGACTTCTTCGAAAGAGTGAGCAAGTTGATCCATCGACGCAGCGCGCTCCGCGCAGTCGTTTTCGAAATAGGCCTCGATCACATGGGCCATGTTATACGTGGCGATCCGCAAGAAAGCGGTCTGCAGCTCAATCTTTTGCCGTGACCGTGAAAAACTGAAGCGGCGAAATCGCGCTGCTATGGCTGCAATGATTTCATTGACGAGGAAATTATAGCCGGCGATATACGTCACGCGGTCGAACCCTTGGCTTTTTCGCAGGGCATATATACTCGCGACGGAAACCATGTACTCCTGATCGAGCCGCCCCTCCAAGATGAGAGCCCAATGCTTCAGGTGTTTTTCCTTTGAAATGGGCGGGGCCTTGTTGAGTTGGTCTTGCGGCAAGTCGACCATAAAGCTGCGCAGATAAGAATAGAGTCGGTCGAGCGCTGCATCCAGCTCGCGCATGAGGAAGTCTTTGTTTTGCCGAACAGTCGAAATGCATTGGTCGTCGACTTGATGGAAGTGGCGACGGTCGGCGTGAGTGAGTTTCGACGGCATAATTCTTATGTCCAGCGCAGTGAATTGGCGATCAAGCCGTATTCTACAAAACGTCGCCGACTATTCGGCGGCCTCACAAATCACACATGTCTGATCTCGTCCGCAATACGTTCTGACATCCAGTTTGTAACCGATCGGCCATGGCACCGGATCGGAAGACATTCATATGTGCTGAGCAAAATGAGGCGACGTTGCTGCGGGACGCGACCCGTGTCGTGTGGATGGTCTTCGCAATTGCAGTGCCGGAGGCGTCAGATGAGAAAACCTCAGGCGAGTTCAACCGTCGCCAAAAAATCCTCCGCTCGTGGGATCGGTATCTCCGACCGACCGCATAGATTTGTCAGGATCCTCACGGGTGCCGTCGATCACGATCCTTGGTGCCGCGCAGCCCCAAGAGGAGGTCGAGGGCCGTCCCGTCATGCCTTGCCAAACCGGGACGGCGATCCACGCAGGAGATCCGGCCGGCCTTCTTTAGATGGTAGCGAGCATTTCGTTTACTTTGGGTAACCATAAATCGCAGAAACAACTATATGTTTCTATTTTGTTCCGAATACTGCCCGAATCGGTCTATTCTTGGCGGATGGACCGCACGTTTTTTCTCTCCGCCGGCGCGTTTGCTCCTCCGTTCGCTCTCGCTCTTGCGGCGGTAATTTTTGTCGTTTTGGCGGCGCTGCTGGGTTTCGGCCTGGCTTGGCTGCAGGCACGCGCGCGCGCAGCGCGGCGGCATGAAAACCTCGAACGAAGATTGCTGGAACTTGGGCATGCGAACGCCGAATTGAAGGGCTCTTTGCGGACAATGGGCGAGACGCTTGGCGCCAGACAGTCCGACTTGGCACGCCTGGTTTCGGAACGGCTCGATTCGGTCGGCGCGCGTGTCGGGCAAGGGCTTGAGCAGTCGAGCCGCGTAGCGCATGAGGATTTGTTGAAATTGAACGAGAGACTGGCCGTCATCGACGCCGCCCAGGCGCGGCTCGCGGGCCTCACGGAGGAAGTGATCGGCCTCAAGGACATTCTCGCCAACAAGCAAGCGCGCGGCGCCTTCGGGCAGGGACGAATGGAAGCTATCGTCCGCGATGCGCTGCCGCCCTCTGCCTTCGCGTTTCAACATACTCTGTCGAATCGCGGCCGCCCGGATTGCGTGATCAGGTTGCCGGGCGACGACAGGCTTCTCGTCGTCGACGCGAAATTCCCGCTCGAGGCGTTTTTGGCCTTGAAGGAAGCCCTATCGCCGGAGGCGAACAAGCAGGCCTGCGTGCGTGTACGCACCGATGTCGGCCGCCATATTCGCGATATTGCCGAACGCTATTTCATTCCGGGGGAAACCCAGGATCTGGCAATTCTCTTCGTTCCATCCGAATCGCTTTATGCGGATCTTGCGGAACATTTCGAAGACGTAATTCAGAAGGCGCACCGCAATCGAATCATCATTGTCTCGCCGTCTCTGCTGGTCATGGCCGTGCAAGTTCTGCAGGCCCTCGTGCGCGATTCCCGCGTGCGCGAGCAGGCGCATGCGATCCAAGCCGAAGTCCGGCTTCTCGTCGAAGACGTCGTGCGCCTGCGCGAACGCATAGGAAAGCTCGCGACGCATTTTCGCCAGGTCCAAGACGATGTCGTCCAGATCGTCACGTCGACGGATAAGATCGGCCGGCGCGGCGAACGAATTGAGATCTTGGATTTCGACAGGGGCGAGGCGGCAGATGCAATGCCGGCCGACACATCAGCCTCCAGTTCCACAGCCGCGCAATGAACGCGTCGCCTGTCGCGCTGCGTCAAGCGGACATGGTGTTGTTGCGGTGATGGCGCGGATGTCTCCGACACTTTCGCGCATGGCATGAACATCGTGCCATAGGGAATTCGCGTTTGCACAAGGAACCGGCCGCCGCTGCAACGGGTTCTGGAGCCGCTTTTTGGTTCGGATCAGCACTCATCCGAGATAAACCAATCCATTTTGCACATTTATTAATCAGTATGATTAATATTTATGCAGTCTTACCAATTTCATGCAAAATATTGCAGGCTCGATCGGCAAATATACCGAAATTGCCATTCCGCTTTGGTCGTCGCGCAGAAAATCGTTTCGTCACAATAGGTTAGATTTTCATCGCCAGCTTGGCATGCCGCTTGATGGTCGGTCTTGACCACGGCTGTTCGCACGCTTGGATAGCATGGCGGAACGGCGACGTCATTATTGGCGTGCGGTTGTGAATCAGACGGCCGCATGACCCGGTGAGGAAAGCGACATGAAAATCGTGATGGCAATCATAAAGCCGTTCAAGCTCGACGACGTGCGCGATGCGCTCACTGAGGCGGGTGTCGACGGTTTGACCGTGACGGAAGTGAGGGGCTATGGCCGCCAGAGAGGGCACACGGAAATCTATCGCGGCGCCGAATATGCGGTGAATTTCCTGCCAAAAATCAAGATCGAGGTGGCCGTTCCGGGCGACTCGGCCGATCGCGTAATAGAAGCAATTTTGTCCGGCGCGCATACTGGCGAAATTGGTGACGGGAAGATCTTCGTCATGCCTCTCGAGCAAGCCTTTCGCATTCGCACCGGCGAGCGCGATGCCGACGCCATCTGATAAATTCTTGAATAACCCAGGAGTATGAAATGAAGCATTTGTCTCGGGCCCCGTGGGGCCTAGGTCTCGGCTTGCTCGGGGTGGTTGCCTTTGTCGGCTCCGCCCTCGCCGATGCCCCTGCCGCGCCTGTGCCCAACAAAGGCGACACTGCGTGGATGCTGATTTCCAGCGCGCTCGTCCTCATGATGTCGATTCCGGGTCTCGCTCTTTTCTACGGGGGCCTCGTCCGCACCAAGAATGTGCTGTCCGTCCTCACGCAGGTCTTCGCCATCGTGTCGATGGTGGCGATCCTCTGGGTTTTCTACGGCTATTCCATTTCGCTCGGTGACACGACCGGCAATTTCGTCGCCTATATCGGCGGCTTCGGCAAAATCTTCTTGAAGGGCGTCGGCCCGGATGCCGTGGTGCCGACCTTCTCGAACGGCGTCGTCATTCCCGAACTGGCCTACATGGTCTTTCAGATGACCTTTGCGATGATCACGCCGGCTTTGATCGTGGGCGCTTTCGCCGAACGCATCAAGTTCTCGGCCGTGATGTTGTTCATCTTCCTCTGGGTCACGTTCATCTACTTTCCGATCGCGCATGGGGTCTGGGCCTCTGCTGCGCCTGACGATATCGCCGCTGCAGCAAAGGCATTGGCAGCCGCAACCGACGATGCGGCGAAAGCCGCCGCGCAAGCCAAGCTCGACGCCGTGACTTCAGGGGCTGGCTGGCTCTCGCAGGCCGGCGCCCTGGATTTTGCCGGCGGCACGGTGGTCCACATCAACGCGGGTATCGCCGGTCTCGTCGGCGCGTTCATGATCGGCCCGCGCATCGGCTACGGCAAAGAGGCGCTTGCGCCCCATTCGCTGACGCTCTCGATGGTCGGCGCATCGCTGCTCTGGGTCGGTTGGTTCGGCTTCAATGCCGGCTCCAACCTGGAAGCCAACGGAACGACCGCGCTCGCCTTCGTCAACACCATGGTGGCAACCGCTGCCGCAGCGCTTTCGTGGCTCTTCGTCGAGTGGGCCGTCAAGGGCAAGCCGTCCTTGCTCGGCATGATCTCCGGCGCCGTCGCGGGTCTCGTCGCCGTCACGCCGGCGTCCGGCTTCGCGGGCCCGATGGGCTCCATTGTGCTCGGCCTGGTCGTTTCACCGCTCTGCTTCTTCTTCGTCTCGATCGTGAAAGGCAAGCTCGGCTACGATGATGCGCTCGACGTATTCGGCGTCCATTGTATCGGCGGCATCGTCGGGGCTCTGTTGACCGGTATTCTGGTCAACCCGGCCCTCGGCGGAGTCGGCATCACCGACTATACCAATTTCGACCACGGCAATGCCGGCACCTATGACCTCGCGACGCAGATGCTGGCGCAGGGCAAGGCAGTCCTCGCGGCGCTGCTTTATTCCGGCATAGGTTCCGCGATCCTCTACAAGATCGTCGATCTCCTAGTCGGGCTACGTCCCTCCAAAGACGAGGAGCGCGAGGGCCTCGACGTTACCGATCACGGCGAACGCGCCTACAACACCTGATCGAAAGGTCGCGGTGTGCCGTCGGGACGCCGCGACCTATGTTCGGGCCTCGAAGCGCTGTTTGCGCAAGCTCCAGAGACGCGCGCCGGCGGTTGCGCCCAACCTAAGTCACCAGTCGCTCGTCCCAGTCAGATTGCAGGCGAAGATGCTGGAGTTTGATACGTGCGTCCTTGGTTGTGAACTGCCGATCGGCCTTGGCGTCGTCGGGCCGCGCCGCGTTCCCTGCTAGAACGGAATCCGACGACGCGTGTTTCGCCGTCAAGTTGCGGTTGGGCCGCGCCGCGTTCCCTGCTAGAACCGGGCAGGGCATGTTGACATCGCCGCCTGAGTTGCGGTTGGGCCGCGCCGCGTTCCCTGCTAGAACTCGCATGCACGCCGGGCCGCGTCAGGTCTGGTTGCGGTTGGGCCGCGCCGCGTTCCCTGCTAGAACACGACGCCTGAGCAGCGCATCGAGAACTTAGTTGCGGTTGGGCCGCGCCACGTTCCCTGCTAGAACCGGAGGGGAAGAAGTGAGCAACGAAGTCGTGTTGCGGTTGGGCCGCGCCGCGTTCCCTGCTAGAACGCAGCCGATGGGGAATTTCTGTGCTCTGCCGTTGCGGTTGGGCCGCGCCGCGTTCCCTGCTAGAACGGCCTCTGAGTTAGCGATCAACGTCGCGAGGTTGCGGTTGGGCCGCGCCGCGTTCCCTGCTAGAACAACACGATCGTGAGCAATACGGACAAATTTGTTGCGGTTGGGCCGCGCCGCGTTCCCTGCTAGAACAAACTTCGAGATCACAATGTACCTCGCGCAGTTGCGGTTGGGCCGCGCCGCGTTCCCTGCTAGAACCGTGAAGGCGGTCTCCCATAGCGCGGTGGAGTTGCGGTTGGGCCGCGCCGCGTTCCCTGCTAGAACATCCCCCTGGGAACCCTCTGTTTTCCCAGGGGGATTCCGTTTCTAAGGGTGAAAAAATTGGTGGATTCGCTGCGCAAACGTGATCCACTTCCGAGTTTTTTTAGAACAAAGTCAGCTGATCCGGCTTCGGCGGGCGCGACTCACGTCCGTGTCCGCGAAAGCTCTGAATATTCTCATATTGCTTGTCGGTGAACCAGATCACATCGACTTTTCCCGATGAGGGCACCGCTTTTCCCACACGTTTGGTGATGGCTTCGGCCTGTTCTTTTCCGGCAGTGAAGCGGATGTAGCAGGAGAACTGCATCATCATGAAGCCTTCATCGAGAAGGAACTGACGGAATTTCGTCGCCCTCTTGCGCTCAGGCTTGGTGAGAACCGGCAGATCAAAGAGCGCCATGATCCACAAGACGCGATATCCCGACAATAGGCTGTTCGCGCTCATCAGGCCTGATCATCATTCGGCGAATCAGCGGGAGCAGTCAGCGGTACAAAAGATCGCGGAAACAGGAGCGTCTTCCGCTCTCCCATAAAGACCTGCACGAGCGAGACCGCTAGTCGGCCGAGCGCATTCGACAAGGTCGTAACGCCATCATCGAGGGCAAAATCCGCGTGCAGAACGAGCGCCAAGCGTCGCTTCGCCAGCGTATCGAGTGTCTCGACGCCCTCGTTGAGAAGGTCTTTTGCCAAGAGATCGACCGAGGGGCGGAACGGCTCCATGAGATCGTCCGCGAGCCGAAGCGCATCGCCTTTGCTGCGGTGGTGAATCGCCAACGAAGGATGGAGGCCGGACGCAACGATCGCACGCGCCGTCGCGGCCCGCAGCACGGTGTAACCGTAATTCAGAAAAGCATTGGCGCCTTGGGCACCGCCCCGAACGAAACCCTTGCCGAAGAGAGCCGGAAAATAGCGCTGAGCCGCCTGAGCCTCTTTATTGTCGGGGTCGCCCGAGCGCAATCTCTCCGCCAAAGCACGAATCGGAATGGGATCGATGCCATGGCGTTCGAGAGCTGCCGCCTGGGCGAGGATCTTGGCTTTGACGACTTGCGTCCACAGCCTTTTGAGGGTTGGCAGACCCGCAGCGGCCTGCGCCTCGACGCGATCGCCTTGCGCATGATGCCCATCGACAGGAAGCAGGTAAGCGCTCGGGCGAAAATTGCCGTCACAGACGACAAATGTCACGCCGCGATAGGCCAAGGCGGCGACGACCTGGCTCGTAAAACTCGCAGCGGGATTGGAGAGGATGACGGCTTCTATGTCGTCGAGCGGAACTTTGCCGAGAAGACCTTCGGGACCCGAGACGGCAAGGAAGCCGCGATCGAGATAAAGGCGGCGCCCCTCACCTTCGATTTCGATGATCCGCCCCAGCATGACGCAACTCCTGGTCGCAGGAAGCCATCCTGAGCCAAGTTCGAGCCCGAGGCAAGAAACCGCTGGTCGTATTGCCTAGATCAGGTTTGGAGTCCCTGCCGGATTTCTCCGACAGGGACCGTTCCAGCAAGGGCGCGGAGGCCCTACCGCAACTCACCACACAGGTCGCGACGATGTCCCAGCCGGTATGATGATGCGAGCGGCCGTAAAGAACCACTTGTTCGATCAGGCGTATTGGATAAGAATCCAAACGACTGCACGGCCGCCGTAAGGCGGCATGCGGTTGCCCTTAGCAATCGGGGCGGTTGTGCTCGGAGTCGCTTCAGCGCGCCAAACGCCTGACTCCGGGCACACCTCGCCGGTATGCGAGCGGGTGCCGATGGGTTTCTTCACTGTTGATCACCTCCTCCCGTCACCTGTGTGGTGAGACCATATTTGTAGATTCGGCCTTCGCTGTCAAGTGAGGGACATTTAAGCGTTGCTCGGACAGTTTAGCTTCCTGCCGGACGTGGTAATTTTCACGGCGACGCAATTGCGATCTTTCATTTTAGAGAGAGTCGCTAGATCCCACCGGAAGGGATCATCATTGTCGGAATGCCTATCTTGAAGCTTGCCTCCTTCCAGATGCGGAGCAAGTCGGACTCGGTTAGAACTGATCTCGATCTGGTGAACCACCTTCACCCGCCGCATCCCGTCACCATCGTCGATTTCGACCATGTCGCCTTTGTGCAAGCGCATGACGAGTTTGCCGCCTAATTTCTCGCGCTCCCATTGCGGACGCCAGCCTTTCTGGTTCACTTCGAAGACCGAAGCCGCAAACCCTTTCCAAGTCCCGTCGCGCATCTGCACGATATCGACGTGATGGTTCTCGCCCGGCGTCAAAGCCTTGTAAGGTGCTCCGAAATTGCGGGCATGGATCGAAACGGCGCCGGCCTCGAATTTGCCGAGCCGCAGGTGACGAATTTTCTCTTCTTCGCCGAAATGCAAGAGTGCTTCCTTGAAGGCTTTCTGATCTTTTGCCTTGCCCTTTGCATCGAGCAAGGGCGCGGCCAAAGCGTTGAGTTTCCCGCGTAGGACCGGGTCGCGGACCCGTTCGATTTCGCCTTCGCTCAGGTCCTTCACCGCCTTGCGATAGACGAGGTTGCCGATTCTTTCCGCTTCGGCCTTGTCGCGCACGAAACCATAGGCCGTGTCCTCGTGTAACGCGCCTTGCTTCCCATGTTCCTGCTTGTACGAGACGATGATCTTTTCGACCGAGGTCCGCACCGCCTCGTGAAAATTCTCGAAAGGATGCTGAATCTTGCCGAAAATCCGATCGAGATCCTGGCTCTCCGCTTGGCCCGCCACATAGGCCAAATAATTGATGAGACCGCGCGTCAAAGCCCCAATGACAATGGCGTCGATCGCATGATGGCGATGGTCGGTCCTAACCTTTCGGCCGTCGGCGTCGGGAGCACGGTTATGGTCGGGCAGAAGCGAATTGAGACCCCATTTGCCGCGCAGCATGCCGACGAGCTTGCCGGGCGTGACATAGACGTGATCAGGATTGCAGATCTTGCCGAGATAGGCTTTGGCGATCCGCGAGAGATATTTCGTCTCGTTCAATTGGCGTTCGAGAAAGCCGCGCTCGCCCTCGAATTTCTGCATCGCATCCGGCTTGAAACGCCAGCGTTTTTGCGGCGGCAGAGCGTCGGCGCGGGCGAGGATCGCTTCCCAGTCCCAGCCGGGTGCAGAACTGAAAGCGCTATAGGGACTTTGTCCGCGCTTGCGGCGATTGGCTTCGCGATCGCAAAGAACTTGATTGGCGAGCGAATCGTCGAGTGTTTTCGACACCGGGAGAATGTGATCGATCTCGATCTCATCAGAAAATAGCTTGGTTATTCCGAAGGTCTTGCCGGTATAAGGACAGGTCGCCACGCCGTCGTTTCCGGCTGCCTGTTCCTCGAATAGTCTCAAGCGAAGAATATTTTCGCGGCGATCGTCTTGATTGAACTTTTCCAGGATCTCCCTTCGCTTCTTGTTTTTTTCGCGATTGTCGCGATTTTCCTTTCGCTCCTTTTCCTTTTGTTTTTCGTTGAGTTTCAGGTCGCGTGCGAGTTCGACGACGATCTGGTCAGGCGGACCAAAGGTTTCGATCAACTCGTTGGTGACGCGGCGGAGTTGGTTGAGGCCGATATGCACTGTCGGATTCGTGATCCGGCCCCAAAAGGCTGCCTCGTCGCCCTTCTTCTTGTCCTCCGGGTCCATCGATCCCGGCAGCACGTGACGTTGCAACACTTGTCCATAATATGGGAGGCGCGGAAAAATCTCGCCATCGCGTTCGTCGGAATGGTGCCAATTACGCCCCGATTTGGCGCCGGCCCGTTTGACCGCTCCCGCATAAGTTATGACGCGACCTTTTTCGTCGACCTCGTTTTTGAGCGCGTCGAGGATAGCCGTATTGGCGGTCAGCCCGAGACGCGAATAGCCATCCGGAAAAGGAATCGAAGCGCATTTGCGTGCCGCCTCTTCGGCCAACCCGTTTTCGGCGACGAGCCGCGCGACGAGATGTTCTGGGTCCACTTCGTCGAGAAGCTTTTTGACGAATGCGTCTCTTTCGGCAAGAGACAAAGACAGCCATTTCTTGCCGTAATGATCCGGTTTCGAAAGATATTTTGCCGTCGCAGCGCCTTTGAACTCCTCGCCGCCGGCTTCTTCGAAATTAATCTTGGCATTCGAGGCGACTTTGAGAGTCTTGCGAATATTGGCGAAGCTCAAAGCTTTGCCTGAAAGAAGCAGGCTCGCGAAAGCATCACGCTCTTCAGGAAAAAGCGGTGGATCGTCACCTCCGCGCGTCACACGCAGATGCGCGAGCCGTTCATAGATTTCACGCGCTTCGACCGAAGGCAGCGCCTTCGGCAAGCGTTCCTCCCCCGGCTCGAAAGTGCATTTGCCGATCTTCGGCGGCTTCAAATCGCGCTGGCGAAAGAGAATTGTTTTGATGCGATCGTGTAAAGTGTCGGTCAGAAACTCGGGGCGGAAAGAGGCCTGTACTTTCCAGAGCAGCTCGAATTCTTGTAGAACCATCGCGCGTGTGGGGTAGAAGTCGTAGAGCGCTTTGGCGCCCTCGCCTTCGAGTCTGATCCTCGTCGGCTGACGACCCGGATCGCGCACGCGTTTGGGATCATGCGAAGTGCCGCGATGGCGCTGCCACAGGAACTCGCCGAAGGTGCGGCAATTGCGTTCCTTCAAGAGCTCTTCGAGATGCGCCGACCCCTGCGCGATCTTGCCCTTGTCTTTATCGCCTTTATCCGTCTTGCGATTGGATTTGAAGCCACGGCGCTGGTTCAAATGAAACAGAACCCGGCCGACCTCGAACGGTGCCAATGATGCGTCGAGCCCCTTAGCCCGAAGCTGGTAAGGATCGAGCGTTTCGAGCGCTTTGCGATCGGAAGGATCGGCCGGCATGAGCCCGGCCTCCACCAGTGTTCGCATGAGATCTTCGCGGCGCAATACGAAACGATCCCGGCGTTTGCGCGCTTGCTTCGGAACGCGGCGCATTTGCGCCAGCGAAGAGCCATCCTTGGGATTTCTGCCGTCCTTAAAAATCCGCACGCCCGAGCATGCCAGCTCGAGCGGCGCATCCAAGCCGAAGGTCCCATTCGGATCCGGACCTGTCCGCCAAACCGCGAATCCAATCGAATTTGTGCCTATGTCGAAAGCAAAACGGCGGCCCATGATGAGGTCCAGATAAACCAGAAAACTATTCGGCGGCAGGCGGGAGCAAATCCAGGCGACGCTCAATGCGTTCGAGACGATCACCCTGGCGATCGAGCGCCACACGCAAATGCGCATCCGCCTCGGAGAGGCCAGCCAAATCGCGCCGCACGCCGGCAAGACCGAGTTCGACGCCGACCATCCGTTCTTTGAGCTCGCGGATGTCGTCTCGCGTTTCCCTTTGGCTATCGATCAGACGCTGGAACATCGTCTGGATCAATTCGAGGTTTGCTTCAGCCATGGGACGTCCTCGTTCATTCGGGCTGAATTGAGCGCTGATTTTGCACATATTACTTGCATCAAATCAAGTTTTGAGTATCCTGGTTGCGTTCTAGCAAGGAACGCGGCGTGGCCTCTCCGTTAACAAGGCTTCATGCCACAGAATGAAGGCGGGCTCCGGTCCGCCTTTTTCTTTATCCGGCGCCAACGCACCTCACGCCTCGTCCAACAAGCCGCGCTTGCGCAACAACGGCTCGACCGAAGGGTTGCGGCCGCGGAAGGCGAAATAGGCACGGTCCGGCTCCTCGCGGTTGCCGGCAGCGTAAACATGCTGTTTGAGCCGGTGCGCAGTTGTGGGGTCGAAAATATCGCCGGCCTCGATAAAGGCTTCGAAGCCATCCGCGTCGAGAACTTCGGACCACAGGTAGGAATAATAGCCTGCCGAATAGGATTCGCCCGCGAATATGTGATTGAAATGCGGCGTGCGGTGGCGCATTACCATCGCCTCCGGCATGCCGAGCTTTGCCAGACTCTCGCGCTCGAATTCAACGACGTCCAAACCCTCGCTTTGCTGGGCGAGATGAAGATCGAGATCGACGAGCGCGGAGGCCGTATATTCGACCGTCGCGAAACCTTGGTTGAATTGGCGCGCCGCAAACAGTCTGTCCAGCAAGGCCTCCGGCATGGCTTCCTGCGTCAGGTGATGGACGGCGAAGCGGCGCAGAATCTCGCGTTCCTCCAGCCAATGTTCATAGAGTTGCGAGGGAAATTCGACGAAGTCGCGCGCAACACTCGTGCCCGATATGCGCGGATAGGTGACGTCGGACAAAAGCCCGTGCAGAGCATGGCCGAATTCATGGAACAAAGTGTGTGCGTCGTCATAACTCAGAAGACAGGCTTCGCCGGCCGCGGGCTTGGAGAAATTCATGACATTGACGATGACCGGCAGAACTTCGCCGTCGAGCCTTTCTTGTTCACGAAAAGCCGTCATCCAAGCGCCGCCATGCTTCGAAGAGCGGGCATAATAATCGCCGATGAACAGCGCGCGGCATCTGCCCTCCGCATCCGTCACTTCCCAGGCACGGCAGTCGCTATGATAAAGCGGAATGTCTTTGCGTTCGGAAAATGACAGGCCAAAGAGGTTTTGCGCCGTGAAGAAGGCAGCTTCGATCATCCGATCGAGCTGCAGATAGGGTTTGATCTCGCTTTCGTCTATGTCGAAATCCGCCTTGCGGCGCTTCTCGGCGTAATAGCGCCAGTCCCAGGGCTGAAGCGCGAAATTGCCGCCTTCGCGGGCGATCATCTTTTGCAAGGCGTCGGCCTCGCGCAACGCCCGCGCGCGCGCCGGCTGCCAGACCCTTTGCAGAAGATCTCGCGCGGCTTGCGGGGTTTTCGCCATCGTATCGGCGAGGCGGAAATGCGCGAAGGTCTCATAGCCGAGGAGGCAAGCGCGTTCGCCGCGCAGTTGCACCATTGCGGCCGCAATTGCCCGATTATCCGTCGCCCCGCCGTTTGCGCCACGCGCGATCCACGCGCGAAAAGCCTTTTCGCGCAGATCGCGCCGCTGCGACATTTGCAGAAAGGGCTCGATGCAGGAGCGCGCCAGCGTGATGACATATTTGCCGGGAAGATTGCGCACCTTCGCCGCCTCCGCTGCAGCGGCAATGAGCCAGTCTGGCAGGCCAGCGAGATCATCGGCTGCGAGTTCGAGTGTGAAGGCTTTTTCATCGGCCAGCACGTTCTGTCCGAACTTCGTGCCGAGCGTTGCGAGCTTTTCGCCGATCTCGGCGAGGCGCGCCTTGACTTCGGGTGCAAGCCCTGCACCGGCACGGCGAAAGGCCAGATGGTAGCGCTCGAGCACGCGCGCCTGCTCGGCATCGAGGCTCAGCTCGGACCGACGGCCGTCGAGATCATCGATGCGGCGGAACAGCGCTTCGTTTTGGTAAATGTCGCTAAAATGGCGCGACATTTGCGGCGCCACGTCGCGCTCGATCGCCTCGATCTCCGCATTCGTGTCGGCACCGGCGAGATTGAAGAAGACCAGAGAAATTCGCCTCAGACTGCGACCGGAGCGTTCCAAGGCCTCGACGCTATTGGCAAAGTTCGCAGGCGCGGGATCAGCTGCGATCGCCGCGATTTCGGCTCTATGTTCGGCAAAGGCTCGCTCGAAAGCTGCCGTGAAATGGGCCGGCCGCAGCCGCATAAAAGGCGGCAGGCCGAAAGGACCCGTCCAGACGGAGATGAGGGGATTTTCTGCAACAGCTTCGTTCATTACGCAATCATCCGATCTCTGATCCTTGCCGTTCGGTGCGAGGCCGGCGCCGCCGCAGTCCGCCTCAAGCCCGCTGCAAATCGATATATCGTGTCCGGCAAGGCCTGTTGTAAGATGGCTGCCAGTCAAAACAGCTCCCGTTGAATTCCAGTTCGGAAAAGTCATGTTGCGCGCCACAAAAATCAAGCCTCCCGGCACCTTCGACACTCCGCCGGCCGATACGATCGTGCTCGATTTTGACGCACGCCATCGCCGCCGGATTGCGCTCGAATCGACGCACGGGATCGAATTTCTCCTCGATCTGGCGGATACACTTGTGCTGCGAAACGGTGATGCTCTCGTCTTGGACGACGGCCGATTGATCGAAGTGGTCGCCGCCGCCGAGCCGCTTGTCGAGATACGCAGCAGCGATCCGCAAAGCCTCACCCGCCTCGCCTGGCATCTCGGCAACCGTCATCTGCCGGTCGAAATCCTCCCAAAATCCCTGCGGATCCGCCGCGATCACGTCATCGAAGCCATGCTGGCGCAGCTCGGCGGCAAGCTCCGCGAGATCGAAGCCCCTTTTATGCCGGAGAGCGGCGCCTATACTGGCCATGCACCGGAAAGCCCAACCAAGACGCACGCGCCGCATGGTCATGAACATCATGATCACGGGCATCATGAAGACGATGCGCATGGACACTGAAATCCGGAGCATGGACGTGCCAGGCAGTGACAGAAATTCTCTGCCATTGCCGCTGTTCATTTGGCTCTCGCCCGCCTTTCCTGTCGGCAGTTTCGCCTATTCGCACGGGCTTGAATGGGCAGTGGAAGCTGGAGACGTTCGTGATGCCGAGAGCCTGAGACTCTGGATCGAGGATCTGATCGGGCACGGCAGCTTGCGAAATGATTCCTTGCTGTGTGCCGCCGCCTGGCGGGCGCTCGCCGAAGCGGCTCGACCGAATCTTGCCGAGGCCAATGAACTCGCTTTGGCCCTCGCGCCGAGTGCCGAACGCTATCTGGAGACGACCGCGCAAGGCAATGCTTTCGTCAAAGCGGTCGCACAAGCCTGGCCCTGTCGCAGCCTTCAAAGCCTCGCCGCCAACACGGCCGATATCGCCTATCCGATTGCTCTCGGCGCAGCCGCGGCGGAAAACTCGATCGACCTCGCGGCAACGCTTGCGGCTTTCACGCTGGCCTTTCAAGGCAATCTCGTGTCCGCCGCTCTGCGCCTTGGCACGATCGGGCAAAGCCAAGCGCTGAAATTGACCGCTGGCCTGCTTCCGTCGTTGCATGCGCTGGCGCAATTTGCGGCGCGAGCCACTCTCGCCGATCTCGGCTCCTGCGCCTTCCGCGCCGACATCGCGTCGATGCGCCACGAGACGCAATATTCGCGGCTCTTTCGATCATGAAGGGAACTACTCTGGCGCTCGGCTCTACCTATCCAAACCTTTTACTATGGGCGATCTGATCATGACGAAGTCTCCCCACGGCCCGCTGCGGATCGGCATCGGTGGTCCGGTCGGTTCCGGCAAGACCGCCTTGATGGAGCAAATCTGCAAGAGGTTTCGCAGCCTCTACGACATTGCGGCGATCACCAACGACATCTACACGAAGGAAGATGCACGCATTCTCACGGTTGCGGGCGCTCTTGAAGCGGAACGTATTCTCGGCGTCGAAACCGGCGGCTGTCCGCATACCGCCATTCGCGAGGATGCGTCGATCAATCTCGCGGCGATCGGAGAAATGCGGCAGCGCTTTCCGGCGCTCGACCTGATCCTCGTCGAATCCGGAGGTGACAATCTCGCCGCAACCTTCTCGCCCGAACTCGCCGATCTGACGATCTATGTCATCGATGTTGCAGGCGGCGAGAAAATTCCGCGAAAAGGCGGTCCCGGCATTACGCGGTCCGATCTTCTCGTCATCAACAAGATCGATCTTGCGCCGCATGTCGGCGCTTCGCTTGCCGTCATGGAGGAGGATACGCGCCGCATGCGTGGGACGCGACCTTATGTCTTTACCAATATGAAGACGGGCGAAGGTGTGGATGTGATCACCCGCTTCATCGAGGCCAAAGGCGGCCTCGCCGCACGAGACACTCTCGTCCAGCAGGGTTGAAGAAGCTCACCATGCCGAACCGTTAGAATAGTATCGCCGGTCAGAGCCTCGAACGGTTCGCCGCTTAGAGCGATAGGGTCTTTGCCGTTGCGGTGATCTTGCTCGTGCTCGATTTGCACGCGCCGGCAGCGACCATAATCCGCGACGAGGGCGAGCCGGCGCAGAGTTTTCACGAATTGCGGAGAAGAAAGCGGCGATTGACGGGTTGCAGCGGCCGCGCGTTCATTTTGTACAAAGCGCGGAAGGCATCAATGTCCGTCTGTGCGACTTCGATTTCCTGTTTGAACACGTTCCAATTGACGGTTTCAGAACAAGGCGGAATCGTCAAAGATCCCTCATAGCGGAAGAAACTGCGATCGGACGGAAGAAACAGATTGGGATCGATCGGCGCCGGCGCATTTTGCCGGCCTTCCTTTTTCGGTGCCGACGCCATGACCGCGGCGAAAGACGCGTTCGGTTTGCCGGCTCTCATCAGCATGCCGACGACCGCCAATTGACCCTTGCCATTGGCGTGGACGAAATGCGCTTCCATCGCGCTGCGTTTGCCTTCGAAGGCATGTTCGCTCGGCGTATGGAAATGAAATTGGACCAGCCCATAAGCCTCGCCAGCGAGCTTCAACGAACTGCCAGGCGCAGCGTCCGCCTGAATCGTGTGGCCATTGTTGGCAATGGCATAGGCTTGCGGCGTCCAGTCCAATCCCAGATCCGGGAGGTCCGCCTTGACGCTGCCGGAAAGATCGATGGGCGATTGCTGATCCCCGACCGAGCAGGCGCTGAAAGCCTTGTCGAGCTTGCTCCAGCCTTCCGGACCATGCTCGGCTTCGTAGCCCCAATGAGCCTGTTCGGCAAAGACCTTGCCGGAGCAAATCGGGCAAAGCAGCAAACTTGCAAGAAATGACCGCCGCGTCGACATGGATGTCCCCGCTAGGCTCGTACCGCGGCGTCGCTCGTGAACCGCGCGGGCTCCGGCGAAGGTTCGCGGAACAGGTTGATGGTGTTCGCGCCTGGAGCTTATCCTGAATCTGCCGGATTTGGCGGTTCCCTGCCAGAAAATCGCGCTCGCGAAGGCAATTTGCTTGAGCGCGACCGCCTGTTCCTTCAAAACGGCGTTGGATGACGTTGCAATCGACGAAAGCCAAAGTTCGTCGACTCGGAAGCCATCCGGCGCCCGATCCCCGATCGGGCAGCTGCCCAATTCGCGCCGGCGGCTTCAAGTTCGCGGACGATCGGGCACTGGCTTCACTTCAGATGCTGGGCCAGATATTTGTTCATTTCGAACATCGTCACCTTGTCCTTGCCGAAAATCGCCTTCAGCTTGGCATCGGCAAGGATTTCGCGCTTATTCGCTTCGTTTTGAAGCTTGTGTTTCTTGATATATACCCAGACTTTGCTCACCACCTCCGTGCGCGGTATGGGCTCTGGCCCGACAACTGCGGCGAGTTCCTTCGAAGGGGTCAGCGGCTTGTTGAAGGCCGTAACTTTTTCTGGCGTCGCCTTTTTTGCCGCGCCTGCGTCCTTGCCGGTCACTGCTTTCGTGGGTTTCGTCGTCATCCATGTCCTCCGATCGAATTTGCGCGAACCGCGAGATTCCGAGAGCTATTTACCGGAATAGGCGATACCCGAAACGCGGTTCAAGCGCATTTGGCCGCTAAATTCAAATTATACCAGCCAAAATCGCTTCCCGACGCCGACGGACAAGGCGAGGTTCGACGAGTTGCGATTCCGACCCTTCTGGCAGCTGATTCGGCCATCGCACCATGCCGTATACTTCATTACGGGCTTCATGATCTGTCAAATTGATGATCGCCTTGATTCTGGTTTGCGCCGGAGCGGGGAGAAGCTTGGCATGCATCTCGATACGCCGCCCAGAATTTGCTCTATCATCTTGGTTTTATGGACTATTTCTGTCGCGGCACGGCCACAGACGGCGCTGATGACACCACCGCCACTTTTCGCGCGAGACCGAACTCCCGCCCCGCCGTCCCCACTGCATCAACCTTCTCGATCTGCGAGTCTGCACGCAAAATCAGTAGCTTGCTGAATTTCCGTAATGAAACACAGAATAACTCTGATATCTATCGGATTGAAGCCGCATAAGCTTGTGCAACCTCGTTTCGACGCCGGCCGGGTGCGCCCGCGTAGCCACGAGGTCAGCCGGCGATCTTCCGGGCGCGTTTGGCGAGCGTGCGCAGCCGCAAAGCATTGAGCTTGATGAAGCCGGCGGCATCGCGCTGATCATAGGCGACGGCACCTTCTTCGAAGGTGACGAGATCCTGATCATAAAGCGAGTAAGGGCTGGAACGGCCGACGACCGAAGCGGAGCCCTTATAGAGTTTCATTCGCACGCGACCCGTCACGAATTCCTGGCTGCGGTCGATGAGGGCCTGCAGCATGTCCCGCTCCGGCGAGAACCAGAAACCATTGTAGATGAGCTCAGCATATTTCGGCATGAGCTCATCCTTCAAATGCGCAGCGCCGCGATCAAGCGTGATCTGCTCGATGCCGCGATGCGCGAAGAGGAGAATCGTGCCGCCCGGCGTCTCATACATGCCGCGGGATTTCATCCCGACGAAGCGGTTTTCGACGAGATCGAGCCGGCCGATGCCATTGACGCGGCCGAGCTCGTTCAGATGTGCCAAGAGTGTCGCAGGCGACATGACTCGGCCATCGACGGCAACCGCATCGCCTTTTTCGAAACTGATCTCGATAAAAGTCGGCTTGTCTGGCGCGTCTTCCGGACTGACGGTGCGCGAATAGACGTAATCCGGCACCATTTCGGCCGGATCTTCGAGCACTTTGCCCTCCGAGGACACGTGCAGAAGATTGGCATCCACCGAAAATGGCGCCTCGCCGCGCTTGTCCTTGGCAATCGGGATTTGATTTTGTTCGGCAAAGGCGATGAGCGCCGTGCGTGACGTCAAGTCCCATTCCCGCCAGGGCGCGATGACTTTGATGTCGGGATCGAGCGCATAATAGGCGAGTTCGAACCGGACTTGATCATTGCCCTTGCCGGTCGCGCCATGCGCCACCGCGTCAGCACCGATTCTGTGGGCGATTTCGATCTGCTTTTTCGCGATCAGCGGCCGCGCGATCGACGTGCCGAGGAGATAGAGGCCTTCATATTGGGCATTGGCGCGAAACATCGGGAAAACGTAGTCGCGGACGAATTCCTCGCGCAGATCCTCGACGAATATATGCTCGGGTTTGATGCCGAGAAGCAGAGCTTTTTGCCGAGCCGGCTCGAGTTCTTCGCCCTGCCCGAGATCGGCGGTAAAGGTGACGACTTCACAGCCGTAATTGGTTTGCAGCCATTTCAGAATGATTGACGTGTCGAGCCCGCCCGAATAGGCGAGAACGACGCGTTTGATCTCTTTGTTGCGGGTCATCGAGACTCTCTTGAAGGCTTTGCGTCGGGCGGGTCTTGTGCGGCGCGGACGATACTGCGGGTGTAGCGCGCGGCAAGAGCGCAGACAAGTCTGACGGCCGGGCGTGCCGCCCCCGCTTGGAGCAGCATGGAACCCACGCTGTGTCAATGACTTGGACTCTTCGTCGCGGCCGGTTTTGCCGGCGGCAGGAGCCATCTGCGCAGCGCCAGCACGACCCCGATCGTCAAAATCCCCGCAAGCAGCACGTCGGACAGAAAGTGTCCCCCGAAGGCCATGCGCAAGCCACCGGTCGCCAGGCCGAAGAGCAGCGCGGCCCCGAGGGCAGCTGGCCGCAACGGAAGCGGTGCGAGACTTGCCGGCGCCAATGTCCAAAAGGCCGCCGAGGCTTCGCCCGACGGAAAGGAACAATTGCGCGGGCACGCGCCATCGAAGCGGTAGAAGGGCCGGAAGTCGCGCGTGCCGCCAAATTCCTTCACCTGAGACGGACGCGGCCGGTGCGAAATTTCCTTGAGACCGTCCGCCATCAGTCCCGGCCCGAGCGCCATCGACACAAGGAGCCAGATGATGCTGCGCCCGCGCGGCGCGAAGCGCGCGGCGAGGCCAAATTTTCCGGCGAGCCACAAAAGGCTCAGGCCGACGAGAAGGAGGAACGGGACGGCGCGCCCGAGATCGCGCGCCGTCCGACCAGCCGCCGTATCGCCGACGAAATGGTCGCCAGCGTAGAATAAGCGCGCCACGGCGAGATCTGTCTGCGGCGCCAGCGCCATGACGGCGCAGGCAAGAAAGACCAGCGCGAGCAAGCAAACACCAGAGCGCCGGTTTGCGAGGCGAGCCACTGAAGGCAAAGCTTGTTTCATGATTGTTCGAAACATCGGCAAGGCAGGCGCGCGGCCGGCAGGCAATTTTGCGGCAGGGTTTGCTCTCTCGTTCTAGCGGGCGGCCGCCCCTGCGGATAGGCCCGTGGCGATGGGCGAGGGTCGCATTTTGTGCCGGGTGAGATTAGATAGAGACATGTTTTCCCCCGAAGAAGTCGAACGCTATGCCCGCCATCTCGTCTTGCGGGATGTCGGCGGGCCTGGCCAGCAAAAGCTCAAGGCGGCGCGCGTCCTCGTCATCGGCGCCGGCGGCCTCGGCGCGCCGCTCCTCCAATATCTCGCGGCGGCGGGCGTCGGCGAATTGGGCATCGTCGACGACGACAAGGTCTCGCTGTCGAACTTGCAGCGCCAGATCCTCTATGCCACGGCCGATGTCGGCCGGCCGAAGGTGGAGGCGGCGGGCGAGGCCATAGCGCGTCTCAACCCGCATGTTAAAGTCACTCTTTTCCCGCTGCGGTTGGCGGCAGAGAATGTGTCGCGTCTGGTTTCCGGTTGGACGTTGGTGGTCGACGGATCCGACAATTTCGAGACCCGCTACCTCACTTCGGACGCTTGCTTCTTTGCAGCCCGCCCACTCGTGACGGGCGCCGTCGGCACCTTCGACGCGTCGCTGACGACATTGCGGCCGTTCGAAAACGCGGCGGACGGAACACCTAACCCGACCTATCGCTGCCTCTTTCCGGCGCCTCCGCCTCCCGGCACAGTTCCCGCTTGTGCCGAGGCCGGCGTCTTGGGGGCACTCACCGGCATTCTCGGCGCTCTCATGGGGCTCGAGGCCATTCGCGAAATCGTCGGCTTCGGCGAAAACCTTGTCGGGCGTCTGCTGCTGATCGATGCTTTGGCGATGCGGTTCGAGACCATCCGCTATCGCTGGGACCCCGCCAATCCTCTCACTGGATCGGGCCAAAGGGTTGCGCCATAATTTCGCGTCACAGTCGGTGCACAAATGAAGCATGTGCCGGAAAACCCATGCTTGCGTGCATCTTCCTCATCGTAGAACGAACCGCGCATTTGGTTTCGAGCGGACGGATAAGATAGAGATCCGGCTTGCTCTCTTTCGCGCATTGCCGTTGATCCTCGCCAATCGGCGTGCGAGGCGGGAGCCCATGTGGGAATGATCGGGACAGCTAAGCTCCTCATCGTCGACCCAGATCCCGCGTCGCGCCGTGCGAGCGCCGATCTGCTCGAGAGCGCGGGCTGGAGTGTCGACGCCGCCGAGACCGATTTCGTGCGTTTCCGCGACGAATTGGAAGGCTTGGACCTCGCCGCTTACGGTCTCGTCCTTCTCGATGCCGGCAATGCGGGAAGCGGCGCCGACGCAGTCCTCGCGGATCTGCGCCGCAAGGACCCGCAACTGCCGATCCTGCAGATCATGCAACGGGAGCATGACGCCGGCGATGGCGACACCGCGGCGGATGCTTTTCTCATCCGGCCGTTCGATCGGCGCGAGCTTCTGAGCCTTGTGCGAACGCTGGTGCGGCTCCGCGAGACCCGGCGCGCCGCTCATGAGAACGAGACCTGGCTGCAGCTCGCTCAGGACGCCGACGGCTTGGCTGTCATGGAAGTGGGTCTCTTGACCCAGGGGCTGCGCTGGTCACCGAAATTCTCGGAGATCTTTCAGCTGCCTGCGGAGGGAGGCCCAGAGATCATCCGGCAACGCATCCACCCTGAGGATCTGCCAAGTTTTATCGCGGACTACGAATCCTATCTCAAGAGCGGCGAGCCGCTCGAGCGCGACTTTCGAATTTCTCTGCCGGACGGGACCATCCGCTGGATTGCCGCTCGGGGGAAATTGATTAAGGACGCTCTCGGTCGTGCCGAGCGCATGTTGTTTCTAAGTTCAGACATTACCGAACGTAAAGAGTCTGAACTCCAAAATGCCCAATTGGCGGCGATCGTCGCGTCTTCCATCGACGCGATCGTCAGCATTGATTTCGACGATCGGGTGAGGACCTGGAATCGCGGCGCCGAACAGCTGTTCGGTTACAAGGCCGAGGAAATTCTCGGCCAGCCAGCGGACATCTTGGTTCCGGAAGACCAGCGCGCCGAACGTGCAGTTTTCATGCAGCGATTGAAGGCGGGCGAGCCCATCGAATATCAGACATTGCGGCGCAGAAAAGACGGGCAATTGCTAAATGTCTGGATCCGCGGCGCGACCGTGCGTGGCCCAAATGGCGACTTCCGCAGCGGATCCTTGATCATTCGCGACGTTACGGCGCAGCATCGGCATGAGGAACACGTCCTGTTTCTGATGCGGGAACTGACCCACCGGTCCAAGAATCTTCTCGCCGTCATTCAAGCCATGGCGCGGCAGACCTTGTCGCACCTGACGACGCCCGAGGATTTCGTCGCACGGTTCAGTGAAAGGCTCAGCGGTCTTGCAGGATCACATGATCTGCTCTCGAGCGATGATTGGGCCGGCGCATCTCTCGTCCAATTGATCCGCTCGCAGCTTCAGCCCTTCGGCGATCTGTTCGGCAGCCGCATTTTCCTCGAGGGCCAGGATGTTTTCCTGCGGCCCGAAGCGGCGCAGAATATCGGCATCGCTTTGCATGAACTCTCGACCAATGCGGCAAAGTTCGGGGCCCTTTCCGTTCCCGAGGGCAGCGTGAACGTTGCTTGGAAATTCGTCCCAGACAGCCAAGGCGGCCGCCGCCTGAACCTCCTTTGGGAGGAGCGCGGCGGGCCCCCCGTCGTCGCGCCCGACCATAAGGGTTTCGGACACATGGTCATGGAACGCATCACCGGGGCAGCCTTGGGGGGCCAATCGAAAATTCAATTTGCATCGAATGGCGTCTGCTGGCACCTCGACGTACCGGCTGCCGGCGTGATCCGCGGCAAGGATGAAAACGAACCGAGGCCCGATGCCGGCACCGTTTAGAGCCGATCTGTTTTGCCTCATGACCGCTGCGCTGATCCGAAACGGAAACCTTTGAGGCGCAAGGCATTGCCGACGACAAACAGCGACGAAAAAGCCATGGCAGCAGCCGCCAACATCGGCGAGAGCAGCGGCCCATGAACTGCAAACAGCGCACCTGCGGCCACGGGGATCAAAACGACATTGTAGGCGAGTGCCCAAAACAGGTTCTGCCGGATATTGCGCATCGTCGCTCGGCTTAGGGCAATCGCTGCGGGGACACTGTGCAGATCACGCCGCATCAAGACCACATCGGCCGCTTCGACGGCAATGTCGGTGCCAGATCCGATCGCAATTCCGACATCTGCGGCCGCGAGCACCGGTGCGTCATTGATGCCGTCCCCAACGAACGCGATCTTCTGGCCCTCGGCACAGAAATTTTTGAGGGCCGCGACTTTGCCTTCAGGCAGAACTTCCGCCGCGTATCTTTCTATGCCGAGAGTTTCGGCAATCGCGCGCGTGGTCGATTGACGATCGCCGCTGATCAAGACGACGTCGAGGTGCAGCACGCGCAGGGCTTCCGCGGCCGCCGGCGCCGAAGGTTCCAATGGATCGGCGACGGCGATGAGACCGGCGACTTGGCCACCGATCGCCGCAAAAACCGGCGTCTTGCCGGTCTCGCCAAGGTGCTGGGCTTCGGCCGCGAATGCTTGGATGTCGTAGCCGAGCTTGCGCATGAAGTGCTCTGCCCCCACCTCCACCCGCCGGCCTGCCACCGTTCCGGCAACGCCGAAGCCTGGAACTGCATTGAAATCCTCGGCGCGAGCGATAACTGAGCCGCGTTGTATCGCCGCCGCGACCAGCGCCTTGCCGAGCGGATGTTCGGAATGGAGTTCGACCGCTGCCACACTGGCGAGCACTTCATCCGCCGACCAGCCGGGAGCCGGACGAAGATCGGTCAGAGCGGGGTGTCCCGCCGTCAATGTGCCGGTCTTGTCGAACCCGACGATGCCGACCTCGCTGAGGCTTTGCAAAGCCGCGCCTTGGCGGAAGAGAATTCCGAGTTCGGCGGCACGGCCCGTCCCGACCATGATCGAGATCGGTGTGGCGAGGCCCATGGCGCAAGGGCAGGCGATGATCAACACGGCGACCATGGTGACGAGCGCATAATTGAGCGCCGGGGGCGGTCCGAAAACAAGCCAGAGCACGAAAGTCAGGAGAGCTACGCCGATAACGGCGGGCACGAACCAGGCCGTCACCTTGTCCGCCAAGGCCTGCACGGGCAATTTCCCGCCTTGCGCTTGTTCCACCATGGCGATGATTTGGGCGAGCACCGTTTCGGCGCCCACTTTAGTGACCGCGACCGACAGGCTTCCGGTCTGATTGATCGTGCCGCCCACGACCGCAGCATGAACGCTTTTGCGGATGGGTTGCGGCTCGCCGGTCAGCATGGATTCGTCGACGAATGATTCGCCACCGACGACCTTGCCGTCGAGCGGAATACGGTCGCCCGGCCGGATGAAAAGAATATCGCCCGGCAGGATCGAATCGAGCGGCACCTCTTCGGTCTGTTCACCCGTAATGCGCGTGGCGGTCGCCGGCCGCAGAGCCAGCAGTTTTTGGATCGCCGCCGAGGCTCGGCCCTTGGCGCGCGCCTCGAGCGTTCGGCCGAGCAGGATCAAAGTCACGATGACGGCGGCAGCCTCGAAATAGACATGGTCGGTGCCGGCCGGAAAGGCCTGTGGTGTGAGCGTAGCGACGAGGGAATAGGTCCAGGCCGCCCCTGTCCCGATTGCGACAAGCGCATTCATGTCCGGAGCGCCGCGGAAAAGCGCCGGAATCCCTTTGCGGAAGAACTGCAGGCCCGGGCCGAAGAGAACCAAACTCGTCAAAAGCCCTTCGACGATGCGTACCCCCTCGATGCCCAGCGTCTGCATGAGAACGTGGTCGAGCCAGGGCCAAAATTCCGCCCCCATGGACAAGACCAACACGGGCAGGGTCAAGACGAATGCGAGCGTGAAACTTCGCGTCAGCTCTTCTGCTTCGGCGGTGCGATTTTGGCAATTTTGCCCGCCAACGGCAAGCGCCGGTTGCAAAAGCCGCGCCCGATAGCCGGCACGCTCTATGGCCCGCTTCAGCGAGGCATTGCTCGCCGTTCCCACAAAGCGCTCGACCCGCGCCGTCTCGGTTGCGAGATTGGCCGCGGCGGAAATCGTGCCCGGAACGCTCGCTAAGGCCTTTTCGACGCGGCCGACGCAGGAGGCGCAGGTCATATCTTCTATTGCGAAATCGACGGTTTCTGTCGCAACCTCATAGCCGGCTGCTTTGACGGCGGTGGCAATCGCCGCAAGCGGCAGTGCGCCGGAAGCGCTTATATCGGCGCGTTCCGTCGCAAGATTGACCGATGCATCGCGAACGCCCGGCACGGCCTGAAGCGCTTTTTCCACGCGGGAAACGCAGGAGGCGCAGGTCATGCCCGAAATTTGCAAGCTGACGTCGGACTGTTTGGCGGTTTCGGGCGAAGCCACGAGAGCGGCGTTGGCAGACGGCATGGATTGGATCGCCATGTGGAAATTCTTCGTGTCCATGCCAAAATTGGGCTGGCAGAGCGCAAAGCAAGAGGCTTGACTATGACACCAGCCCTGCTGCGAATGCATGTTATCACGGCGAGGAAAAGCTATGCAGCGCTATAAAGTCCCCGATATGAGCTGTTCGCATTGCGTTCACAGCATTGAAAAGGCGGTCAAATCGGTCGATCCAGCGGCAAAGGTCGCCTGCGATCTCGACAGCAAGCTGGTCGAAATCACGACACAGGCGCCGGCCGAAAAGATTGCGGCGGTCCTGGTCGCGGCCGGCTATGAACACGAAAGATTGAGCGACGCTGCGGCGATACGTTGAAATAAGGGCTCCATCTCGCAGCTGCGAATCCCTCCCCTTTTTCAAAGGGGAGGGTGGCGCCGAAGGCGTCGGGTGGGGTCGGACAAGAGAATATGCACGGGCACCCCATCCGGTCGGCTTCGCCGACCACCTTCCCCTGAAGGGGAAGGATTCGCGCCCAAATGTTTCGTCTTTTCCTGCAGCTCGCCTTCGCTCAGAATCGCCAAGTGAAGTCGCCTTTGACCGATTGATCGTTGGCATTGGCGGCCAATTGGCCGCTGTAGGCCCGCTCCCGGCCCGCACTTCCGCCTTTCGGCAGAAGCGCTCACCTTGCAATGCGGCGAAGAGCGCCTTAGGACTCGGAGCCCATAAGATCAGCCCGGGACCAAGGTTAGGTGCGATGAACAAAGTATTTCCCGATGCTCGTACGGCGCTCGCCGGTGTTCTCGAGGACGGCATGACATTGATGTCCGGCGGCTTCGGCCTTTGCGGATCGCCGCAGATCCTGATCGAAGCGGTCCGCGCGCACGGCGCCAAGGATCTGACGGTGATTTCGAACAATGCGGGAATCGACGGGGTTGGCCTCGGCATCCTGCTCGAAACCCGACAGATCAAAAAGATGATTTCGTCCTATGTCGGCGAGAACAAGCTTTTCGCCGAGCAATATCTGACTGGCGTCCTCGAACTCGAGTTCACTCCGCAAGGCACGCTCGCCGAGCGCATTCGCGCCGGCGGGGCGGGAATCCCGGCTTTCTTCACCAAGACCGGCGTCGGCACGGTCATCGCCGACGGCAAGGATCTGCGCGAGTTCGACGGCGAGACCTACGTGATGGAACGCTGGCTGCGTGCCGATGTCTCGCTCGTCCACGCCTGGAAGGCGGACACCGAAGGCAATCTCGTCTTCCGCAAGACGGCGCGCAATTTCAATCCGATGATGGCGACGGCCGGCAAAGTAACCGTCGTGCAAGTCGAACATCTCGTCGAAGCCGGGCAAATCCCGCCTGACGAAATCCATACCGCGGGAATTTTCGTGCAGCGCATCGTGCACGTCCCGAATATCGCCAAACCCATCGAGAAGCGGACGACACGGCCGCGCGTTGCCGCTTGAGGAGTCGATCATGGCCTGGACCAGAGAGCAAATGGCGGCGCGTGCCGCAAAGGAATTGCGCGACGGCTATTACGTCAACCTCGGCATCGGCATTCCGACGCTGGTTTCAAACTATATCCCCGAAGGCATGAATGTTCAGCTGCAGAGCGAGAACGGCATGCTCGGCATGGGCCCTTTCCCTTATGAAGGCGAAGAGGATCCGGACCTGATCAATGCCGGCAAGCAGACCGTGACCGAATTGCCGACGACGAGCTATTTTTCCTCGGCCGATAGTTTCGCCATGATCCGCGGCGGACATATCGACCTCGCCATTCTCGGTGCGATGGAAGTTGCAGAAAACGGCGACCTCGCCAATTGGATGATCCCGGGTAAAATGGTCAAGGGCATGGGCGGCGCCATGGATCTCGTCGCCGGCGTGCGCCGCGTCGTCGTTGTGATGGAACACACCGCCAAAGATCAGTCAAAACTGCTGCACCGGTGCACTTTGCCGCTGACGGGCTCTGGCGTCGTCGACATGGTGATCACCGATCTTGGCGTCTTCACGCGCGATCAGGCCAAAGGCTTGACCCTCATCGAACTCGCCGACGGCGTGAGCCTGGATGAAATCAAGCGCAAGACCGAAGCGACCTTCCAAGTCGCGCCGGACCTCGCATCGAAAGCGGCTTAGACGGGACGCATGTCGCGATCGAGATAACGAGCGGCCGGGAAGCAGCTCCCACAGGTCTGCAATCTACATGATGCGCTGAGTGACGGATGAGGGTTTGTGCCGCAGCCATAGGCTTTCGCTGCGGCACAATTCTCCGTCGACTTCGTTGCTCCGTCCAAGCAGACATCCTCATCCGGTCGGCTCTGCCGACCACCTTCTCTGGCATAGGCGCCGCTTGCGACGGGCGTCTAGACGACCCCTATGCGGGAGAAGGAACGCGCCCGACGACCGTTGCGCCTCCTCCTGGAACGGAAATCATGTCCAACGAC
>JBKQHN010000041.1:0-18963 GCA_052148755.1 Beijerinckiaceae bacterium | reverse complement strand
GCTGAGCGAAGAAGCCGATCAGGTCGCTTCCCTCATCAGCCGTTTCGATGTCGGCGCCAACGTCGTCGAATTGCCGCGTGAGGATGCAGCCGGCAAAGCGCGGAAAAAGCCGGTTTTTGCCGGACCGCCGCCGCACGTCCAGCACAGCCCTTCGCTCTCCGTCGTCAAGCAAGGCGGAGCTTTGCGCAAAGCTGCCGCCGAGCCGCAGGAGAAAGACTGGGAAGAATTTTGATCCATCGGCCGTCAAGAGTTTCTTCGGCTACCCTTGATATTCGGCATAGGCATCTTTCGTCTCGTAGATGATGACCTTGGTGAGCTGGGGCAGCACTTGCTTCGTCCTGTCCCAGACCCAGACGGCAATATTCTCCGCCGTCGGGTTTTCAAGTCCTGCGATCTCGTTGAGACAATGGTGGTCGAGAATTGCGAGCAGGGGCCCGAAGGCCGCTTCGATATCGAAGAAATCGATGACGAACCCAGTGATGGGATCAATCGGGCCTTCGACCTTCAGTTCGACTCGATAGGAATGGCCGTGCATCGCGTGACAGCGATGGGTTGGAGCAACATTCGGCAGGAAATGTGCCGCTTCGAACGAAAAGGCCTGAGTGATCTTCATGGCAGTCCGATGAGCTTGTGGGTTTGCAGGCTGAGCCGCCAGCGCGGATGGGATAGGCAATAAGCGACGGCTTTGGCCGTGTTCGCCTCGAGATCAGGGCCATCCATCGGTTGCAGAAAAAAATTGTCAAAAGCGAGATCGACGAGATTTTCTGGGTCGAGGCCGCCCTGAGGAAACACGAGTTTGAGCTCGTCGCCGCGGCGCACCACGAGTGGCGTGCCGGCCTTCGGGCTGACGCAGATCCAGTCGAGTCCCGCTGGCGGAGCTATCGTTCCGTTCGTCTCGATCGCACATTTGAAACGAATGTCATGCAGAGCCCGGATCAGAGCCTCGTCAAGCTGGAGCAGCGGCTCTCCGCCGGTAAAAACGACATAGCGATGCAGGTCGTCATCGCACCACAGAGAAGCGATCGCAGCAGCGAGGGCCGCTGCTGTCTCGAAGCGGCCACCATTCTCGCCATCGGTTCCGACGAAGTCCGTGTCGCAGAAACCGCATTGAGCCGTGGCGCGATCGGCTTCCCGCCCCGACCAAAGGTTGCAGCCGGCAAAACGGCAAAACACCGCCGTCCGGCCGGCTTGCGCGCCCTCGCCCTGAAGGGTGAGGAACAGCTCTTTGACGGCGTAAGAGCTCATAGATCGGTCCGCTCCTTCCTCTTCGAGGAAGCCGGAGCCGCAACAAAGGCGCTCGTTGTCTTCCGATGAAAAGCAAAAAGGACCTCGGGCGAGGTCCTTTCCGCAGAGGGAGTGGAATTGCCGATCAGATCGCGCCGGTGATCCATTTCTTCAATTCGCTCTTCGGCGAAGCGCCGACTTTCGATGAAGTCATTTTGCCGTCTTTAAACAGCATCAGCGTCGGAATGCTGCGAATACCAAAACTACCTGCAACACCGGGATTCTCATCGACGTTGAGTTTCGCTATGGTCACCTGCCCCTCGAGTTCGGCGGCGATCTCCTCCAGAGCCGGTCCGATCATCTTACACGGGCCGCACCACTCCGCCCAGAAATCCACGACGACGGGTTTGCTCGCGCCGACCACTTCGGTCTTGAACGTGGCATCTGTAACTTTCACGGTGGCCATGATTGCCTCTTGTCTTTTGGAGCGGCGGGCCTTGCCCGCCCGATTCCCAAGCAAACCTAGGAAGTGTCCCGCGGCGCGTCAAGCCGCACCGGCCAAGCTAATGCCGAGGGAACTCAGCGCCGCAGCGAGCCGGCCTTCGGGGAGTTCAACAATTTTACCGCCTGAGGTGAAAATCAGCAGCATGACGAGGCGCTTGTCCGGCCAGAGCTGTGCAAGAACAGCCTTGTAGAGCGCCATCTGAGTGACGAAGGCTCTCGGGACCTCGTTCTCATCATAAGCGCAACCGGTCTTGAAGTCGGCGACAAAAACCTGGGCGTCGGTTTCGACGATGCGATCGATCTGGCCCGCGACCTCGATCACTTTGCCGTCATCGCGGCAGAGCCGTCCGGCAACGGCAACCTCGGCACGCGACTTCGGTCCGAACAATTCGCCGGTGTGCGGCAGGTCGAACACAGCCAAGGCCTCGTCGACGAGTTGCGCGCGACCGCGATCATCGAGGTTTTCGGCGCGCGCATCGAGAAAGCGCTGTGCCGCTTGGCGGCGCCCTGCGACGGAGACCTGAGGCAAATATTGCAAGAGAATATGCATGAGCCGCCCGCGTTCCAATGCCGCGTGCGGCAGCGCCGTGCGGCCGGGGTCGAATTCCGCCTCGGCAGCGGCAAGCGCGCTCGATGGCTTCAAGGGCGGTGGCGGAGCGGTTTCGACCGGCGCCGGGCGGCGGAGAAAGTCCGGTAATTCGATCCCGCTCCTCGACACAGTTTTCCCGGTCTCGCGGAAATCCTCATAGCGATGTCCGGGAGAAATGCGGCGCAGGATCGTCTCGTCTTCGCTCCAGAAGGCCTGGACCTGATCGAAATCTTCCCCGAGCGATCTTTCGATCATCGCGCTCCAGCAATGCTCCGGCGGCGCGCTGGCGCCGTGAAATCCAGACACGTAAAGGCGCTCTTCGGCCCGCGTCAGCGCGACATAAAGGAGCCGCCGATATTCGTCTTTGGCTGCTTCGAGGGCGGCCGCACGAGCCGCGGCGACGATCGAGGGGTCGCTGTCTTTTCGCGGCGACCAGACGAGAACGTCGTCGCCGTTCGCGGCCTCCTGCAGCGCAAAGAGCTTCGGCAAGAGAGTCTCGTTTGGCGCCGAGCAGGTATCGGGCAGAAATACGATTTTCGCCTCGAGCCCCTTCGCCGCATGGACGGTCATGACGCGAATGCAATCGCCGAGTGTCTCCATGTCGCGCTTGATCTCGAGATCAATGCTCGCGAACTCGGACAGGAATGTCGCGAGCGATAGGATGCCTTTGTGCTCGGCTTCGAGGGCGAGCCGCAAGAATTCGTCCATCGCATCGCAAGCCTCGGGCCCAAGCCGCGCCTCCATGGCACGGCGGCCGCCGTCTTCGCCAAGCAAGCGGGCATAGAATGCGAAGGGCGGCAGCGCCGCCCGGCTTTGCCAAGTCCGAAGTCTGGTCGCCGCCGCCTTATGGCGCGCGTCCGCTGCGGCTTCGAGCGTTGCGATGAGCGAACCGCTGCGCTTGGGAGCGAGGACCAAGAGATCGGCATCATCGAGACCGATCAACGGTGACTTCAGCACGCAGGCGAGGTTCAGGTCGTCCTCCGGGAGAAGCGCCGCGCGCGCAGCGGCTACGAGATCCATGATCGCGATATGTTCGGTCAATTGCAGCCGGTCCGCACCGGCGACCGGCACCTGGTTTTGCTTCAAGGCCCGGATTATCGCGTCGAAAAATGAGTTGCGGGTTCGTACGAGAATCAGAATGTCTCCCGGCCTCACCGGCCTGAAGCTTCCTTGATCCTTATCGAAGACGCGTTCACGCGAGTTAGGCGCGATCAAGCCTGCGATTTTGTCGGCGATACGTTTGGCGAGCACGCTCGCCGGATCGGACTGGCGCAGGGCGTCGACGGGAAGTTGCCAATCGTGCGGATCTTCCTGTTTGGTACTGCCGATCCGCGGCCAGATTTCGACGAGGCCGGGCAATTCTCTTTTCAACGCCGCCGAATGACGCATCCATGGGTCCTCGGTGACGAGGCCTTTCTGATGTGCGGCATCGAAAAACACCTGATCGACCGTAGAAAGGATCAAAGAGACCGACCGAAACGACTCTGTGAGCTGGACATGCGCAAATGTCTTGCCGCCTTGCGAAAACGACCTTTGGAATTTTTGCCGCATTGCGTGAAACATATCCGGCGCGGCACCCTGAAACGAAAAGATCGATTGCTTCTCGTCGCCGACCGCAAAGAAGCTTCGCCTATTGGTGCGGCTACTGGCACCGACCGCGAATTCTCCCGTCAAGTCTTCGAGGATCTTCCACTGCGCTCGGCTGGTGTCCTGAGCCTCGTCGACGAGAATGTGATCTATACCCGCGTCAAGCTTATAGAGCACCCAACGCGCGTCCGACCGCTCCAGCAAGGCCATGGTGCGGTGAATGAGATCTTCGAAATCGAGCAGACCGCGCGCCGCTTTGAGGCGACGATAATGCGCAAGCAGCCTATGCATGATGAATGCAAGAGCATAGGACCGTTCGAAAGCTGCGGCTGCTTTGCGAAGGTCACGCAAATGGTCGAGGCGGACTTGCTCGTCAAACAGCTCCTGGATGAGATCGGACCGCTCTGCTAGCAGGTTTTTCGTCGCGAGGCTCTTTCTTAAATCGCCTTCGCCGCCCTTCGTGAAGAAGATTTCGAGATAGTCGGCAAGACACGGCGCAGGCACGCGCGGCAAGCAACCATCTGGTGCGGCTGCTCGCTGCTGGAACCTCTCGTAGGCTTCGACCGCCGCAATAAAAGATTTGGCTTTGTCCTGATCCGTCGCCTTAGAACTCGTTGCGAAGAACGCGCCGAATTCGCGCCAGCGATGCGGCATAAGTCCACCCTCGATCATCTCGGCTTCGAGAGATTCGACCGTTTGATTTGGCGCTAATCCCAAAACCGCGCGAAGATCTTTGGCCGTCTGCAGCGGCGTTCCGGCTTGAAAGATTTCGCGATGATGTAATGCGGTTTTGATCAGGCCCTCGAATTCCAAGCCCGAGATTTCCTCCGATAAGAGCGCGAGGGCGCGCCCGAGCTCACCCTCGTCGTGCCGCGCTTCGTGCAAGGTCTCGTTTCTGACGCGGCCGAGGAGCTCGGCTTGCGACCGATCATCGATGACTTCGAAGCGCGCCGGCACATTGGCTTCGAAGGGAAAGAGATGCAGCAGCCTTTCGCAAAAGGCATGGATCGTCTGGATTTTTAGTCCGCCCGGCGTTTCGACCGCGCGCGCAAAAAGGCGCCGCGCCAATGTGAGATCTTCCATCTGCGGCCGCGGCGCGCCTATGTCTTCGATCGCCTTTGCGAGTTCGGCGTCGTCGAGTTCCGTCCATTTGGCCAAGATCGCGAATACGCGGCCGGCCATATTGGCCGCCGCCGCCTTGGTGAATGTCAGGCAGAGGATCTTTCCCGGCGGCACACCTTTGAGCAGCAAGCGCATGACTCTCTCGGTCAAAACATGGGTCTTGCCGGAGCCGGCATTCGCCGATACCCAAATCGAGGCCTCCGGATCGGAGGCCTTGTGCTGCGCTGCGCTGATATGCGGTTGGATATTGGGACGCCCGCTCATGCGCCGCCTCCGTCATCGAAACCGCCGGACCATTCCTTGACGCGCGCGAGATGGTCATAGTCGTTGTAGCGCGCTGCATATTTCGGGAAGGGGCGTGGCACATAGGCCGTCTCCGGCCGCCGGAACTGATTCAAGAGTGCAACCAGTTCCTGGAAATGCATATCCGTGACAGAATCGAAACTCTCTTCTTGCTTGTCGAATATGAGCGACCTTGCTTCTCCGCCCGTACGACCGCCGAGTTTGAGATAGAGTGCCCCTTCGATGCGGGTTCCCGCGCGGAGCCCAAATGCTCCACGTTTCGCCATGGCCGCCTCGAGCGTCAGTTGCGGTGCGAAGCCCGCGTAAACTTCCCGCACGCTCGGCGGCATGCCGGTCTTATAATCGACGAACGTAACACTGCCATCCTTGTTGCGTTCGATGCGGTCGGCCTTGGCCGACAAAGTAAAGCTCGTGCCATCTTCGAGCGGAATTGCGATCTCGTCTCGAATTTCAACATCGATTCGAGCGATCCCGTCGCGGCGGCCCGCTTCGAACGCGAGATAGAAAGCGATCGCGCGTGCGATCAGCGGCCATCGGAACGCCGCGAACTCGGCATTCGTCAAGTGTTCACGGAGAGCCTCCTGCATCTTGCCGGTTAGGATCAAATCGGCATTTGCCGGCAATGGTCCCGCCGGGAAACGCCGAACAAAGTCTTCGAGCGCGGCATGGATCACGTCGCCCAATCTATTTGCGCGATCATCTGCGCCAAGCGGCGGAAGTGCCAGGAGTTGCAAGATGAATTCGGCGTAGACGGCGTAAGGGTCGCGCCGCAGCATTTCGATTCGCGTGACGCTCAAACGTCGCGGCCGCAAGGCCAGGTCGGGCCGCGGCATCGGCCTTTGGTTCGGTGGTGAAGGCCCGGTGGGCCGATCGAGGGCCTGCGCGAGATCGACGAGCGCCCGACCGCGCGCGCGCGCGGCCTCGAAATGCGTGCCGGCAACCGCGGCCAGTCTCTGCACGAAGCGTGAGGCGACGGTCGGTGCGCCGCCTCTTTTCAAGGCACGGCTCAGGATCACATTTCTATGGCCCATGGCTTCGACGAAATCATGCGCAGTCTGCCCGATCCGCCGTTCGGGCGGCGTCAAACCGAGGGCGGCGCGCATCGGCCGGTTGAGAAAAGCATCGCCTTGCGCCTGCGGCGGCCAGATCGTTTCGTCGAGACCGCCGAGCAATAGGGCGTCGGCATCCATCAGGCGCGCTTCGAGCAACCCGAAAATCTTCAAGCGCGGATGCGTGCGCCGCGCCCGGTGAAGAATCCTTTCGCTGGCGATACGAGCGATGAAAAGGCCATAGGCTTCCATGTTGAATGTCAGTTCCGGCACGGTGGCAGCGGAAATTTCGTCAAGCAAGGCGTTGAACTCCTCATAGTCGTCGCCGGCCATGCCATCTTCGCCGCGTGTGACGGCATCGAGCGTGCTTCGATGTGCATCGATCCAACGCGACAGATCATGGGCGCCTTGCAATGCCATGAGCGGGGCGAGCGCTTGGGTGAGGCGATCGAACAGATCTGCCAACGCGCACCAATCCGCGGCGCCGATGCGCGTCTTCGCGGGATGCGCAAAAACCTCAGAAGCTGCTGCCTTGGCCGCCTCGATTGCGGCCTGTGCGGAGTCGAAATCGGCGACTTCGAAACCGCAGCGCAAAACACCGATTTCAAAGAGCGGCGCAAGGCGTTCGATGTTACTGCGCGCACCGCCGAGCCTGACCATCGGGTGGCCGAGAAGCGCGACGAGATCAGGCGCCGCAAGCTTGTGCTCGGCACATTGCGCGACGAGCGAGGCCAAGGTACCGTAGGGGCTCGCGCCTAACGGCTCGCCGGCCGAATCGTCGATCTCTATGCCCCAGCGCGTGAGTTCGGCGCTGACACGGCGGGCAAGGTCGCGGTTGGGCGTAACGAGCGCCGCCGTGGCCAAGGGTGTTTCCAAGACTTGCCGCAAGGCGATGGCGAGGCAAAGCGCTTCCTCGCGATCATCTGCGGCCTCGACGAGTGTCACGTCGGCAAGCGCGAGTTCGATCTCGTGTGCCGGCGTGGAGGCACGATAGTCACGCCAATGCTCAGTCGTATCGGCCGGCCGCAAGGCCTCCGAAACGAGCCGTTGGCGCGTTGCGAGCGGCGGAGAAACCGTGCCGATTTCGATCACGTCCGCGCGTCCGACGCCAAGCATCGGCAGCAGGCGGTGCAGGCCGGCTTGCGGATGGCCGAACGCCGGTTCGTGCTTGGCATCCCGATCGGTCGCGATGCGCTGCCAAGTCTCTTCATCGAGACTGAGATCGAGGCCGGGCAGGACGACGGCGCCGCGCGGCGCGCGCGCGATCGCGGCGAGCAGGCGGGCGGTGGCGCGATTGCTGCCGGTCGAACCAATGGCGATCACCGGGCCTTCAACGCGCCCGCTTTGAATGGCATGCATTTGCTCCGCGACGAGGCGCATTCGCCGGGTCGCAGCATCGACGAGATTATGCGCGGCCAGGATCTGCGGCCATTGCTCCATAGCTATGTTGAGGAAATCCAGGGTGATCCGCCAATAGCGGTCGAATTCCGGCAAGACCAGAGGATCGAGCTTTTCCCAGGCGACATCCTCGATGATGAGTTCGTCGATGAGGCCGGTAAGTTCGCCGGCAAGATGCCATGCATCGATCGAAGACGTCCCGACAAGAAGCGTTTCGCTTGAATCCGTGATCGGCCCGCCGTCGCGATCCATGGCGATGATCGCATGGCGCAGGGCATGCGCCCAGGCGAGCGTCAGCTGGGCGCATTGCATGCGCCGCCATATTTCGGGTGCCGCCAAAGGTAAAGCCTCAGACAGCGGCGACTCGAAGCCCGGTTCTTCGAAGAGAAGGCTTGTCTCGGTCGAATCGAGTCCGCCGAGCGGCAGGATGCGCGGCAATAAAGTTGCAGGACGGCCAAGCGCACGTGCAAATTCGTCGATCAGCGCGCGTGCCGCGCGCCGCGTCGGCACGTAGATCGTCGCATCCACCATATCAAGCGGGCCGAGCGCACAAGAAAATCCCTCGACGATAAGACCCTCGAGCAATTCTGCTACGAACGACTTCAGAAAAGGCGCGCCGGGCGGGATCGTGAAAACATGCGGTGTCGACATGGGTCCTTCAGGAGCAATACGACTCAGCCGATGATACAGCCAGCACGGGCAGGCGGGAAGCCAAACTCAGCACCGCCGCTGGCCCCGACGCTCCAATGGCTTTTTCTCTCACCTCGATCGGCGGCCACTTGCCCGGACTTCTCATGCGACGCGGCGATCTACTTTGTCGCGTCGTAGAGATCGTCGAGCAATTCCCCGTACAGCAACAAATTCGCCTTGATTAACTCTGGCGTCACGCCTTTGACCAGGAAGTCATGGTCGAAATAGAAAGTACCGTCGGACGGATCGACGACAGCGCGCGCATATCTATGCTCGTTATTCCATTTGTTGGCGAACTCGATGGTATATTTCGGCGCCTTGTCGAAACCCGTCGAGAACTGCAAGCCTTCGCAGCCGTCGACCTTGCAGTCGCTGAAATAGATCTCGACCTTATAGCCTGAAATGGACGTCTTCAGATATTTCTGCTTTTCGCCCTGGGCGACTTCGACCGGGCGGCCGAGGTCGCGAAGAATGTCCGCCATTTCGGCTGGCGTAATTTTGGTGATGATGTGGTTCTGAGTGTCGGCTTGCGCGAAGTTCAATTGCGTCGCGGCAATCAGAACAGATGCACCGAGCAGAATCGAAAGAATGCGCATGTGAATATCCCGAATGTGCGAGGATCTTTTCGTCTCGGAAGGTGTCCAGCGGTGGGCGGGTCGGGCGACCTGAGGCGAAATGGCGAACCCTTCCAAGTTCGATTTCGCCCGGGCAGAATTTATCGTGTGGGCGCCAAACTTCTGTGACTCAGTTCACACCACGGCCGCGCTCGCCATCGTCGAAAGCAGCGTCGCGAAAGCCTCGCGGGCCGTATGCAACGGCGCATCCTTGCGCCAGATGAGAAAGGTTGGCACCTCTGCCAACTTGCCATCGAGCGCATGGATGCGCAGCGTTCCGGCATATTGCGGCCGTTCGACCGCGGCGCGAGGCAAGACGGCGCATCCCATGCCGGCGGCGACACAGCCGAGAATGCCGTCGAGCGTGCCAAGTTCCATGACGTGCAAAGGCCCCATTCCGCGCAGAAGGTCCTCGGCGAGAGCCCGATAAGTGCAGCCGCGGCGAAACGCCAGCAAAGCCGTCTTGGGCCTGTGCGAGCCGTCGTCGACGAGCACCAATTCCTCCGAATAGACTTGGCGCGCAGCAAGATCGGGATGCGCCAAAGATCCCGTCACAAGGCCCGCGTCGAGACGTCGCTCGAGCACCTCGGCGATGATCGATTCACTGGTCCCGGTGGTCAGCGAAAGTTCGACGGCCGGATAATCCTTGTGGAAACAGGCGAGCACATTCGGCAGCCGCACCGCGGCGGTCGTTTCCATGGAGCCAAGGCGCAGCGAAGCCACCCCCTGCGATGCGGCCAGGACGGCGCGCTTGGCTTCTTCCGCTAAACTCAGGAGGCGCTGCGCATAGATCTCGAGCACCCGCCCGGCCGGCGTCGGAACCATCCCACGTGCGGTCCGAACGAAAAGGGGCGCCCCCAAATCGTCCTCAAGGCGGCGCAGCCGCGCCGTCACATTGGATTGAACACAGTTCAGCTCCAACGCTGCGCGCGAGACGCTCCCGGTCTCGGCGACAGCACGCATCAGCCGAAGCGCACTAAACTCCATGATCTATCACTTTTTAAGAATAGTTACTCCACAATAAATCATTTGTAATGATATCTCAAGCGGTCCATCTTCGCCGCATGTCCCGCGCGTCCTCCGCCTGCACAGAACGATACTTCGGCCGAAACGGTAGCGATTTGCCGTGACAGGGCTGGCGGTCGTCGCCATCGTCGTGAGCAAAATGCATCCAAAATATCCCAGGAGTAGTGATGGACCGGCAGCCGAACCGTTTTGTTGCTGCGCGCGGCGCTGCTGCCTTGATCATCGCAATGGGGATCGGGCGCTTCGCCTTTACGCCGCTGCTGCCACCGATGCAGGCGGAGGCGCAATTTTCCAACGCGGCGGCCGGCCTTCTGGCGTCCGTCAACCTCGTTGGCTATCTGGTTGGCGCACTTTTGGCTGGGCGTATGGCGCATGACAGACGCGAGGCGGCCTTTCGCATCAGTCTCGCCGTCATCATTCTCACCGATGTTTTCACGGCCGTGCCGCTCGGCATCGCGGGCTGGTCCGTGGTGCGTTGCGTCGCCGGGATTTCGAGTGGCTTGGTCTTTGTCTTCGCCACCGCCTTCGTCATAGAACAACGTGCCAATACGGCGCTGCATTTCGCCGGCGTCGGCCTCGGCATCGTCCTTTCCGGCCTCATCGCGGCATTCGTGCCGGCCTGGCAAACAGCTTGGTTCGTTCTCGCAGGTCTCTCCGTGCTGCTGGCTCTGTTCGCAATGGGCTTGGAGGGCACTGCACATTCCGGCGAACATCCGCATATTCGCCAACACCTGGCCTGGAGCCGGCCGTTCGTCTGGCTCACCGCGGCCTATGCGCTCGAAGGCCTCGGCTATATCATCAGCGGCACCTTTCTCGTCGCGCTCCTGCACAGCCTGCCCGGAACGGCGGGGCTCGGTGCCTTGGCCTGGGTTTTCGTCGGGGTCGGCGCGATCGCGTCGCCGCTGGTCTGGGGGCGGCTCGCGACTCTGCTAGGCAGCTGGCGCGCGGTCGCCGCCGCCTATGCCGTGCAGGCGTTGAGCATCGTTCTGCCTTTCGCCGGCGGCGGCGCGGCAGCGCTCGCAGGCGGCATCCTGTTCGGCGGCACGTTCGTTGGCATCGTCGGGATCAGCCTGCCGCTCGCCGCGCGCCTGCGCCCCGCACAAGCGAGCCAGGCGGTCGCCCGGCTCACGACCTTCTATAGTATCGGCCAGGCGGTCGGTCCCTTTCTCGCCGGCCTTGCAGCGGAAGCCGCCAAGGGCTTCGCTTTGCCCTTGTCTTATGCCGCTGCCGTCGTCGCGGCCGCGGGCGTCCTGTCGCTCATCGGCGAAGCGTCCGCGCGCAGCGATTTCCATTCCGGGCATTTTGGCGAAACAAATGCCTTCGAGGACCGGCTTGGAGAGGACGCTGGCCCAAGGCACAATTGACGCTTGCCGCGCATGGCAATCATCTGGGTTAGGGCAAATTTCGTTCAAGCCGCGACGATACTGCTGCTGGATTGCTTGCCAAACATCTTGGCGAGCTCGTGAGCCGGCACCGGCCGACTGTAGAAATATCCCTGCACGTCGGTGCATCCGAGTGCGCGGACGCGGTCGAGCTGGGCGCGGGTCTCGACACCTTCGGCCGTTGTTGTCATGCGAAGACTCTGTGCCAGTCCGGCAACCGCCTGGACGATGGCCGCGGACTCGGCGCTGTCGTCAAGACCGCTAATGAAGCAACGGTCGATCTTGATCTTATCGAAGGGGAAGCTACGCAAATAGCTCAAGGACGAGTAGCCGGTGCCGAAATCATCCATCGAAATGTGGATGCCGAGCGAACGCAGCTGATGCAGCGTCCGCAGTGTGACTTCGGTATTCTGCATCAGCACAGCTTCGGTGATTTCCAGTTCCAGCCGAGACGCCGGCAATTGCGATGATGCGAGCGCGCTGAGCACAGTCGGCAGAAGATTCTTGCTGCTCAGTTGCGTCGGCGAGAGATTGACGGCGACGCGGATGTTATTGGGCCATGTCGCCGCCTCTTCGCAGGCCCGCCGGATCACCCATTCGCCAAGGGTGACGATCAGCCCGATTTCCTCTGCGACTGGTATGAATTCAACCGGCGAAACCAAGCCGCGCTCGGGATGATGCCAGCGGATCAGCGCCTCGCAGCAGTGCACGTCCTCTTTGTTTAGATTCACAACCGGCTGATAAAACAGTTCGAATTCGCCGTTTTCGAGCGCCTTGCGGAGCGCGAGCTCGAGAGTGCGCCGCGCCTTCATTTCGGCATCCATCTTCGGTTCGAAGAACCGGTAGACACCGCGGCCGTCCGCCTTGGCGCCGTATAGCGCCATGTCGGCATTCTTGAGCAACTCGTTGGCGTCCGTGCCATCAGCCGGCGCAAGCGTGATGCCGATGCTGGCCGTGATCATGACCAAATGGCCGTGCAGATCGTAGGGAGCGCTGATGGCTTCGGAAATGCGCCGCGCCAGCCGCTCCGCATCGGCGGCGTCTAAGATGTCGCTCTGGATAATTGAAAATTCGTCGCCACCAACCCTGGATATCGTGTCGGTTTCCCTCACACAGCCGCGCAGTCTTCCGGCCACCACCCGCAACAGCTCGTCGCCGGTCGGATGTCCGAGGGTATCATTGACGGTCTTGAATTGATCGAGATCGAGGCACAGCACGGCGAGCTGCTGTCCGCGTTCTACATGGGCGAGGGCCTCGTGCAGGCGTTCGCGCAGCAGCACGCGGTTGGGCAGTTCGGTCAGCGCGTCGTGACGTGCCATGTGGGCGATCTTCCGTTCCGACTGGCGCCGTTCGGTAATGTCTTCGTGAGTCGCCACCCAGCCGCCGCCTGCCATGGGCACGCTGACTACCGCAATGGTGCGCCCGTCAACGAGCTCGACGAACCGGTTCGTCGGCGTCCCCGCTTTGATCGTTGCCGACAAATTTTCGATATACTGATTCGCGTCTCCCGCGAAGGTCCCGTTAGCAATCCGACGATCGAGCAGGTGGCGCAGGGTACAGCCTGGCCTGACATCGTCCGTATCGAGACGATACATATCGATGTAGCGCTGATTGCAGATGACGAGGCGGGCATCGCCGTCGAACATCACGAGGCCTTGGGACATGTTGGAGAGCGCGGCGCTGAAGCGCATGTTTTGCGCCTGCAGGTCCGCCTCCCGCGCCCGCAGTTCTCGAGTGCGCTCGATAACGAGCTGCTCGAGGTTGCGCTGGATCGCGTCGACCTCTTCAACCATCAGCGAGATCGACCGGTCGGTGCGCCGTCGGTCGCGGTCGAACTCGTCATAGGCGGCGCCGACGAGAGCGGCGAGCTTGTCCACGTCGATCGATCCGGACTCGCCGGTCGCCTTGACAATCTGACGCCCAAAGAGCTTGTGCACGACGGCCACCTTTCTTGCGAGTGCTGCGTCGCTCAGGCAACCTCAGCGAAAGTGGTGACCGTCATCGTCTGGTTATGCAGCTCGCATATGCCGGACTCGGCGTGTGGCGAAATCTCGCCATAGGAGTAAAAGCCCAGCCGCGGGTTGTTTGGTCCAAGTTCGGCGCCCGCCGCTTCGGTCTCTTCGGTGGTGCGCTGCCCCATCAGCAATCGTCGGCCAATGCAGCTGACGAGAATCGAAAACCGCTGATTCTCATCCATCGCCTCGACCCCGCTGCGCGCCTGCCGCGCCGCATCCGCTGCACCCGCCGCCAGTCGATCGAAATTTCCGCGCATCAATTGCGCTGTCCAGCCCTGCGGAACATCGCCGGCGAACGTCATCGAACGAGCCTCGTGATCGACCGCGAGCACCGTGCGCACGACCGCCGAATCAGGCCGCTCGACGTCGCAAACCTGCATCGGAAACAACAGGGCCGAGCCCGGCAGGGCCTGTGATTCTTCGGGTCCGAGATAGCGCTGGTAGAGATCGAGCGCCGGCTCGCCATCAAGTTCAAACAGGACATTGCCGGCCGACCTTGTGACCTGCCGGCGCGGTCCGAACACGTCCCACCCTCCGGCGCTGCCATGGCCGACACGAATGGCAGAACCATAGAATCCTATTGCTGCGACCGTGCTGCTGCGCGGTGCACAGTCGCCGCCGACCAGCGTTTCCTTGAAGTCGGCGCCGTCTCCGGCCAGTCCGCCGGTCAAGGAAATTTTCGAACCGATGACCTTGGTGATGCCGGCAACAAGCTCGCTGCCATTGACATTCAAGCCATCGGACAGCACGAACACGCCGGCTAGATCATCCGCCAGGAGCCCGCGCCCGATCGCCTCGCCGCAGTCGTGGGACTGCTGCGGGCCGCTGATGTCCTGCCGGCACAATCGCAACGAGGTGGCATCGAAGCTGATGGCAGCAGCAACGATTTCATCGTCGCTGATGTCGTCATTGTTAATCTGCCCGCCGGTGCTGCAGCCCAATATATTGGCTTGCGGAAACATGCCGCGCAGCTCTGCATAGCGTGCGCCGCAGGCGAGCGCTTGGCGTGTGCCAAAATAAAGCACGAGTGAAGCCTCGCACAATTCGGCCTTCGCGGCCGTCCAACCGGTCCGATTGTTCCAGAGTATTTGCTGTGCGCGCATGGGGCTATTGCTCCACAGGCGGGAGCACTCCGTCGGGTTGCAATGGTCCCACATCTAACGGGGCACCTTTGAACATTTCGTTATGTTGCTACGCAATTGTGCGGCTAAACAGCGCCTCGCCCACCACAGTTGACGATTCGTTAACGCTCGGCATTCGCCCGGCTTTTCATCTACACGCGTAGAGAGACGCCTCTGGTCGGCTTTGGGTCTTGATAGGGTAAAAGCACTTTGGCGGATTGGCGGTCGGCCCGCTCCTCACCGACCTTGCGGCGGAAGCAGTCAGAGGCTTCGCTTTGCCTTTGATCTTTGCTACGGTCGTCATCGCGATCGGCGGCATCCTGTCACCCGTCGGCGAAGCATCCGCGCGGAGCGATTTCCATTCGCGGCATTTCGGCAAAGCCGATGGTTTCGAGGACCGGCGTTGAAGGGACGCGGGGACGAACGGCAAGTGAAGGTCGCCATGGATGGCGACCAGTTCCGTGTCGAGATTTCGTGTGGCGAATGTCCGGGGGTGAAAACCCGATAGATGACGGCTAAAGGCGGAGCTCGGCCACACATGGGGAGTCGGCATTCGCTTCAGGCTCCCGAACGACCGACATGCGCGACGAGCCGATCTTATATTCAGATGCGTGGGGAGCTCTGGTTTGGCCCGAGAATCAACCGGTTCGGGCTGGCCGAACGACCGCGGGGTCCCGTCGTTTCAATCACTTCTGGCGCGCTGTTCTGAGCGCTGCCTCAATCCGTCAGATACTGGACTTTGCGCAGCCGCCATACGCAGCCGCAATTTCAAGCCGATCGGCGTAACGCCTGGCTCACCACAAAAAATTCCCGCTGCATTTGAGCAGGAAAAAACTCCAGCAGTCGCCGACCTGTGAAAATCGTTACCAAGCGGCGCGCACGGCTGATCGCCATGTCGAGCCCCGTGACCGTGGTCGGTGAGCAGCGAGCCCACCGACAACGTGTCAAGGTTCAATGGCCGCTAATTACCAGCCGCAAGCACGCGGGTGCCAGTAGCACCAGCCACCGCCCCTGCCTCTGCCCCAGCCGCCTCTGTTCCAGCCGCCTCTGCCTCTGCCCCAGCCTCCGCGCCAGGCCTGGGCTTCGGTCGTAGAAGCGGTCATCGCGATGCCGGAAATTCCGATAACGCTGACAGCGTGGCCGACACCATAAGTCGCGATGATGGCAATTACTGCCAGCCCGCGAATGCAGCCTTGAGCCAATTTATGAGTTGTCTCAAGGATTTTCGAATTCAATTTGGACGAGATACCGATCAGTGCCATGTCTCAATCCTCCCGGAACGATGAGACACTAGCACACGCCATCGGGGGCCGCAACGCCATGGACGGCACGATGGCGCATCTCGCCACGGCTTGGCAGTATGGTTGACGACCGGCGCGCTGGCAATCAGTGCCGCCGGCAGCTTCGGACATTTGATCGGAAAAGCCCGTCACGAATTTGGTTCTCCGTCCGCCGCCCCCGCGACTTGACCTCCCGCCAATCATCTGGAACGGTGAAGAAAGTCTTGCCATCCGGCTTTGTTTAGAGCGGCTCCGTCCGAAAAAATTCAATGTCACAAAAGCGAAATTATGTCCTCGGGATAAATGCCTACGACCATGATGTGAGCGCCTGCCTGCTGCGCGATGGTGAGATTGCCTACGCGATCGCCAAAGAGCGGATTACGCGCGAAAAACATGCCCGCGGCTTTTATCAAGAAGTCGTAGACTATTGCCTGAAAGCCGAAGGCATCTCGTTGGACGATGTCGATCTGGTGGTGCGCAACTGTTATATTTTGCCCGTCCAGGAGATCGAAAAGCGGCTGCTGCATCAGTTTGCGCCATTTTTGTATAGCAAAGAAGAGCGAGCGCAAGCCGCGAAAAACCCTCTCTATCTTTCCAAATCAGACAAGGTCGTGACGGTCTCGCATCATCTGGCACACGCCTATAGTGCGTTTGCCGCCTGCCCCTTTGATGAGGGGGTTGTGATGGTGGTGGACGGCGTGGGCAGCTATGCCTCGGATGTCATGGAAGACTATCCGCAGGAGGGCAATGTTGATCCGCTGGCGCGTGAGTCGGAGAGTTTTTACCGCTTTAGCGGCTCCAATATTGAAGCGTTGAAAAAGGTCTGGTTGAAGCCAAGTCGCGGGTTTCTCAGCGAAGAGTTTTTCAACATGCCGGGCCTCGGTGCGCTGTATAGCCGGGTCTCGAGCTATATTTTCGCAGATTGGAACAAGTGCGGCGAGGTCATGGGCCTGGCGCCTTACGGACGGCAGGATCGCGTAAAACCGCTGCTCGACATCAAAGACGGAAATTTATCCGTCCCCGATTGGAATGACGAGTTCAGGCAACCCTGGTTTCCTGACAGCGATGAAAACTGGCAAGCCAGTCCGTTCATGGAACATTGGCAGGACCTGGCTTGGCGGGCTCAAGACGACACCGAAAAGGTGCTGCTCGATCGTGCAATCTGGCTGCGTGAGACGACGGGCGCCAAGAACCTCTGCATTGCAGGCGGCGTCGGCCTCAATTGCGTCGCCAATGGTCGCCTCGTGCGCGAGGCGGGATACGACAATGTTTGGATTCAGCCCGCGGCAGGCGACGACGGAATTGCCATCGGCTGCGCCTATTATGGCCATCTGGCACTGCGGAAAAAGCCGCGCGCCTATGTCATAAAGCATGCCTATTTCGGCATGGACTACAAAGACGAAGATGTGCGCGCCGCCACCGATCGGCGGCTGGTTCGTCTGGCAACGATCAATACGCCGAGCACGGACATTTGCCGCGATACGGCAAAATTGCTGTCGGATGGCCAGGTGCTCGGCTGGTTTCAAGGCCGGTCTGAATTCGGCCCGCGTGCGCTCGGCAATCGCAGTATCCTGGCGGACCCGCGCAAGGCGGAGATGAAGGATAAGCTGAACGCCCGTGTCAAATTCAGGCAGGCGTTTCGGCCCTTCGCGCCGATCGTTCTCGCCGAACGGGCCAGCGAAATCTTCGAAGGCGATGAAGACTCGCCCTACATGCTGCTTGCCAAGCGAGTGCGTCCGGAATGGAAAGACAAGATTCCGGCGATCGTTCACGTCGACGGCACGGCGCGTGTGCAGACGGTGCGGCAGGACACCAACGCGCGTCTCTACCGCCTGCTCAAGGAATTCGAGGCGATAACCGGCGTTCCCGTGCTGTTGAACACGTCTTTCAACATCAAGGGCGAACCCATCGTCGAAACGCCGCATGACGCGGTCGCATGCTTCCTCGGCACGGGCATCGACTATCTGGCCTTGCATGACATGCTGATCGCAAAAAGCCGCCTGCACGGCATTATGTCGCCGTTCGTACGGGCCTATTCGGAGGTGAACTCGATGGTCCGCACGGGCTTGAGCGTCGGAGCTTTGGCGCCGGGGTCGGGCGGCTAGGTCTGCTTGTGTGCAGACCCTTCTCCCGCAGGCGGGAGAAGGTGCGCACGCGGCCTTCATCGCAATCTCACGACACCGCGCAATCGGGAAGGTCGGGGAAAGGTCCTAATTCCGCGAGGATGTTCTCGATATGCCGAGAGCCATCCACGGCCTCGATCAATTCATAATAGAGGGTCTTATAGGTGAGGAAGACGGCACCTGCCGCTTTCAGTCGCGCGACTGCGGACTCGACATTGCGCGACGAGGAAAACAAGAGTTCCTCCATCACGAAAACCTCGAAGCCCAGATTGAGAAGACCGAGGCAGGATTGCAGGACGCAGACGTCGGTCTCGCAACCGGCCACGATAATCTGCTTCTTTTTCACGCGTCCGAGGTAGTCCCGAATTTTTTCTTCTTTGGTCAGGTCGAAGAAATCTTTTTCGAATGTCTCTGCGAGATCATTCAAATGCCTGCCGATCTCTTTCGGCAAAGCGCCCTTTTGATCGACAGGCTTTTCGAGCGTGACGAGAAGCGGAATTCTGAAATAGCCGATGAGGCGAACAAAGTTCTTTGTATTCGTCTTGAGTTTGGGGCGAAGACGCGGGGCCACCTGCGCCAAGAAGGCCTGTTGGAAATCAATGATTACGCCGAGGCAATGATCGGGATGAATGCGTTTAGCCATGGTCATTTTGTTGGTGCACGCGCAAGAAGAAACGAGCCGATTGGGCGCTCATCCTTCCCCGGAACGGGGAAGGTGTCGACGCGAAGTGTCGACGGATGGGGTTTGAACAGATGTTTTTCTAAACTTACCCCACCCGGCGCCTTCGGCGCCACCCTCCCCTTTGTAGGCTACTAGATTCACACATTGCTGCATGCCGTCATGGCGCTGACGCCTCGCTTTGCGGCTTGGAACTCGAACCAACCTTCGAGCATAACGACGGGGCCGGGTTTTCCGTAGTAGCCGGTCCATCCTCC
>JBKQHN010000040.1:0-63960 GCA_052148755.1 Beijerinckiaceae bacterium | reverse complement strand
GGTCCTTCTCCCGCTCGCGGGAGAAGGACCGCGCCCCAACCTTACGAAACTTTCATCTTCCCGAAACATTGAGGTAAGCCGGGCTCAGCCATCTTGGCCCCGAACCGCAGGCGTTCTGCTTCGCATTTTGGAGATGCCTAGAATGATCGATCCCAATTCCCCTTCGCACGAGCCGAACCTAGCTTCGCCGCAACGCACGCCTGCCTCGCGTCCCTGGAGCCGTGTCAGCCTCCTCGGCGCTGCGGCGGCGATTGCGTTGACTGCGGCCTATGCCGGCAACGTCGAATGGCCGCAGGCCTCCTTCACGCGTCCTGCACACGCCGATACGGCGGTGCCGAGCCAGCCGTTTTCCTTTGCCGACGTCGTCGATCGCGTGCGCGGCGCCGTCGTCTCGATCAAGGTGAAGATCACCGAGACGAATGACGGCCAATTCAGCGAAGCTCCGCATCTGCAGCCGGGCGATCCGCTCGAACGTTTCTTCAAGCGTTTCGGCGATGAAGGCATCCCCTTCGAGCACCACATGAAGCCGCATATGTCTCAGGCGCAGGGCTCCGGCTTTATCATTTCCGGCGACGGCTATGTCGTGACCAATTATCACGTCGTCGATCATGCTTCCGACGTGACGGTGGTGACAGACGAGGGCAAGTCGCTGCCGGCCAAGGTCATCGGCATCGACAAGAAGACAGATCTCGCTTTGTTGAAGATCTCGCAAGGCTCGGACTTCCCGCATGTCGAATTTGCTGCGAAGGCACCGCGCGTCGGCGATTGGGTGCTGGCAGTCGGCAATCCGTTCGGGCTTGGCGGCACGGTGACGGCTGGCATCATTTCAGCCCGCGGACGCGATATCGGCGGTGGTCCCTATGATGACTTCCTGCAGATCGACGCGCCGGTCAATCGCGGCAATTCCGGCGGCCCTACCTTCAATTGGGCGGGTGAGGTCGTCGGCGTCAATACGGCCATCTATTCGCCGAACGGCGGCAGCATCGGCATCGGCTTTGCCATTCCGGCCGAGGTCGCGCAGCACGTCGTCAAGGAGTTGAAAGAAAAGGGCGTCGTGACGCGTGGCTGGATCGGTGTGCAAATTCAGCCGGTGACGCAGGAAATCGCCGACAGCCTCGGGCTCAAGGCCGCCAAAGGCGCGCTCGTCGCCGAAGTGCAGAAGAATGCGCCCGCTGCCGAAGCCGGGCTCAAGGCCGGCGACGTCATCTTGAACCTCGATGGAGAGGCCGTGGAGGGCCCGCGCGAACTGGCCCGCAAGGTCGCCGCCCTGGGTCCGGACGCCAAGGCCGATCTGTTGATCTGGCATGAGGGTTCGGAAAAGACAGTCTCGGTGAAGCTCGGCACTTTGCCGAACGAAAAGGAAGCCAAGGCCGAAAGCAACAATTCGGAAGCCGCACCGCTGAAGAATTTCGGTCTTGCCCTCGCCGCGGCGAGTTCGGTGCCCGGCGCCGGCAAGGAAGGTGTCTTCATCACCGAAGTCGATCCGGACGGTGCTGCGGCGCAAAAGGGCCTCAAGGTCGGCGATATCATTCTCGAAGCGGGCGGCAAGCCGGTGAACCTGCCGGCCGAGGTCCAAAGCGTTCTTTCGGACGCGAAGAAGGATGGCCGCAAGGCGGTGCTGCTGCGCATCAGGACCAGTGAGGGGCCGCGGTTCATCGCCCTTACGATCCGTCCGGCATCCTGAATTTAGCCAATTCCGGCGCGGGCCCCCGCGCCGGTTGATTCTCCCCCGGCATCGCTCAAGCCCCCCGTCGCGGCGCCGGCATTAGGAGGCGGCAGGTCGGTCCCCCCGTCCGACCTGCCGTTTTTTTCGGAATTGCCTATATGTCTTCCATGCGCATTCTCATCATTGAAGACGATTCGGAAGCGGCAGCCTATCTCGTCAAAGCCTTTCACGAGGCAGGCTATGTCGCCGATCATGCCGCCGATGGGCTCGAAGGCTATGATCGGGCCAGCGCTGAGAACTATGACGTTCTCGTCGTCGACCGCATGCTGCCCAAACTCGACGGCCTGTCTCTGATCGGGGGCTTACGCAAGCAAAAGATCGATACGCCGGCCTTGATCTTGTCGGCGCTCGGCCAAGTCGATGATCGTGTCCGCGGGCTGCGCGCCGGCGGCGATGATTATTTGCCGAAACCCTATGCTTTTTCGGAATTGCTGGCACGCGTCGAGGTTCTCGCCAGGCGCAAACATCCCGCCGCCGGTGAAGATACGTCCTATCGCGTCGGCGCTCTGGAACTCGACCGGCTGTCGCACAAGCTCACCCGCAACGGCAAGGAGATCACCCTGCAGCCGCGGGAATACCGCCTGCTCGAATATTTGATGAAACATGCAGGGCAGGTGGTGACCCGGACGATGCTGCTCGAAAACGTCTGGGACTATCATTTCGATCCGCAGACCAATGTGATCGACGTTCATATTTCACGCTTGCGCGCCAAGATCGACAAGGGGTTCGATCCGCCTCTTCTGCATACGATCCGCGGTGCCGGATACATCATCCGTGACAGCGCTCGGTAAGCTTTTCCGCACGACGGCATTCAAGATTTCGCTCGCCTTTCTCTTGATATCGGCGATCGGCGCGGGGCTCGTCTTCGGTCTCGTCGGCTGGCAGGTGCAGCAGTTGATCGACGCGCAGATCGCCCAGACGGTCGACGCCGATTTCGCCGGGCTTGCAGAGGAATTTGAGGAAGGCGGCATCAGCCAGCTTGTCGAGATCGTCCAGCGGCGTGCGCGGCAACCCGGCGCCGACCTCTATCTGGTGACGACCCATGCGGGCGAGCCGATTGCCGGCAATATTTTGAGCCTGCCGCCGGGCGTCCTCGACCAACCGGGCGTCGTCGAGACGGATTATCTGCGTGCCGGTGATATTTCCGCCAAGCATCGCGCCATGGCGCGCATCTTTGCGCTGCCCGGCGGTTTTCGCCTGCTCGTCGGCCACGATATCGAGGAAGGCGAAAGGCTGCGCCACATTCTGGGAAGTGCGCTCGTCACCTCGCTCGCCTGGCTCGTGGCGATCGGAACGGTGGGCGGACTTTGGGTGGCGCGGAGGGTCCTGCATCGCGTCGATCTGATCAATGCGAAAGCGCAGACGATAGTGGCAAGCGATCTTTCCGGCCGCCTGCCGCTCGCCGGAACCGGCGACGAACTCGATCGTCTCGTGCAAAACCTCAATTCCATGCTCGATCGGATCGCGGTTCTGATGGCCGGCATGAAGGACGTTTCCGACAATATTGCGCATGATTTGAAGACGCCCTTGACGCGCTTGCGCGGCGGCGCCGAGCAAGCCTTGAGTTTTGCGAAGACGCCCGACGATTATCGGCGGGCGCTCGAGAAAGTCATCGAGGAATCGGACAATCTGATTCGCATCTTCGATGCGCTCCTGATGATTGCGCGGGCCGAATCGGGCGCGACCGGCGAAGGCATGATCGAGTTCGATGCCGCCTTGGTCGCGCGCGATGTCGGCGAACTCTACGACCCCCTGGCGGAAGATCGCGGTTGTGCGCTTGTCCTCGACATCGAGCCGGGACTCTGGCTGCACGGCAGCCGCGAACTCATCGGTCAGGCTTTGGCCAATCTCGTCGACAATGCTCTGAAATATGCGGCGCCGGGTTCTGTCCGGCTGTGCGCCAGACGCCATGCCGATTGGATCGAACTCAGCGTCGCCGATCGCGGCCCCGGCATAGACGTGGCAGATCGCGCCCGTGTTCTCGACCGGTTCGTTCGGCTCGAGACGTCGCGCTCGCGGCCGGGCTTTGGATTGGGCCTGTCGCTTGCCGCCGCGGTGGCACGCCTCCACAAGGGCAGCTTGCGGCTCGAAGACAATTGCCCGGGCCTCGACGTCGTGCTTTGTTTCCCGGCAAGTGCAAAAGCGCCGCCGCTGCTTGCTCCGCCGGCCGTGCAAACGCCTGCGGAGGCGGGGAGCGACCACCAGAACTAGGAGCCTTTGTGCCGCCTTCTGCCGCCGATGTGAGCCTGCCGCTCCGTAAGCGCGTGATCACGGCGCCGCGCCTCGCCGATAGCGAGCAGGCGCTGCAGCGCGTCGAGTCTTTCCTGCGCGATGCTGGGGCCGAGGTGCGGGAGATTGCAACCGAGCCGAGCTGGCGCACTCTCCTCTGCGGCATTGCCGATCATTCGCCTTATCTTTGGCAGCTTATCCGCTCGCAGCCCGCGCGCTTTGCCCGCCTCGCGGCAGCGGCGCCGGAGACGAGCCTGACGACCATTCTGGCGCGCCTGCAAGCGGCCTGCGAGACGGCCTGCGAGACGCATTCGGAAAGCCAGACGATGCGGGCCTTGCGGCTTGCCAAGCAGGAGACGGCACTTCTCGTCGCACTGGCGGATCTCGGCGGCGCCTGGGATGTTGCAGAGGTCATGCAAGCCCTGACGACGGCAGCGGATCACTTCGTCGCGCTGGCTTTGCGTTTCATTCTGCGCGACCTCGCAGCGCAAGGAAAATTGCTTTGGGACTATGCCGATCCGGGCGCGGCCTGTGGCATGGCCATTCTCGCCCTCGGCAAACATGGCGGCGGCGAACTCAATTATTCGAGCGACACCGATCTTCTTGTCATCTTCGATCCAGGAAGTTCAGGTTTTCCGCCCGGTGCCGAACCGAACTCTCTTGCAGTCCGCATCACGCGCCGTCTCGTCAAGCTTCTCCAGGAGCGCACAGCCGATGGTTACGTGTTGCGCGTCGATCTGCGTTTGCGTCCCGATCCCGGCTCGACGGGGGTGGCGATTTCTTTACCGGCGGCCTTCGCATATTATGAACAGCTCGGCCAGAACTGGGAACGCGCGGCCTTGATCAAAGCGCGCCCGATCGCCGGCGACCACGCCGTTGCGGCAAAGTTTCTTGGCGGGCTTGTCCCCTTCATCTGGCGCAAATATTTCGACTATGCGGCAATAGCCGATATTCACGCGATGAAACGCCAGATCCACGCGGTGCGCGGGCACGCCGAAATAACGTCGGCCGGGCATGACGTCAAATTAGGGCGCGGCGGCATTCGCGAGATCGAATTCTTCGTGCAGACGCAACAACTGATCTATGGCGGCAAGCGGCCGCGTCTGCGCGGACGCCAGACGCTCGCCATGCTCGCAGAACTTTTTCGCGAGGACTTCGTCACCGATGCGGCCTGGCACGATCTTATGGCCGCCTATGTGTTCTTGCGGCGTATCGAGCATCGCTTGCAAATGATCGCCGACGAGCAAACGCAGCGTCTGCCGCGCGACTACGAAGACCTGCACCGCTTTGCTCTCTTCTGCGATTATCCGGATCTCGCGGCTTTCGTCGCCGAACTCACCCGCCATCTTGAGAACGTGGCGGCGCATTATGCGCGGCTTTTCGAGCATTCGCCGGGCCTCGCGTCGACATCCGGCAATCTCGTGTTCACCGGCGTTGCCGATGATCCCGGAACTTTGGAGACGCTGGGGCGTCTCGGGTTCAAGCGCGCCAGCCTCGCGGCCGAGACGGTCCGCGGCTGGCATTATGGCCGCCGCGTCGCCGTTCGCTCGGAACGTGCACGCGAGGTTTTGACCGAACTCATCCCGGCACTCATCGAAGCTTTTGCCGGCTCCGGCGATCCCGATGCCGCGCTCGCTGCGTTTGATCAGGCGCTTTCTCATATGAAGGCAGCCGTCGAGCTTCTCTCGATCCTGAAATCCAACGCGCATCTGCGCAACTTGTTTGCCGACATACTCGGTAGCGCGCCGCGGCTCGCCGAAATCATCATTCGCAGGCCGCATGTACTCGATGAAGTCATGGACCGCAATTTTCTTGGCGAGAACCTTGACGACCAGGGATTCGATGCGCGGTTGACCGAACTGATCTCGACGCTTGAGGCGACCGAAGATTTCCTCGACCTCACGCGCGACTTCAAGCAAGAGGAGGCTTTTCTCATCGGCCTCAGGCTTTTTTCCGGATTGATCACGCCGACTGCGGCAGGTGAGGCCTTTTCGGCGCTGGCCGGCGCGCTCCTGCGCGCCACGCTCGCACACGTGACTGCCGCATTCGCCGAAACTTATGGCCGTATCGCGGGCGGGCGCTGCATCGTGCTTGCAATGGGCAAGCTCGGATCGCGGGAAATGACGGCGGCTTCAGATCTCGATTTGATCATCATCTATGACTTCGCGGAAGACCGTCCAGAGTCGGACGGAGCGCGCAGCCTGCATGCTCTGCCTTATTATACGCGCTTGGCGCAAAGGCTCGTTTCGGCCCTGACGGTCACGACTCGCAGAGGACGGCTTTATGAGGTCGACATGCGGCTGCGTCCCTCAGGCCGCCAAGGCCCGATCGCGACGCAATTGGCGAGTTTCGTCGCATATCAGATGAAGGAAGCAGAAACCTGGGAACACATGGCTCTGACCCGCGCGCGCGTCATTGCCGGCGATGCGACGCTCGCGCGCGAAGTCGTTGAGGCGCGGACCCGCATCTTGCGCCGAAGACGCGGCGCCTCGCTTCGCCATGATGTTGCTTCTATGCGCCGACTCATCGCGCAGGAAAAAGGCGAAGGCAAGCCGGGAGAGGGCGATCCCTTCGATCTCAAATATGGCGCCGGCGGCTTGCTCGATATCGAATTCGTGGCGCAGTTCCTGGCGTTGCAGCATGCGCATGACATAGAAGAAATATGGGATGGGACGCCCAGCCGGCAGATCGCTAAAGCCGCAGACTTCGGTCTTCTAACCGCCGAACAGGCTGCAACGCTCATCTCCGCGCATCAGCTTTTCACAAGCGTCACGCAAGTCCTATATACGCTTGTCGATAGTGCGACTTTGCCGCTCGGCGCGAGCGAAGCGGTGAAGCATCGCCTCGCGGCGGCCGTTGGCTTGCCCGGCTTTCCGCAACTCGACCGCGAACTGGCGGAGACGCGCACGAGCGTGCGGGATATCTTCAAGGCGATCATTGGCTGACGTCGACTGTGCGATGATGCATTTATCTTGATATTGTTGATTGAGTTTATAAACTGTTTGGACCTGAAAGGCCGGGCAGAGTGCCGGCTATCCACCGATAGGCGTGCCCGTGTGCCATGTCCCTGTGAAGCATGTCATCATCATCGGCGGCGGGGCGAGCGGCGTGCTGATGGCCGCACATCTGCTGCGCACCAATCGGGATGATTTGCGCGTCACTCTCATCGAGAGGAGCGTGATGCTCGGTCGGGGGCTCGCCTATGCGACACCCGATCGCGCGCATTTGCTCAATGTGCGCGCGACGAATATGAGCGCCTTCGCCGATGAACCGGATCATTTTTGGCATTGGCTCGTCCGCCAGGGTGCGGCGCCGTCCTGCGAGCGACCGGATCGCTTCTGTTTTGTCCCGCGTGCGTTCTATGGACTTTATCTCGAAAGCCTTCTTGAGCCCTATCGCTTGCGCAATGGAAGCGAGGGATGCTTCGTGCGTATTTTCGGTGAAGCGCAGAGCGTGGACGCAAGCTCCGAAACTATTGCAGTCGCTCTCGCCGACGGTTCGGTCCTGAGCGGCGATCTGCTGATCCTTGCTTGCGGCCACGGCGAGTATGCCAGCGATACGGTTGATAGCGGGAACAGCGCACTCTATGAGAGCGCTTGGCAGATGCCGCCAGCGTCTCCTTTGCCTGAAAATGCTGCAGCCGGCGGCTTGTCGCCGGACGCCACAGTTTTGATCCTGGGAACGGCACTGACCATGGTGGATAGCGTCCTGACGCTTCTCGACGAGGGCCATCGCGGCAAAATCCTCGCCCTCTCGCGTCGCGGTCTCCTTCCGCAGGTTCACGGCGCGGTCGAGGCGGCAAAATTCGACTCAGCAGATCTGCCTTTCGGAACCAGCCTGACTTATTTCTGCCGCTGGCTGCGGGCGCAAGTGCGTTGTGAGGCAGCGCGCGGCGGCGATTGGCGTGCGGTCGTCGACGCTATCCGGCCTTATTCGCAAACGCTGTGGCGACACTTGCCGTTGGACTCGCGCGCCCGCTTTCTGCGCCACGCGCTTCCCTGGTGGAGCAGCCATCGCCACCGCATGGCACCGCAGGTCGACGAACGTCTCAAAGCGGCTATGGCGCGGGGCCAATTGGAGGTCGTCGCGGCAAAAATTCTTCGCGCCGTGCCGGATGGTTCAGGGGCTAGGGTGACATATAGGCGAAGGGGTGCCACGCGGAGCGAAAGTCTGGAGGCTGCCCGCATCATCGACTGCACAGGACTTCAACGCGATCCGACCGCGACGCGAAATCCGATCCTGAAGAGCCTGCTCGATTGCGGCCTCGCGCGGCCGGATTCCCTTCGCATCGGTCTCGACGTCGATGCCAATTGCGCCCTCATCGACAAAGCCGGGCGGACTTCGTCAAACATCTTCGCGATCGGTCCTCTGACGCAAGCGGCGTTCTGGGAGATCATCGCGATTCCTGATATTCGCGTGCAAGTGGCACAGCTTGCCGCGAGCCGACTTGCGCCGCCTAAGGACGACGCAGGAAAACGCCAGCGCCGCCGCTGAGTTTAGCGAGACAAGCCGGGTCCGTTTGGCAGTGCTTCATTGTTGCCGTTTCCGAGCCGAACGCTCGGCACCGGACTGATTCGCAAGTCGCTGTTGTTTGGCGCGTCCCGGACCTTCCCGCTGCAAAGAGCACACCGGCCGATGTTGCGAGAATGGCCGCGACGCTTCGTCGGGACATAGCCAAGGGATTTCATCGGTGGCGGTTTCACGGGAATTACACAGGAGTGCTGTTCTTCACCTGATGCCTAACAAAGAGAGTGGTTAAAATATGTCTAGAATCAATGACTTAAATTGTGCCGTGGGCGGCTTCCACCGTTTGGCTAACTGCCGGATTAATTTGCCGCCATTGTGAAAGGCTCAAAATCATCAAGTTTTGCGCAAGGTTGACGCTCTAGCGTCCGCTATATGGCAGACCGGCGTTTCCGACCGTCCGCGAGCATCAGGTTGCTCGCCCTGCTGGAACAACTGGTCCGTCGCCATCGAGAAACCCGCTCAGGGACATGCGATGTCGAGCAGCATATTGACGAACAATTCTGCGATGACGGCGCTTTTGGCGCTCGATCAGACCCAGCAGACGATGGACAAATACGAAAACCAGATTTCCACTGGCCTGGCCATTTCTGGCGCCGCAGACAATGCGTCCTATTGGTCGATCGCGACCAGCATGAGTTCCGACAATGGTGCGCTGGGTGCGGTGTCGGCTGCATTGTCGGAAAGCTCGGCGTTTCTGTCGACAACCTCCGCGGCGTTGCAGTCGACGATTTCGGTCATGGATTCGATCAAGAACGACCTGACCGAAGCGTCGAATCCGGGTGCCAATATGGCTGATATTCAGACCGATATTGCGGCTCAGCAACAGCTGCTGTTCAGCATAGGCAGTTCCGCGACATTCAACGGCCTCAACCTCTTGACGAATTCGCAGGCGGTCAGTGGCGCGGCGCCGACGACGCTCGGCGCGGGCGTCAATCTCGCCGCCTCCTATAATTCGAGCGGCGGCACCCAGGCTGTCAGCTACATCAGCATCGCGACACAATATTCGGGCGCAGCTGTTCCGGGCACCGAGCTTTTCGACGGTACGACGGGCGCGACCAATGCCGCCACGGCAACGGGCGGCATTCTCGGAACCGCCGGCACCAACAGCGGCGTCTCGGTCCTCCAAATCGACATCACTGGCGACACGCCCGGCAGCACCACTATTGCCAATCTGCTGGCTGATGTGCAGACGGCGATCGGTTCGATCACCACCGCGGCGAGCACGATCGGCGGTGCCCAAACTAACGTGACAGATCAGCAAAGCTTCATTTCAAACCTGTCGGTTTCCTTGACCGACGGCGTCGGTTCGCTCGTCGATGCGGATATGAATCAGGCCTCGACGAAAATTGCGGCTTTGCAAGTCCAGCAGCAGCTCGGCGTTCAGGCCCTGTCCATTGCCAATTCGAACACGCAGTTAATCCTGAAGCTGTTCGGGCAATAGGCGCAGCGGGATTGAACGGGCGAAGGGCAAGCTCCTCTGACGCCGGTTCGTCCACGTGGAGCGTGATCGGGTATACGGCATGGTGAAATGAATTGTCCCGAATAGGGCTATTTACGGGACAGTCATGGCCTCACGCACACGGAAAACACAGGCCCAAAAGGCTCACGCGCGGTGTGCGGCCGGCCGAAACGTTCACGGCTCGCATTGAAGAGAGTCGATGCACACTTTGCCGGCGGGCCTGCGGGGCATCATAGAGGTCAAGGCGGATCGGCGAGGACGGCACGCCCCGGCGCACGAGCCGCGCCCGAGCCGCGAAGTTGGCAAGGTCGAGCAAGGCATCGGCCCCTTGCAGGCCGATCGGCTCGGCAAGCAAACTACCGACCGGTGAAGACGGCCGGACGTTTTTCGACAAAATGCGCTACCCCTTCCTTGAAGTCGTCGGAACCAAACGACTTTATCATTTCAACATCGGCCAATGCCCATGCTTCGGCAAGCGACTGAAAGTAAGATTGGTAGACTTGACGTTTAATCACGGAGATGGATCGCGGCGAAGACGTCGTGACCAGCTCGCGCGCGATCGCCTGGACGCTTTGAAGAAATCTGTCCGCCGGTAGCTTTCGAACCAGCCCTAGTCTTTCGGCTTCGACGGCCTCGACCACACGCGCAGAATAGAGAAGATCGAGGGCATTCATCGTGCCGATTAGACGCGGCAGCATCCAGGAAATGCCATGCTCCGCAACGAGGCCCCGCTTCGCGAAGGCCGTTGTCAGCTTCGCGCCCTCAGCCATATACCGAAAGTCACAGAACAGGCTGAGACAGACTGCGATTCCCGCGATCGGCCCATTGATTGCAGCGAATATCGGCTTGGGTATAGCAAGGAGATAGCTGAATCTCTGATCGAAATTGCCCGAGTGGTTGTCCTTTTTGCTTGTAGTCCCGCTTGCCTTGTCTTCTGCGGATATCGTGCTCAGGATGGACATATCTGCACCCGCACAAAATCCGCGTCCAGCGCCTGTCAGAACGATAGCTCTGACCGCTTCGTTCGTTGCGGCCTCCTCGACGGCCCGGCGTACATCTGCCTCCATTTGTGCAGTCCAAGCGTTCAGCTTGTCTGGTCGATTGAACGTGATGGTCGCAACGAAATCGTCGACGCCGTAGAGAATATCCGAGTAGACCATGCGTTCCTCCTGCTGCCCGGTCTCTAGCTCTGGCGGTTCATGCTGGTGCGAACCATTTTTTAGCACCCGCGCTTGCCGCTCATCCGCCGGTATTTCGATGGTTCGGCCGACTACCAGCCAATGGCTGCCAATTCGATCGGCAACGGCCGGGCAATGTCGCTGCTTTGCGCCCGGGAAGGCACGCATAGGGCATCACGCTATCCTCTCACGTTGTCAACATGATCCGGGGGGCATTCGGCCCCCCGGAGGATCAGCATAACTTCTGTTTGGTGCTGCAGGGCAGCGAAGATTTCATTGATCTATGCCATATGCGGGGCTCCGGCTCCGACCACTGCCCGGCCACCCATCCAGGCCAGCATAGCCAGGCCGATGAACGGGAAGAAAACGACGCAGGCCAAACCGATGAAAGGTGCGGCAATCATCATCCCGCCCGTCTTCACCGCTTCGATCTTGGCTGCGGCGCGCGCTGCCATGAAGGCAAGAAGGCCGAGGCCGACGAACGGCAAGGCGACGATATAGGCCAAGCCGATGAAAGGCGCGGCGAGGAACAGGGCGATGTTCTTCAGGGTGCCGCCTGCTGCCTCCGGAGCCGCTGCGCGGGCTTCTGCCGGCGCAGTGCCGGTCACGGCATACAACTTGGCGGCAGGTGCCTGGGCGGCCTTGGCGGCGACCACAGGCTCTTCCTCGATGACGAGGATCTTGCGTAATGCGGTCATGGCTCACTCCTATATGTCGGGCCTCATCAGCGAGGCTTTTAGTTGAAACTCTTGTACGGTTCCTAAGGAGCATGGACCGTGCCAGGACTTGGCAGACCGAGTTTCTGTTAGCAATTGCAATTGGTTGGCTGCACATCTCGGCCCGCGGCTGGCGACCGCCGGTTCGCCGAAGTATATTTTTTCAATACAGTTGCCGTGACCGCGCGAAGAAAAGATGCGGTTTTTCAATCTCTTGCGCAGCCTGGGCACCGGATAGTTTTTTTATCGGGACATGCAGCCGGGTGATTCGAGCCTCAAGCACATTTTAGGCGTTCGCCGCGGTCCCGCGTTTACAGAAGCCATCGGCACAGGCGAGCTGTGACAGGATGAAGTGCATTGCAGCCGGCCGATTGATGAACCAGAGTCATCTGCGTATCGGTAATAACGCCCGATCAATTCGCGGATGCCGGCGCTCGCGTTCGCCGCCTCAAGAAATCGCGAAACAGTGATCTGCGACGAAATGCCGGCGACCTGTACGACCGCCCGTCCCACGGCGGTGTGGCCTCCGAGACCTGCCATGATGCCGACGGCGCCCTCACGGCCGACCGTTGCAGTCTCCACACCATTGCCAGCCTGCATCACCGCCAGAAGCGAGATCATCCCCGTCCGCGGAAAATAGATGGTTTTGTCGGGTCTCCGGCCTCTTGCAACAGAACGCCTTGCTTGTAGCGCACGTCTCTGAGATGGGAAGCAAAGCAGCAATGTGCGGACGTCTGTCGGATACCCGACGAATGATGACGAGACCATTAAATATTGATTAGGAATTCCAACGTTACATCGAACATAACCTTCGGGTTGTCGGCACGCGCGCCAGCCGCCGGTCGAGTGCGCGAAGCCCTGAGTTCCTCTTGGTTTTGCAAGAGCGCGGTGACTAATGGATGGCTATCATGGCGTTGTAGGGCTGGCCGAGCGCAATCGACTCTTCGTCGATCGGCGTGGCAGTTCTGAAATGCGGGCGGCAGAGAGTGGGTCATCCCTCGTTCGCCTGGTATGGCAGGAAGAGTACGAATGTGGTGAGCCGACAATCGATCGGGAGCATCACGAGCTGTTCGATCTGGCAAACTCGCTTTTCGAGGCCTCGTTCAAATCGGAATCGTCACCGGAAGCCTTCAGAGCGGTATTCGAAAAACTCTTAGCGCACATTGTACGACACTTCGCCGACGAAGAGGAATTGCTCGCCCAGCATGGTTATAAAGACCTCGAGCGGCATCGTCTGGCCCATACCGGATTGCTCGCGCGGGCAAAGGAACTCGAGGCGTCGTTTGCGGCCGGCAAGACGACATTGGGCGATCTGGTCGAGTTTCTCGCGAATACCCTGGTCGCGCAGCACCTGTTCAAGGCCGACCGGGAGTTCTTTCCGTTATTCGGGAAGCGCGAATGCCGAGCAATGCAACGCGATCTGGGCGTCGCTATCAGCCGTAACGAGCTGTCGCTGCACTACCAGCCACAAGCGCGAATCGGCGGTGAAATTTTCGGTTTCGAAGCGCTGGTGCGATGGCGCCAACAAGAACGCGGCACGGTATACCCGGACGTCTTCATCCCTTTGGCGGAGGAAACCGGCCTCATCCTCGAGATCGGCGAATGGGTTCTACGCGAAGCCTGTCGCGAAGCCGCGTCGTGGCCGAATCCGCTGACGGTCGCCGTCAATCTCTCGCCGGTTCAATTCCACCACAACGATCTCGCCGGGCTCGTCCACGCGATCCTTTTGGAGACCGGCCTCGCTCCGCAACGCCTTGAATTGGAAATCACCGAAGGGGTCATGCTCAATAACCAGAACCACGCGCTCGCCATACTGCGTCGCATAAAGGATCTCGGGGTGAGGATCGCCATGGATGATTTCGGCGCCGGCTATTGTTCGCTGTCCTATCTGCAATCCTTCCCATTCGACAAGATCAAGATCGATCGGAGCTTCATTTGCAACCTTGGCCGCAATGCTCAGTCGCCGGCCATCATCCGCGCCGTTATCGGTCTTGGCCGCGATCTTCAAATGCCAATCATTGCCGAGGGTGTCGAAACGCCAGATCAACTCGCCTTCCTCATGCGGGAGTCTTGTGGTGAAATTCAAGGCTATCTGCTCGGACATCCGCGGCCGATCGCCGACTATGCGGAAATTGTCGGCCGATCGACGGCTGAAGAATCCAATCATCGTGCCGCATAGCACGCGCATCTTTTAGACAATTGAGCTGGCCGCTGTTGGCCGGACAAGACCGGTCCTGGCTGGTCAGTGCCGATCTCATTCACGCACACAGATTAACGCGGCTCGTATGCCTTTCTTTCGAAGCGCAACCTACATGAACAGCGCAATCCCATGATGCGTGAGGGGCGTCACCGCACAGCCGAGACACCCCGATTCGAAAGCCGTCCCCACTTGGTCGTCCGTGAAGATTTCGATTTAGGCAGCGGCGTAGGCTGATTTTGAACGGGTTGCAACGGCGAGAGCAATCCAAATCGCGGACAACGAAAGAGCGAACTAGGCCAAGCAGCGGCGGGATTGGCATCGCTGACGCCGCTATGACTGAGCTGACGGCGGAGTCATCGCCGGTTCGCAATTCATCGCGGCGCGAGAATTTACACTTGATACAGGAGATTCAATTACCCGGAGCCGGCGCGTTGGGGTATGATTGATTGTTTCAGCTGTACCTAAGGCGGTGCCTCATGCCAAGCAAAGCGGATCGGCACGCGAATTGCGCGACAATGTGCGCTTGGATTTCGCCCGCGAAAGGTTGAGATACACAATCGTGTGTCCGATCGACTCTATATCGAAGCATGAGAAGTATTCAGCTGGTAACAGAAAGGTTGTGCCATGCTGGTGAATGCACTTATCGAGCGTGGTTTTGGTCTGGAAGGAACTCCGGCGCTATGCCGCGGTGAGAGGCAAGCTCGGGAGGCCGCCGCCGTGCAGCGTTTCGGCGCTTCTCCGGACCAACTAGTTTTGGGGTCGAGAAAGAATGGGGCACTCGCCGATTGTGCGCCCTCGGCTCTTGCCCAGGAGAGCGGGCGCAAGCGCAGCGATTTGACCGGTCTCAAGATTCTCCTGGTCGAGGACGAATACTACGTCGCCGCTTTCATCGAAAATATTTTGCTGGACCTCGGCTGCACGATCGTCGGACCCTCTGCTGATCTTGCCGAGGCGATTGGGATGGCCAAGGCGGAAGCTTTCGACGCAGCAATCCTCGACATCAACCTCGGCGGCGAATCCGTCTATCCAGTCGCTGATTTCCTGTTCGAAAACGGCACTCCTTTCGTCTTCGCGACTGCCTATGCAATGCACGACATACCTGAGACCTACCAAAATTTCCCGCTGGTCCGCAAACCTTTCACTGTCGGCACTTTGAAGCGGGAAATTCTTGCACTCTGGTGAGCGGAATTCCGACGTCGTCTGACGCCCCGCCATGTCGGGGCTGACGGCGTCGTCAGCGGCGCCGTACTGTTCGATCGGGGACATGCCGTCAAGTCTAGCATCTCGCGCGCAAGCCTGAGCGCTTTTCAAGCCGTGCACCTTCAAATGTATCGTCACTCAATCCGGTTTGTCCAAAAAAGCGCAGGGATGGTAACCCGAACTGCGGCGTTCACATGAAGCCCGGACAAACACGCGCGAGGAAGATCCTGCCGCAACGATTTTTCGACCGGCCCGTGCGCGAGGTCGCTCGCGCCTTGCTCGGCACGTATCTCGTGCGCGACATCGACGGAAAGAAATACGCGTATCTCATCGTTGAGACCGAAGCGTACGGCGGTGAGAACGACTTGGCGAGTCACGCGCGCTTTGGGAAAACGGCGCGCAATTGGCCCATGTACGCGAAAGCCGGCACGATCTACGTGTACTTCACCTACGGCATGCACTGGATGCTCAATATCGTGACGGGGAAGCGCGGCGAGCCCTCAGCGGTACTGTTGCGCGGTATCGCGGCGCCGCAGAAAGGGGAGATCCGTTTGGACGGCCCCGCGCGGCTCACGAAGCACTTGAGCATCGACAAGACATTGAGTGGCAAGCCGCTTGGCAAATCCGCCGGACTCTGGATAGAAGATCGCGGCGTGAAAGTCTCTCCGCGCGACGTTCAAACAACTCCGCGTATCGGTATCGCCTACGCGGGCGCGTGGGCCAAAAAGCCGTGGCGGTATATCTTGCGCGCAGTGTGCGAAGGGGAGCGCCTTACGAGATGAGCGTGTATGAAGAGTTTTGAACATACCCGCTCACTCGCAACTGAGCGCCACGAAGGACGCCGCCCTCTCTCGCGCGTACTGGTTGCGTAATGTGCGCTTTTCTCACCGATTCCGCGCGCGTGGCGTGGTAACCTCATGGAAATCTGCAACCTGACCTGTAATTCAGGCGTGTAGGCGCTGGTTTGGCCGTGTTCGAAGCGGCGAGGGAAGAGAGACCACGAGCAATGGTGGGCTTCATGATCGATTGCGCGTCGCAGGCTACCAGCGCCGTCCCCAGCCTCCGTAACCCCATCCCCCATAATAGCCACCGGGGCCATAATACGGCCCATAGGGATAATAAGGCCTATAGCCGTAATAGGCCGGCGGTCCGTACACAGGCCCCGGCGGATAGGCAGCCGGCGGTCCATAGACTTCCCCGGCGACCACAGGCTCGCCCGGCGGTCGCATTCTTGGCAATGCAAGGTTCTGAACGGCGACATATCCGTCTTGCCCGTTCCAGGAAGCTTTGCACCAACCCTGGATGCATTGACCGACTTCGATCTTGGTTCCCCCGGGAATCAGCGTCAGGATTTGACCATCCATTCGCGGCTCTTGCCGCAGATTCGTATCCCTGGCCGTGGCAATCGGCTTGGCGTTTGCGCAAACACTCATCAGGGCGACGATAATTACGGCCGATGCCGCGATACGCACAAAGTTCATCCCTCGCTTCCCTCTTTAGAAGATTTCAACTTTGCGCCGGCGATCGAATCTCGTCTCGAATTCCCTATATGGGCGTTTGAATTCATGCCGAGATGGACTGCATGCCGACGCCGCTCCAATTCATCGTGATGGTCGCAACAAAATCCCAAGTCTGGGCAGAGGTCAATGCTTAAAGCATTTGGTATTGCAAGAGGATGGCGCGGTGCCGAGCCATGTGTCCCTTTCCCCTGAGACTTGGGTTGAAGTCTGTCTTCGCCAACCTGACCGTTCGCACCTTCTCGTACCGCCGGGAATTAAAAAGTGCGCGCCTCATACCGGGTACGCTTCTCGTGCACGTTCGAGGCGGTCCAGTAACCTCATGGAAACCTGCAACCGGATTTGCGGCTCAAGCAGAACGGCGCAGGGCGAAGTCTGTGCCATCGCCCTTGTCAGGCCGCCGGCGCGCTCCCGCGAGCACCCAGTCGCACGAACGGGCACATCACGGTCTGCGTATAGGCGAGGTCGCCGAGGCGCGGCGGCGCGCCCTTGAAGAATCTCGGCTCCATGTCGTCGAGATATTTGCCGATCAGCCCTTCGATCGGACCATTGGCGTCGACCCGCACCAGCTGCTTGCCACGCGCCAGAAGGAAGCGCGAAAGAGGTCGCGCGAACCTGACGAACGTGTCGATATTCCGGCAATAGACGAGCTGCACGCCAGGAATGAACCCCTTGAACGCGCGTTCGTGGAATACGAATGGATAGGCATGCCCGGCTGATACGCACCACACGGCGATGCAGCCGAATCGCCCGTGATCTGCGACAACCCTGCGCTCGAATTCGCTGCATTGCCCTTGCACGGAAATTGCGCCGTCGACAGCGATCGCATCGGCCTCGCTAGGTGCCGTGAAGGCGTTGAGCAGAGTCGTCGTGACGAACTGACCCTTCGAATATTTGCGGAACCCCTGGCTCTCTATGATCGGTATCGTCCACGAGCGCGCGGAGACGTTGATGTAGGAGACCTCTTTGTTCTTCAGGCCGCGCGCATAAAACAGGGCGGCGAGCGGGCGATATTCAGGCTCGATGAACCAGCTCGTGACGTGGCACCGGATAAACGAGCGATCGGCTTCCTCGATCCGTGAGAAAATCAGCAAAACAGAGCCGACAATCCTCGCGCCGTTGTGCAGGAGATATCCATATTTCGGGTAGCCCGGCGGCGTGTCGTGACGGCGCAATTTTTCGAATAGCGAAAGAAAGAAATTCGCTTCATATCCGAAGCCGCGCGCCAGAAATGCAGCCAATTCCGCGTGGTCGGCGTCTGTTATTTGCCTGACGACGACCCTGTCGTTGCCTGCTGTCGGAGCTACCATTCCGCTTTCACCGTGTTCGCTGCGCGCCTGCGCAGCAGCCCTGCAGACGTGGCGTCAAGTCGTCGCTTTTGCTTCGATACCAACAAGATGCCAACAAGTTCGCCGGCTGCCAAAGGACACCAGTGCATAAATACCGACGAAGCAGCCGGTGTCACGACCCGATTGTCAGGTTCAACGCCTTGAAATACAAGCGATTATCTGACGTGCTTGGATGCTTGTGAACAACTGCGGATTTTTGCGGCTGGAAAAGCTGGTGCCAAGGGCGCAATCGAGCTGAAGCTGAATTGCCCAAGATTACATGGCTATTCACTCGCCTCGAAACGGCGCGCACCCGCACATGTACTCGCAAAATTTCTGCCTCAAACGGCAATCGAACCACCGCCCGTTCGGCGGTTGAGACCGCGGCGTGGTGGCCTTCGGGCTAGCCAAACCTTCTTTCGGCATCAAACCCAGATTTGCGACATAACCTCAAATATTATATATGCAGCGCAAAATGGAATTGCCGTTTCAAACGTACACCGGACAGAATTCGCGCGATCAGGGAGAGCGACATGCGGGACTATCTCACGTTTTACATCGACGGAAAGTGGGTCGCCCCGGCGGCGGCAAAGACGCTCGACGTCATCAACCCGGCGACCGAGGCAGTGTGCGGCCACATCTCGCTTGGATCGGCAGAAGACGTCGACCGCGCCGTGAAGGCGGCCCGCAAGGCTTTCGCAACCTTTTCGCGCACGAGTCGCGAAGAGCGCATGGACCTGCTGACGCGCATTCTGGCCGAGCTCAAGAAGCGCCATGAGGACATGGCCAAGGCGATCACCGAGGAAATGGGCGCGCCTGTGTGGCTCGCCCAGCGCGCGCAAGCCGCTATGGGCGCCGCGCATTTCGCCACCGCTTTGCAGGTTCTGAAGAACTACAAGTTCGAGGAGCAGCGCGGCACGACGATCGTCGCCAAGGAGCCGATCGGCGTTTGCGGCTTCATCACGCCGTGGAACTGGCCGCTCAACCAGATCGCCTGCAAAGTCGCGCCGGCGCTGGCGACCGGCTGCACGATGGTGCTGAAGCCGTCCGAAATCGCGCCGTTCTCCGGCCAGATTTTCGCTGAAATTTTGGATGCGGCAGGGGTGCCTGCGGGCGTGTTCAATCTCGTCAACGGCGACGGGCCGACGGTCGGCGCGGCCATTGCGTCGCATCCCGGCATCGACATGGTCTCGTTCACCGGTTCGACGCGCGCGGGCGTCGAAGTCGCGCGCAACGCTGCGCCGACGGTCAAGCGCGTGCATCAGGAACTCGGCGGCAAGAGCCCGAACATCATCCTCGAGGACGCCGATCTCAAGACGGCCGTCACGGGCGGCGTGCGCTCGGTCATGACCAATTCCGGCCAATCCTGCAATGCGCCGACGCGCATGCTGGCGCCCAAGACGAAGATGGTCGAGGTTGTCGCCATCGCCAAGGCTGCGGCCGAAGCGACGACGGTCGGCGATCCCGGCGGCAACGCGCAGATGGGTCCAGTGATCTCTGCGACGCAATGGAACAAGATCCAGGGCCTGATCCAGAAGGGCATCGACGAGGGCGCGACCTTGGTCGCCGGCGGTCCGGGCAAGCCGGAGGGGCTGGAAAAGGGCTATTACGTCAAGCCGACGATCTTTGCGGATGTCACCCCGAAAATGACGATTGCGAAGGAAGAAATCTTCGGGCCGGTGTTGTCGATCCTCGGATATGACACGGTCGACCAGGCGATCGAGATCGGCAATGACACGGAATACGGCCTCGCCGCCTACGTGTCAGGCGGTGATCCGGCCAAGCTGCGCGAAGTCGCGTCGCGTCTGCGCGCCGGTCAGGTCGCGCTCAACGGCGCGGGCCCTGATCTGATGGCGCCGTTCGGCGGTTATAAAATGTCCGGCAACGGCCGCGAGTGGGGCGACCATGCGTTCGGCGAATTCCTGGAGACCAAGGCCATTCTCGGCGTACCGCCGTTAGCGGCCGCGGAGTAGCCGTTCGTTCATGCGCCGCAATCAGAATGACGGGGATGGCAACCCGCCGCCGTGAGAGAGCTTTAAGGGCTTGTCGCGGGCATTGGCCTTGGCGATCGCGGACAGGGTGAGCGCCATGCGGGTACTCTCCCGTTTTGTGACAATTCACCCGCAAATCCACCCGCATTTTGCCGGTACGTCACACGATGTGGGGGGACAAGCTATGTTCGGTCGATATTTGCGTAACTAGATGAAATTGAAAACGTATTTGCAATTATGAGGCGCTATGTGAAAGCGGGCTGGTGCCCAGGGGCGGAATCGAACCACCGACACTGCGATTTTCAGTCCTTGTCGCGGAGTTTCCGGGATTTTCCGACAAGCTCTGAATAGTTTGATTTAGCTAGGCAAACTGAGGAATTGACACCGCGGCATCGGTCATTCGTGTCTGGAACGTTCCCCGAATTTCCGGGCACGATTACACAGAGAATGCACAGTGAGTTTTCCCTTCGTTCTAAAGTGCCGCTTGTCACGCACCACCGGCCGGTCTGTCGTAGGTGGCAGTGAAAACTGCGTCCGTCAGCCACCTCTTGAACTCAGGGTTGTCGCTGAACTGCTTGAACAGCTCAGTGTCGTCTTTCATTAAGCTGACAATGACGCCTGCGAGCGCCTTGTCGTGCTCGATCCGAGCGTTCTGTTTGTCCGAGTTCTGCTTGGCGTTCTGATAGGCCGGGTTGGCTGCGACCTTGTCGGGAATCTCGGTCGCGATCAGCCGCCGGATGCGATCTGTGTCGGCCCAGGTGATGTTGCCGAACAGATCATTGAAGCTTCGGATGATATTCGACAGGCGGTCGAGTTCGGGTTCCGCCTTGTGGCCGCCGCCATCTGTGGGGACGGGATTGATCTCGGTTTCCTGATCGGCCAATTGCACGCGCTGCGCGGCCTGCTTCTCAACGCGGTAGCTATCCATGTCGATGGCTTCGAGGATGCCCTTAGAGAGGTCTTCCTCGCGCGGCGCCGGCAGCTTCGGCAACAGGAAATTCAAAAAGATAGAAAGCTTTTCCCATTCGGCGCTCGTGTAAGGCAGGATCGAGGAGATGAACGCATAGGTCCGCGCGAAAGCCTTGGCTTTGCCCTTGAAATCGACCTGGCCATCTTCGTCGAGGATGGAGTCGTAGGTCGCTACGCCGGCATCAAGGATAGGATCGAGCCGATCGCGATCTGCACCCGATAGATATAGCGCGACGAACTGCTCGATCTGCGCGGGATCATAGACCTGATATCCGTCCAAGTTCGCCTTCAGATCGTGAAGCCGGTTTGGATCGGTTTCGTCGCTCAGGATTGTGGTCCGATAGAAGGTCTCGAACGACGCGCGGATCGTCTCGGTATCGTTCATGAAGTCGAGCACGAACACATCGTACTTTTGCGGATGTGCCCGGTTTAGACGGGATAATGTCTGGACAGCTTTGATGCCGGACAGCGCCTTGTCGACATACATTGTGTGCAGCAGGGGCTGGTCGTAACCGGTCTGAAACTTGTCGGCGCAGATCAGGAACCGATACGGGTCCTTCTCGATTTGGTCGACGATATCCCTCGACGGGAACCCGTTGAGGCTGGCTTCCGTCACCTTGGTGCCGCCGAACTCATGTTCGCCGGAGAACGCGACGATTGCGCGATAGGGGCTCTTGCGTTCGGCCAGATAAGCGTTGACCGCGTGGAAATACTGAATCGCGCGTTCGATCCCAGATGTCACCACCATCGCGCGGGCCTGACCGCCGATCTTATTCAGCGCCAGCACCTGTTCGTGAAAATGATCGACCATGATCTCCGCCTTGAGGCGGATTGCGTGGTCGTTGCTTTCGACATAGCGGCGCAGTTTCTTGGTCGCGCGCTTGGTGTCGAATTCCGGGTCTGCCTCGACGGTCTTGACCAGACGATAGTAGCTGTTGACGGGGGTGTAGTAGCGCAGCACGTCGAGGATGAAGCCTTCCTGGATTGCTTGCTTCATCGTGTAGCTGTGGAAGGGCCGATGTTTGATCACGTCGCCTTCGGGGTAGGGCTCGCCGAAAATCTCCAAGGTTTTGTTCTTCGGTGTCGCGGTGAAAGCAAAATAGCTCGCGTTCCGGAGCATCTTTCGGCTCTCCATGATCGCGTTGATCTTGTCCTCGACGGTCTCATCTTCATCGCCATCGTCTGCGCCGGTCAAGGCTGCGTTTAGTGCCGCTGCGGCTTTGCCGCCCTGGCTTGAATGGGCTTCGTCGATGAGGATCGCGAAGTGTCTGTCCTTATGCTGCGTACCGATGTCGTCGAGGATGAACGGAAATTTCTGAACCGTCGTGATGATGATCTTCTTGCCCTGTTCGATGAAGTGGCGAAGATCGCCGGAGTGCTCTGCATGGCCGACGGTCGCGCCAACCTGCACGAACTGCTTGATCGTGTCGCGGATCTGCTGATCGAGATTCCGGCGGTCTGTCACGACGATCACGGAGTCGAAAACCTGGCGAGCATCATGCGCGAGCCGAACGAGTTGGTGCGCCAGCCAGGCGATCGAGTTCGATTTTCCAGATCCAGCCGAGTGCTGGATCAGCACCCGCCGGCCGGCGCCCTGCGCCTTGGCGTCGGCGACGAGCTTGCGGACCACGTCAAGCTGGTGAAAGCGCGGGAAGATCTGATCGCGCTTCACCTTGCCGGTCTTCGGGTCTTTGCGCTCGACGATCTGAGCGTAGTTCTCGATGATGTCCGTCAGCCCGAGCGGCGTCAGGATGTCCTTCCAGAGATAATCCGTCTTCAGCCCGGCCGGGTTCGGCGGATTGCCGGCGCCGTCGTTCCAGCCCTTATTGAACGGCAGGAACCAAGAGCCCTTACCTTTGAGATGCGTGCAGAACATCACCTGCGCATCATCGACCGCGAAGTGGACAATGCAGCGCCCGAATTCGAACAGTTTTTCGCGTGGATCGCGGTCGCGCTTGTACTGCTCGACGGCGTCTTCGACGGTCTGCTTCGTCAGGCTGTTCTTCAGTTCAAACGTCGCGATTGGCAGCCCGTTGATGAACAGTGCGAGGTCAAGTGCATGAGCGGTGTCGTCACGGCTGTAGCGCAGCTGGCGCGTAACCGAGAAGCGGTTCAGCGCGAAGTGCGTGGCCGCCATGAGATTGCCAGGAGACGGCGTGCCATAGAACAAGGCCACGTCATGCTGACCATGCCTCACACCATGGCGCAACACATCGATGACGCCGCGCTTGCCGATCTCACCTTGCAAGCGAGCGAGGAATTTCTGGCGCGTCGGGCTGTCGTTATCGAGATCGAGTGCCGCCAGCAGCAGCGGCTGCGTGGCGGTGATGAAAGCGCGAAGCAGTGACAGGTCGACGGTCCATGCACGGTCATAGGCCTTGGGGTCGCCGAGAAGCCAATTGTGCAGCCCGACGAAGGGCTCCGGTTCCTCGGCGAATCCGCCTCCTGCCGTCGCCGGCCGACCCGTCATCTGGGCCACGATCAGGGCCTCGAGCCCTTTCTCAGAGGTGTCCGTCGTCATGCGCGCGGAACCGGGCGACCGCTCTGCCTCGCGGCGTATTCAAGCGCAGCAGCAAGGTCCGCGGCTTCGAGCAAAGGATAGTCTTCGAGTATTTCTTGTTTTGACGCGCCTGCTGCCAGGAGATCGAGTATGTCCTCAACGCGTATGCGCAGCGAGCGGATGCAAGGGCGTCCGCCACATTGTTCGGGGTCGACGGTCACGCGAGATATGTCGGTCATTTTTATGCCGCCGTCAGCCATCCCTTCGAGCACAGGGTTTCGAAGGCTATGCCTATCTGGCGCGGCGAGAAGCGCTTCTTCCGCTCGTTCCAGGCATAGACCTTGCGCACATCCATGTCGGGCCGTTTGTGGTCATACTTTCATCATGCGGCGCGCGGCTGAACGTCCCGCGCGATCGTCACGCCGCTTTCCAGCATGGCCTTGGTCAGGTCGTGCATTGCTTGCAGGTTCACCCAGAATTCCGGGCTCGTACCAAAGAAGCGCGCCAGCCGCAAGGCCGTGTCCGCCGTCACCGCCCGCTCGCCCTTGACGACCGCGCCTATGCGCGTGGCCGGCACGCGCAACGCCATGGCGAGCGCGTTCACCGAAAGCCCGAGCGGCTTCAGAAACTCTTCGGCCAGCACCTCCCCCGGATGGGTGGTGACACGATTGGGGGTGGCGACCGCCTTAATGGTAGTCGACGATTTCGACATTTTCGGGTCCGTCCTTCGTCCAGATGAAGCAAATGCGCCATTGATCATTGATGCGGATCGAGTGCTGGCCCCGGCGACCCCCCGCAAGGGCCTCCAGCCGGTTCGCCGGCGGGGCCCGCAGGTCGCTGAGGTCGCGCGCCTGATGCAGCATATCGAGCTTGCGCACTGCCTGTTTCTCGATGCCGCTGAACTGCCGGACAAAACTGCCCATCCAAAGCCTCTCGGTCGCGCGATCCCGAAACGATCTGATCATGGGGCGAAATCTTATGCCGTTGATCGTGATACGTCAAGCGTATAACGCGTGGGGAACGGTCAAGCGGCGACCTCCTCGTTCTCGGAATCGTTGATGGCCTCTTCGAGGTCTTCGTCGCCGGGCAGTTCCTCGATGGGCTCAAACTCGGTGTTCTCGGGCAGGCTGGCTGCCGCCGCCCGCACATCGAGCTTGCCTGTGACGACATCGGCGATCAGGCGAGTTCGGAATTCCTGAACGAGGGCGATTTCGCGGTTTGCCGCGTCAATCGTAGCATCGACCACGCGTGTCACGGTCCTCAAAGCCTCAATTATGAGAACCTGCTCTTCTCGGTCAGGAACAGCAACCACATAGTTTGCAACGAACTCGGGTGAAATGCGCTGTTGGCCCGCCGATCCAGTCATCGACTCAACGCCCAGTCGGCGAAACTGCGGCTCGAACGTCAGTAGGTAAAGAAAGCGCGGATCGAGAGCACTTGATGCGCGCAGCACAATAAACTCTGTCGAGCCAAATCCGACTTCCGTCGGCAGAGCATCAAGGACTGCACCTTTCCCGTTCTCGAAACACGGCGTTATCTTCGCGAGTATCACGTCGTTTCGTTGGAAGAATGTAAAGCCGGTTGCGAATTCCGAGACCGGTTGTTGAAGGCTGCAATCGATCTGCCCATCGCTGCTGACACGTTCCATGGGTAGAAACGTCGCCAGTCCATCGGTATTCCGGACTTTGATCCCCAATTTTGATGGGTTGATCCGGCAAACGGTCTTCAACCGCTTCACCTTCCACCCCTCTGGCACGTTGCCGAGCCACGGGATGCCGGAGGGTTTGAGTTTAACGTTCGGGTCGAGGCCCTGGGTGACGGCGCAGTGGATGATGGCCTGCTTCTGCTCGTTCAACAGCGCGATGAGCTTCTTCTTGGTACGGATGAGCTTCGCCGTTTGTAAGCCATGCCAATCCAGAAACCGAGCTAGTAGATGTTGCTCCTCCCTTGGCGGCAACGGTAAGTCGACAAGGCTAAAATTCGATATGTTAAGGTCCTGCCCATCTCGGATAAAATTCGATGTGGCCTGTAGTGCCTGTATGTAGCCGTGGGACTTAAACACGTACTGGAAGAATCCAACGTGCACTCGGTCGCTCGGCTTTAGAACCACATACGAGGAACGGATACATCCGGTCTCCCAGGCACGCTCCAGGCCGCCCTGAAAACTTCGCATGCTGATGACGAAATCGTCCTTCTCCACATGGCGACGCTTTTCGAGGTTCTGAGTGATTTGGACCACTCGTCGACCTACTCGGCGTTCGAATTCCTTCTGACTGATCACTCCATAGGCCTGTGTTGCCGCTAACTGCTGATCGTACTCGCGAGCCAGCTCCTTTCGGACGAAGAACAGTTGCTTACTTGAGACGACTTCCCAATGTGCCGGCAATTCTTGCAACCAAGGTATGCGCCAGTGGCCTCGTGTGATTGCGCCGATCATTGAATGCCCCGCACAATATTGGCCATTAAGCCCTCGGTCTCATGCTCCAACGCCAGGATATCGGCGCGGATCGCGTCAAGCGGGCGCAAAGGCTGCGGCTTGTAAAAATATCGCGTGAAGCTGATCTCGTAGCCGATGGCGGTCTTGGCCTCGTCGATCCAAGCGTCGGGCGCATGCGGCAGCACCTCGCGTCGGATGAAGGCTTCGATGCCGCCCGGCTCCTTCAACGGCACCGACTCGGTGTCGCGCAGATCGCCGTCGGGCCCATATTCGACGACGCAGCGCTTGCCCTCGATCGTCACCGGGAACAGCCCGCGCAACGGATCGGCTTCAACCTTGCCGGGCTTGTGAATGCGGCGGACGACGGGCGCGCCGTCCTCGGAGATCCGACCTTCCTCCTTCAGCGCCTTGATCTCCTTCGGCAAATACACACGGTTCGGATCGATGCCGCGTGCGCGCAACGGTCGCTCGACCGTCACCTTCGAATAGCCGAACTCGGCATTGTCGAAGATCTTTGATTGCTCGCTCTCCTCGAACTTCAGGAAAGTCTCGACGATGCGCTCGATATCGGCGTCGGCCAGTTCGCAGTTCTTCTTGCCGAGGTTCTTGCGCAGCGGCTTGAACCATGCGGTGGCGTCGATCAACTGCACCTTGCCGCGCCGGTGGCTCGGCTTGCGGTTGGTCAGCACCCAGACATAGGTCGCGATGCCGGTGTTGTAGAACATGTTCAGCGGCAGGGCGACGATGGCTTCAAGCCAGTCGTTTTCGATGATCCAGCGCCGCACATTGCTTTCGCCGCCGCCGGCGTCACCTGTGAAGAGTGATGAGCCGTTGTGCACCTCGGCTATGCGGCTGCCGAGCGGCGTATTGTGCTTCATCTTCGACAGCATGTTCGCCAGGAACAGCATCTGCCCGTCGCTCGACCGGGTGACCAAGCTGTATTCTGCATCGCCGGCGTGCTCGATCACGAAGCGCGGATCGCGAATGCCGCCTTTGCCGCCCATCCGCTCCAGATCGCCCTTCCAGCTTTTGCCATAGGGCGGGTTCGAAAGCATGAAATCGAATTCGCGTGAAGGGAAGGCATCGTTTGCGAGCGTCGAGTATTCCGGCCCGCCGACGATATTATCGGCTTCCGCGCCTTCGCCCTTGAGCAGCAGATCGGCCTTGGCGATGGCGTAGGTTTCGCCGTTGATCTCCTGGCCATAGAGGTGGGTCGAGACCTGCTTGCCGTGTTGGGCGGCAAGTTCGTTCAGCGTCTCTTCGGCCACCGTCAGCATGCCGCCTGTGCCGAGGGCTCCGTCATAGAGCAGGTAGGTGCCCGACGTTAACTGATCGGCGACAGGTACGAAGATCAGCTTCGCCATGAGTTTCACGGCGTCGCGCGGCGTCCAGTGTTCGCCGGCTTCCTCGTTGTTCGCCTCGTTGAAGCGTCGAACAAGCTCCTCGAAGATCGTGCCCATCGCATGATTGTCGAGGCCCGGATACTTCACCGAACCATCGCCGTTCAGCACGGGTTTCGGACCGAGATTGATCGACGAATCGAGGAATTTCTCAATCAGCGTGCCCAGCACATCGGCTTTTGAAAGCTTGGGGAGCTGATTGCGGAATTCGAAGTTGTCGAGGATTTCTTGAACGTTCGGCGAGAAGCCATTGAGATAGGCCTCGAAATCGGCCTTCAGCTGCGACTGGCTGGCACGATTGCGCAGGTCCCGCAAAGTGAAGCGCGAGGTGTTGTAGAAGGCTTGCCCCGCCGCCTGGCGTAGTGCTGCGTCCTGATTTGTAATCCTCGCCTTGTCGAGGTTCTCCTTCATCGACAGCACGGCCTGCTTGGTGGGCTCTAGCACGGCATCAAGACGGCGCAGCACCATCATCGGCAGGATCACATCGCGATATTTGCCGCGCGTGTATAGATCACGGAGGGCGTCGTCGGCGATGCCCCAAATGAAGTTCGTGATCCAATTCAGATCGCCATTGCTCACTGGCGCATTCCCCCACGCGTGCTGGCAGCCGAAACTCCCACTATCCTATAGTTGCATAGGGGAAAATTGAATTCCACAATTCCCGGTGCCGGTCAGGGCTGCATCGGAAACACCCCTGCATTCCGGATGACCCTCGCAAGTCTTAAGGTCGCCTCGTCATTGTCCGACGTTGGATTTTTGAGAGCCCGAATGATTTCAGCCTGCCGCGTTCGCCCGACCTCGCCATAACTCGAAAAGGTCGTAAGTACCTTCTCATGCCCGAGATTTTGGCTCCAGGCCTTGAATTCTTCGGGGGTTCGGCAGGTCTTCTCGCCCAAGACAGCAAGCGTTTTTCGAAAACTGTGAGGAATGAAATAGGGCAGGGCGGCCCGCTCGAAAGCTATCTTGAACACGTTTCGAATCGGTGTAGCGGTCGACCAATGCTGCCGCGCGAGCCCGGCGACTTCAAATTGTCCTGTATTGCCCACAATGATGCGGGTGGCGGGGAACAGTGGATCGTCCAAGCTCCAGAGCTTTTCTTTGCGGAGGTAATCGACCCAACCTGTCACGATTTGAAGGATGTCGTTTCCGACCGGAAAAAACCAGGTGGTGAAGGTCTTGCTGAATTTGGTCGCGACTTCCCGAGCATCTTGTTCGATGCGCCCCTCGATCAAATCCACATGCTTCAACTTGAAAGTTGCCGCCGCGCCGTCGCGAGCGCCTGTCAGCAGAATGAAGGCAACGAGTGCGCGGTCACGGCGCTCGATCTCGGTGTTCGATGGCATGGCCTCTATGACATGCCGGATTTGCTCGAGGGTCGGAATATGCTGCTCCCGGCGCGCCTTGGCGACGCGCGTATCCTTTTCCGACAAGTTGAAATATTCGGCATCGGCATAGGCAAGCCGGGATCGGTAGCCCGGTTGCCCGGCAAGCCAGATGAAGAAAGTTTTGAGTGCTCGCAATGTGGCATAGAGACTTGCCTTGCTCAGCCGCTCGCCGGTCTTCGTACTGAGCTGTTCGGCCAAATGCGCCTTGAAGGCGACCGCCTGCTGGATGTGGAAAGCCTTGAAGTCGCGAAACTTGGTGTAAACTTCGAAGCGATGAAGCGCCGCTGCGACGCCATCGAGCGAGGTCTCGCTGTAGCGCCGGGCTTCCTTCAGATAGGTGAAATAGTCTCGCTTGATACGCTCGTTTGCCGGGTGGTGCGTCTTCATGGTTCAGCCTCTTGATCCCGAATCACAATTCAGGGAGGGAGCGCGGCTCTCTCTTATGTGCCTCCGAGGTGCTGCCACCACCGGCACTTGGAAGCTCTGAGATTGCCGTGCTGGGTGATGTTGGATGCAATAAAATGAACACCGATTTTTGGGACCTTGGATTGAGTTGGAAAAGGCCGCTCTGTTGCTAAGCGGAGGAGAGCTTCGCAAAATTGGTTCTTTGATAGAGTGAGCGAACTGGTAGCCGGCAGGTGCAAACCATGAGAATCAGGGAGAAGGTGATGGCTAAAGAATGGATCGCCGTTCTTAAGGCAGCTGACGCTGCTGCACGATGGCACGTTCATCAGCGTCGCAAGGGCGCTGCCGAGGAGCCATACATCAATCACCTACTTGAGGTCGCGACGCTGGTGGCGGAGGCAACAGACGGCCAGGACCCCGATCTCGTGATTGCTGCACTGCTCCATGACTCGATCGAGGACCAGGAGGTCCCCCGCGGTGTAATCGCCCAGGCGTTTGGCGAGGGCGTGGCCAGATTGGTCGAGGAGGTAACCGACGATAAGAATCTTGAGAGGCAGGAACGAAAACGGCTCCAAGTCGAGCACTCGCACATGAAGTCGCAGCGGGCAAAAATTCTCAAACTCGCAGACAAGACAAGCAACATGAGAGCCATTGCGGCAAGTCCTCCGCCTGATTGGTCCGTGAAGCGCAGGCTCGAATACGTTGAGTGGGCGCGCAAGGTGTCAGAAGGACTATTAGGAGCGTCCGACTGGCTCGAGCGAGAGTTCGATCAAGCTGCAAAGGAGGCTGAACGATCTATCGTCTTCCGTCGATGAATGCCACGACGCGATTTTGGACAAATCTGAGGGATTTGAGCTGGCGCGGTTACAAAGAAATTACACAGATCGCCCATTCCTCAGCCGCTATAGAGAAAGTATGATGTCGAAAGGTTATTATTCTCAATAACTTAAATGGTGCCCAGGGGCGGAATCGAACCACCGACACTGCGATTTTCAGTCGCATGCTCTACCAACTGAGCTACCTGGGCGCCGCCGGCGCGCCGCCAGCAGAGCGGGCGTTATATGGATTGCCGTCCGCCTTGTCCAGAGGTGCGCCGCCTGATCTAGGCGGTACTTCCGGCATCGACCGTGATGACGGTTCCTGTAATATTTCTGGCCTTCTCACCGAGCAGGAACTCGACCGCGTTGGCGACGTCTTCGACTTCGGCGAGGCGGCGCAACGCGCTGCGGCGCACCAGCTGATCACGCTGCTTTTCGCCGAGCTCGTGCGTCATTTCGGTGGCGACAAAGCCCGGCGCGACTGCATTGACGGTGATCCCGAGCGGCCCGACTTCTCGCGAGAGCGAGCGGGTGAAGCCGACGAGCGAGGCTTTCGTCGCACCATAAGCAGAGAGCCCGCTATATCCGGTAAAGGCGACGACCGAAGCGATGTTGACGATCCGCCCGCCCCGATCCGCCATCATCGCGCGGATCACATATTTCGTCAGCATGCTCGGCGACAAAACATTTATCCGCATCAGGCGCTCGATCTGCGCATCGGGCATTGTCGCCAGGATGCCGCTCGTGCCCACGCCGGCATTGTTGACGAGCCCGTAAATCGATCCGAACTCAGTGCGAATGCTTCGGATCAGCGCGGGAATGCCGGAAAGCTCGCCAAGGTCGAACGGCCTGAAATGGAGCGAGCCGCTCCGCTCGACCGGCAATTGGCCGATCGCGGAGGCGAGCTGTTCGCTCTCATGCCGCGCGATGGCGATGACACGGTAGCCTGCCGCCGAAAGCTTGCAAGCTATGCCAAGACCCAATCCCCGGCTTCCGCCGGTCACAATGACGTTAAGCATTTCGGCGCGCCAACTTGCCGGAGGCGTCGATGTCCAGCCGGGAAACGAAACGGATGGAAGCGGGAACCTTGTGCATGGCCAATGCAGCGTGACAGGCCTCGAGAATTTCGCGCTTGAGCGTGTCGGTTTCCGTCGCGGCGGGTTGGTCTTCCGGTTCGGATTTCAACACGATATCGGCAACCACCAGCGCACCGGTGATGGGGCTCTTCCGCGCCCTCACCAATGACATCTGAACGCGGGGATGATGGTTGATGACCGCTTCGACTTCCTCCGGGTGCACCTTCAGACCACCGACATTGATGATGCCGCCTTTGCGACCGACAAAATAATAGCGGTCGTCGCGACGCTCGACGAGGTCGCCCGTGTCGACGAAGCCGTCCTGACCGACAAGGGGCTCGCTCTTGCCACCGAGGTAGCGCTTTGCGGTGAGCGGAGAGCGGATCCGGAGCGAGCCATCCTCGATCTTCATCTCGACGTTGGCGGTCCGGCGTTCGATAAGGCGCGCAGGAAAACCGGCAAGACGGTCGTCGACTGCGAACGCCAAGCCCGCCTCGGTCGAAGCAAACGCGTGAGCAACATTGGCCGCAGGGTAGAAAGCGCGGAGCTGGTCCAGGATTGCCTGGTCCGCAATCTCCCCGGACAAACGAGCGTAGCGCGGCGCGATCCGACGAGCCGCTGGGCTCATGAGCGCGCGCCGCCAATGCGACGGCGTCCCGGAAATGTGCGTCACGCCGCGGGCGCCAGCCCGGATCAAGAAATCTGCCGTCGCTTCCCGGCGGCTCGACAACACTATCGAGGCGCTGCCAAGCAGTGCGCGCAGCAATATCTGCAATCCGCCATATCGGCGGATGTCATAAAACGTGCTCCAGACCACCGGACCATCGGAGGCGGCGCCCGCTGTGATGGCTCCGGTCAGACTTGACAATGTGTGCTGCACGAGCTTGGGCGTGCCCGTCGTCCCTGACGTCAGCAGGACCCATTCCGTTTGGCAACGACACGTGCGCTCGCCGCTTGCGGGAGTGATCACAGGGTTGCAAGTAACCAAGCGCTCGACGCCGGCAGCCTCGGCTTCTGCCGCCAGTCGATCGGTTACGAAGACATCCACCTCCGCGGCCGCAGCGACCGAACGCACGTGCTCGAAAGCCAGATCCGAAGGGCATAGAACCAGCCGACGCGCCGTTCCGTCGAGCTCGATGAGCGCCAGAGCGGCAGCGAGCTGATCTTCAGTCTTGACGAGGACCGAGCGCCCCTGCAGTTCCTCGACCGGCGCGCCGAGGCCCGAGCCGCGAGCCAGGTGGCGTAAAGCGACATTGGCATCGGCGCCCCAAAGCGTGGGGTCTGACCGCTCAAGGCCGCCGCTCACCGCCTCCCACAGCGAACCCAATTCACTGCGCTGCATCTTCGTAGAACTTCACAAAGGCGCCGAACGTGACGGGAAACTCGACATTTTCGGCATTGCCGAACGGATCGAATCCCAGCTCATCCTCGAGGCGGGTCACGACGACTGCAAAGCCCAAAGAGTCGAGGCCGCAGTCCAAAAGCGCCAAATCGTCGGTCAGCGGCGCCAAATCATGTTTATGTTCTTTGGCGACTTGCTCAAACTGAGCAATGATTGCAGACCGCACTGACATGGAAGTCCCCATTCTGAGTTGGGAGTGACGCTGCAGCTCATCCAACGAAACGTCTAATCTCTATCATTTAAATTGCTTTGTAGCACATTAACGTTGTTCATAGCGTTAACGTCTTGCGGTACGTTAACGTTAAATACTTCAGAGTTAGCGTAAAGTACTTTAATTCGACAAAATAATTTCCAAATTATTTGCGATTTGATAGATATAAATTGACTCATTACATGATCAATACATTAGGTGTAGGAACGGACGACGCAAACGCCCCAACGCGATTAAACAGGGGTTCGAAGACCGAGACATAGATTTTCACGCTAGCCGTAGAGGCAGATTAGCCTCGGTGTTTTGGACCCGCAGAGCAGGAGCAAGACATGCCGTTGGCAGGCGATCTGATGATCAGGGGAGCCGGCGCAGTTCCGCCAAAGGCATTCGCGGGCGATCTGAAGACGCGAACGCGTGCAGTCCCGCGATCGCCGCAGACCATGCTGATGTGGTCGATAACGAGGCGCGCTTCCCCACTGAAGCGTTCGAGGCTGCGCGCTCCAGGCGTCTGCTCGGCGTCATGATCCCGAAGGACCTTGGTGGTGAAGGGGCGAGCCTCGGCGATGTCGCCAACATCTGCTATGCGCCGGGCCGCGCCTGCGCATCAACGGGCCTGATCTATGCGATGCATCAGACCAAACTCGCCTGTCTGATACGACGTGCACGTGGAGCGCCCTGGCATGAACGCCTTATGGGGCAAGTGTGCGACAAGCAATTGCTGCTCATAGGCGAACCTCGCGCGACAGGATGCGCTCGTAAAGCGCGGCGTCGAGCTTCAAGAACGCCTCTTGATCTCGATCGTCGAAATAGAGCTCGTCGCGGATCACGCCGGGATCGTAGCCTTCGCGCGAGAGTTCGCGGCTCTTCGGCCTGAACGTCGACGTCGTCGCGAATTCGCCACAGATGCGCAAGAACAATGGACGTGCGTAGTCGGGCAGGCGGTCGGCGAGGTGACTGCGGAACGCGACAAGGTCGAAGCCGTCGTCGATCACCAGAGCGGCCATTCCTGCACGCCCTTCCGTGCCGGGCAACGCAACCCCGTAAACAACCGCATCGATAACGCCGGGACATGCGGCAAGTGCCTGCGCCACTTCGGCCGTGGAGACATTCTCTCCCTTCCAACGAAACGTATCGCCGAGACGGTCGATGAAATAAAAGAAACCCTGCTCGTCTTGCCGCATCAGGTCGCCGGTGCGGTACCAGGCATCGTTGCTCGCGAGGACGTTGCGCAGGACCTTCCGGGCGGTCGCTTCCTTGTCCGTATATCCTTCGAATCGGCTTCCCAGGGTCGAGCCGTGATCGTCGATCCTGGCCACAGCCTCGCCGACTTCGTTGCGTGAACAACGCAGGCAAAAGCCGCCATCGTCGCGGACCGGTGTGCCATTCTCGACATCGACTTTGATCAGCGCAACTGCGGATCGTTGCGCGAGAAAGGCCGGGATGCGGCCGATCGCGCCAGGTTTTTCTTCGCAGTTGAAGAGCGAGAAATTGGCTTCGGTCGCTGCGTAGTATTCGAGGATGTGCGGGATGCGAAAACGGCGCTTGAACTCACCCCAAACATCCGCCCTGAGCCCATTGCCGCAGCAGAGCCTGATCCGATGCTGTGCCTCCCGAGGGTGCGGGGGGCTTTGGACGAGGTAGCGGCAAAGCTCGCCAATATATTGGAAGAGCGTGCAGTCCCAGTGAGCCACCTCGTCCCAAAAGCGGCTTGCTGAAAATCGTTCACGGATCAGCACTGACCCGCCGGCGACGAGCGGCGCCCCGATGGCCACTACGCCGCCGATGGCGTGATACATCGGTAGGCAATTGTACATCCGATCGGTGGGACCGATGTCCATGAGGCCGGCAAACCATTGGCTCCACTGCATCAGGCGGAAATGGCTGACGTTCGCGGCCTTTGGTAAGCCGGTGGTGCCGGATGTGTAGATGCAGAGCGCCCGATCGGCGAGGGATGGCGGCGGATACTCTGAGTTGTCGAGTGGATGACCAGCGTAGTGTTCGGCGTCACTGTCGATGTTAGGGAACCCATGACTGCCGTCGCCATGCACCCAGTAGCGACCTCCCGGGGGAAGCAAAGGCAACGCCCCGACAAGGGTGTCTTCGAGCTCGGATGCAATGATGACCTGCTTCGGCGTGACGATCTTGATCGAATGCGCAAGCGCAGCGGGTGGGAGGTTGCTATTGACGAGTGCCACGACGCCGCCGACACGCGTAATCCCCAGCCAGATCGCAACATAGGTCGGGCAGTTCGGCATGACGAGCGCGACGACGTCGCCAGGCGCAACATTTTGGCGTAGGGCCCAACGGGCGTAGCGATGCGACAACTCGTTAAGCGCCAAATAGGTCAAGCTTTGGGAGTCGGCGATCAAAGCCGGCGCCGCGCCCAGTTTGTCAGCGAGCCTATCGATAACGACCGGCAAGGTGACAAATGGGTTTTTGGCGATTGGCGCCGTTCTTTCGAGCGCGCGGACCCACGCCTTAAGCGGCCGCCTGCCACCGTCGCCGAGATCTGTCGTCATGCTCGTCCTGGGTCACGGAATAACGCCGGCGCAAGGAGGCGAAGGCCAGCCAGGGTCTAAGCGCTCTGCAGGCAGGCCTATACATGAGCGTCGGATCTGTTGCAAAACCTGGTTGCAGACTAAGGGAGCGCCGTGCGGAGGTTTGGATCAGCGGCTATCTGGAACATCAGATAGCAACGGACCGCCATGAGATACCGCCATGAGATGATGTCGGCCGTGCCCTGCTGGTGCTTTAACCAATTGCTCTAATCAGTTGCAAATCCGCGATTCCGCGGCATACCTTTGCGACAGAACCTATTATTTTGCTATTATTACGAATCAGGCAACACGCCTGCGGCGAGGCCGTGACCGATCCTGTGGCCAAATCCCGGTCTCTTGCGTGCTGACGTCAGGCTCCATGCATGACAGTCAGGTCGCCATGCCCTTGGTGACCATGATCGGCGCCTGCGTTTTCTGTCTCTATGACCGGATGGACGCAGCCCTGATGCCGGGGCCATCGGCAATCGAAGCAGGGCGCTCGGGCAAGTTGCGTTGATCGAACGCAATTTTTGCGGACAACACGAAGCAATAGCGGAGTACGTAGAGGAAGTCGCGCGGATGAAATTCATCGCCAAGCCCGACTCGGACGGATGGCTGGCTCCATGATTTCCGCAGCATGGCCAAACGCGTCGATGCACGATTGAAGGATGAATTCGGCAAGAGGCTCTGATTGATGATGATGCAGTCGGATCTACCGCTTTCCGCGGCCCAGCTGGGAGTGTGGCACGCGATAAAGTCTGGCGCGTCGATATTGGCCTTCAACATTGCCGACTATACCAAAATCCACGGTGCGATAGACCCAGTGCTGTTCGAGACGGCGTTGCGGCGGGTTGTGACGGAGACTGAAGCGCTATGCGTACGCTTTGTCGAGCGCGACGTTCCGCGCCAGAGGATTGTGACGCCCCCCGACTGGTGCATGACATATGAAGACGTGAGTTCGGAAGCCGACCCCATCGCGGCTGCCGGGGCCTGGATGTGCGCTGACCTGGCGCAGACGATCGATCTCTCGCATGGCCCATTTTTCGCTTTTGCTCTGTTTAAGGCGGCGCCGGAGGAGTTCTTGTGGTATGCGCGCTACCATCACGTTGTGATGGACGCCTTTGGTGCGTCGCTGATTGCGCATCGGGTGGCGGACGTCTACTCCGCCCTCAATAGCGGATCGGATGTGGACTGCAGGCCCTTTGGCTCGCTCGCCGCCCTAGTCGAGGAAGACGCTGCCTATCGGGCTTCAACACATTTCGAATCGGATCGGCGATTCTGGCTCGATTTGATGTCCGGGTGTCCGGAACCGCTGAGCCTCAGTAACGGCCCGTCGCCGGCACCGGCGCAGTTTCTGCGCCAGACAACCTATCTCCCATCGGCGACGGTCGTGCAATTGCAACACTTTGCTCGGCGGATGCGAGTGACGCTTCCGCAAGTCATGGCGGCGGCCGCCGCGATCTTCGTTCATCGGCTGACAGAAGCGGAAGATGTGGTGCTTGGTCAATTCATGACCGCGCGAATGACGGCCATGTCTGCGCAGACTCCTGCGATGATGGCAAACATCTTGCCGATGCGCCTGGCAATTCAACCTTCTATGAGTGTCGCGGCGCTGATGGCCAAAATCCCGTTCAAGGTGCTGTCGAGTTTGCGTCATCAGCGGTATCGCATTGCCGACCTCCGACGCGATCTCCGTCGCATTGCCAAGCCGATTTTTGGGCTATCAATTAATGTCAGGAAATTCGATTATGATTTGCAATTTGCGGGGCACCACAGCACGAATTGCATGATTTCCGACGGCCCGGTCGATGATCTGGATATTCACTTCGTTTTTGACCGGTCGGAGCGTGGCGCATTTCGGCTCGAATTCAATGCCAACCCTGGGCTCTATGATAAGGAATTCTTGGTTCGCCTTCAGCGTCGTTTGCTGCGGCTGTTGGCGGTGATTGACGACCCGAGAGAGCTTATCGGCCGGCTCGACATTTTGCCGCCTGAGGAACGTCGGCAGATCCTGTTCGAGTGGAACCAAACGAGTTCCGATTACCCGCGCGATCAGCAGGTCCATGAACTGTTCGAGGAACAGGTGCGGCGCACTCCGGATCGTGTCGCAATAGTCTTCGAGCGGCGGCCGCTGACTTATCGGGAATTGAACGAACAGGCCGATCGCCTCGCCCACTGCCTATCTCTTTTGGGCGTCGGGCCGGATGAGCGCGTCGGCCTCTATGTGGAACGCTCACTGGCAATGGTCGTGGGTCTGCTGGGGATTCTGAAGGCCGGCGGCGCATATGTTCCGTTAGATCCGAACTATCCGCAGGACCGGCTTGACTTCATAATGGATGATGCTCGGCCGATGGTCCTGCTGACGCAGCAAAGCCTGCGAGATCGGCTTCGACGGCAGAACGTCGAGATCGTTTGCCTAGATGCTTTGCCGACGCAAGCAACTTGTCCCGCGCCTGTGCGATCGGCGAGCAAGCGACGAGCGAGCGACCTTGCCTACGTGCTCTACACCTCCGGATCGACCGGCCGACCCAAAGGCGTGCAGATACCGCATCAGGCACTGGTGAATTTTCTCAAAGCCATGCAACACGAGCCGGGCATCAAGGAAGACGACAAACTGCTCTCCATAACTTCATTGTCGTTTGATATTGCCGCTTTGGAATTGTTCTTGCCGCTCGTGGTCGGAGCGCAAGTGAGGATCGCGCCGAGCAACGTTGCCGCCGATGGCTCTCGTCTCGCCGCGCTGATGCAAGAGTGCGGCGCTACCATCATGCAAGCGACTCCGGCAACATGGCGGCTCTTGCTGGATGCGGGGTGGGAGGGCAGCCGGGATCTGAAAATCCTTTGCGGGGGAGAAGCGTGGTCTGTCGAACTGGCTCGCGCGTTGTTGCCACGCTGCGCATCGCTCTGGAACATGTATGGTCCAACCGAGACGACAGTCTGGTCGTCCGTCGCGAGGATCGAGGCGAATCAGCGGGTGCTCCTGGGCCCGCCGATTGCGAACACCAGGTTTTACGTGACGGACCCTTATTGCCAGCCGGTGCCCATCGGAGTGCCGGGCGAGCTCTATATTGGCGGCGATGGTGTAGCGCGCGGTTATCTGAACCGGCCTGAGCTCACCGAGGAGCGGTTTGGCGCCGACCCATTTAGCAACGAGCCAGCGGCACGCATGTACAAAACCGGCGATCGTGTTCGCCAATTCCCGGATGGCCGCCTGGAATTCCTCGGCCGCCTCGATCATCAGGTCAAGATTCGTGGCTATCGTATTGAACTTGGTGAGATCGAGTCCGTCTTGCGGCTGCATCCCGAGGTGCAAGACGCGGTGGTCATCGCGCGCGACTATGGGGAAGGAGATAAGCGGCTTGTGGCCTACGTCACGGCAAACGGCCCCGAGCCAGTGCCGGTCAGCGCCTTGCGCAATCTCCTGCGGCAAAAGCTGCCCGCACATATGATGCCGTTTGTCGTCTTGCCGCTTAGCGAGTTTCCGCTGACGCCCAACGGCAAGGTGGACCGCAAGGCACTCCCGCTGCCGGATGAGAATCTGCAAGACGCCCGTGCGGCCTATGTCGCCCCGCGCACGCCGTTGGAGGAGTTTTTGGCGGGCGTCTGGTGCGATCTTCTGCAACTCAAGCAAATCGGCATTCACGACAACTTCTTCGACCTGGGCGGAAATTCGCTGTTAATGCTGCAGCTGAGTCTAAAGATTGAAGAGGCGACCGGTCAGAGCTTCCCACTGACTTTCAGCTATGATGCGCCTACCGTGGCGGGAATGGCGGAGATCCTGGGAGGCCAGAGGTCAGTCCCCAGTTTTTCTCCGCTCGTGCTGTTGCGGCCTGGCGCCGACGCGCCGCCAGTTTTCATCGTCCATGGCGTGGGCGGCAGCGCGATGGAATTGATCCCTATCGCGAAATCGATGCGCGGCAATCAGCCGATCTACGGGATCCAGGCGAAGGGTTTTGACGGCACTGAGCCGCCACATGATCGAGTCGAAGCGATGGCGGACTATTACCTCGACGCGATTACGGAGGCTCAGCCTCGCGGGCCCTACCTTCTCGTCGGTCATAGCTCCGGGGGCCTGGTTGCTGTGGAGATAGCCCGCCGCCTCTCAGAACGCGGAGACACGATCGGTGTCTTGGCCCTGCTCGAGACCTACCCCAATTACCGCCATTGGCCACTGCGGGCCAGGGTGAGCACGCTCGTTATCCGCCGCCTCAAGAAACATTGGTCGGCTCGGACTCTCCCGCGCTCCGTCCACAGGCTGGCGGCTTTGGTGAGCAGAACCCCGGTGTCGCTGCGAGGAACCGATGAGTCCTTGCCCGCTGCGGCCAGGGCCGTGCGTGAGGGCGGTCTCGCTGCCGTCACGCACTACCATCCCCGCTACTATCCTGGCAAAGTGAATTACCTAAAGTGCGAAATCAATACCCTCGTGCCAACCGATCCGATACCCATATGGGGCAAGCTGGTGGGGGAGCTCGTGGTGCAATCCGTACCCGGTGATCATGAGCATCTGATTTCGACGCATGCCGTGGACGTCGCGAATTGGCTTTCCGATCTTAGCGAAGACGCACTGAGATCACGATGATGTCGGATCATAAAACAGGTGCGGGATCCCCGCTGCCTCACGTTGCGACTGATCCCTGCACCATAAGACGTGCATTGCCGCTGGATCGGGGAATGCAGAAATAGAGAAGGATCATGCCGAGGAGAAGCGCCACGGCGAGTATCGAGATGGCAATATAGACCGATCCGAATTCGTCGCGCATCCATCCGATGAAGATCGGGCTGACCGCCGAGCCCGAGGCGCCGATCGAGCTGATAAGGGCGATGCCGCCGGCAGCCGCCCGCTTGTCCAAAAAGGCGCTGGGGACCGTCCAGAAGATACCCAGGAAGCCGAACACGAACACAGCGGCTATCGCAAGCAGAAGCGTGGTCAAATTCGGACTGAGGCCGCCTGCCGGAAGGCACAGAAACGCAGCCGAGGAGATGACGCCGCAGGCGATCAGGTGCCATCGACGCTCGCCGTTACGATCCGAGCTGTAGCCGATCAAAACCATCCCAATCATGCCGGCCAAAGAAATGAGACCGGCGCGCGATCCGATCTCGATGAGGCTCGTCGTGCCTACCGCCTTCAAGACCGTCGGGACCCAGATGAGCAGGACACTCTGCATCGAATAGAAGGTGAAATAAACGATCGCCAGGAAATAGAGCCTCGGATCGCGCATCGCCGCGCCGAGAGTCTCGATCTTCCCAATCGACGACTTGTCAAAGTCGCTTTCGAGATCGTGGACGATGCGCTGCTTCTCATCCGGCGACAGAAACCGGGCATTGGCGGGGCGGTCGGACAGATAGAAAAATGCCGCTATGCCGAGCAGGATCGCCGGCAGACCTTCGAGCAGGAAAAGCCATTGCCAACCCGCCAGGCCCGCGGCGCCGGATAAGCGCGTCATGATCCAGGCCGACAGAGGACCGGCAATCAGACCCGAGACCGGCACGCCCATCGCGAAGAGGCTCGTCACCTTGCCGCGATAGCGGCTGGGGAACCAAAAGGTCAGGTAGAGCACGATGCCGGGGAAGAAGCCCGCTTCCGCGGCGCCGACGAGGAAACGCAGCGCATAGAAGCCATATTGCGATCGGGTAAAGGCGAGGAATATGGTAAAAATGCCCCATGCGATCATGATGCGCAGCAGCGTCGTCCTGACGCCAAATCGATTGAGGGCAAGGTTGCTCGGGATTTCGAAGATGATGTAGCCGACATAAAGGATGCCGGCTGCTGTACCGAAAACGACCTCGCTGAAGTGCAGATCCTGCATGAACTGGAGCTTGGCGAAGCCGACATTCAGCCGATCGATCATCGCGACGATGTAGCAAAGCAGCAAAAACGGAATAAGGCGAACGCCCAATCGCCAATAAAGGCGGTCTTTCGCTTCAACGGTCGCTCGCGGCAATATCATCCCCAGCCTCACGCGTCAGATTGCATCCAACCGTGAGCTTGTTCGAGGAGCATTGATTATTCGTGAATTGCCACTTGGGAAGAGCCAGCTTTCGCGCGAAAAGTGACGCCGCAAAACTCGCATCGTTTCAAACGATATCTATGGGTTGTGTGCCATCTGCGGGCGAGATGGTCGCATCGCGGTGCCCGTAGCGCCGAGTATTGCCCGCGGTCTGCCCGAGCAGATCGACTTCCGCCCGCGTGAGATATTCTCGCGGCCGGCGATCGCTATTGCGGGGTTTGCGCGGAACTGTCCCGTAAACAGTTAGTGGCGCACGCCTAGCGCAAGCCGTTCGAGCCTTGGTTTTCCTTGTGCGTGAGGCCATGACTGTCCCGTAAAGAGCCCTTTTTCGGGACAGTCCATTATATAGCCTGCACGGCGGCACCGCGGCCACCCAATGCGGCAATTTGAGTCTTTGCAATCCGATCGCGATCGGGGTAACTAAACTTTAGTTTATAGTCTCTAGCGTGGGGCAGCCGGATGGGACTTGTCCCCTATAGTCCCCGAGCCAACCGCGCTGTTCGTGCAACGGTGTTCAAGCAATGAAGAAACCTGCCGCACGTTTCATCGAGGATCAGTCCGGCGCGACCGCCATCGAATATGGCCTAATCGCCCTTGTCATAGTTAGTGCCGTGAGCCGTGTTGGATCGCATTTATCGAGCAAGTTCAATATCATCGCCAACAATTTGACCTGATATCACGATCCATTCCGAATGCGTTGCCGCTCGCCTTCCTCGGCGAATCCCGAATTGGACTGTGCGTCTGAGACAGCACCTCCGTTGGCGCCAATCTAGGGAATGCCGCATCATGCTGATTGGCCGTATTTTGAGATTTGTCACTCCGGTCGTCATTGTCGGGGCGTTCTGGTACGTCTACGACTCGCCTTATGACAATTGGAGCGGGTTCAAGTATTTCATTTTAAGCTTCGCACTGGCAGGCTATGGTGCCGTTATATTGCGCGGCCGTACCCGCGATATTTCCTTCGTCGCTGCGACTATTCTTTTGGGGCTCGCCGGGATCGAAGCCTATTCGATAATCACCGAGACGCGGCCGATCGATATCCGTTCGCGCGGCTATTCGGCCTCCCGGCCGATCCTGGGCTGGGGTCCCGAATATCCCGGCGTATTCCATCAAACGAAGCTCGAGGCGAAGACGCGCCACACGATTTTTGACGTCGATTATACGATCGACGAGCACCTCAACCGCAAGGTCGTTTCGGCGGAGACCGGCCCGACAGTTGCCTTTTTCGGCGAATCCATGACCTTCGGAACCGGGGTGCGTGACGCAGAGACTTTGCCGCAGGTCTTCGCCGACCTCTATGATCGCAAGATTCGCGCATTGAATTTCGGCTTCCCGGGTTATGGGCCGCAGCAATTCCTGCGCGCGCTCGAAACCGACATGTTCGACACGCTTTTGCGTCCGGAGGCGCGTCTTTTCGTGTTCCAGACAGCGGCTTACCACGTGGAACGCTCGTCATGCCTTGCCAGCTGGATGCTGCGGGCGCCGCGTTACGAGATGGTCGATGGTCGCGCGACCTATCGCGGAAGCTGCTACGGCCGTTGGACGACCATGCTCAAGGAATTGTTTGCCAACACCTCGCTGTACCGCGTCTTCTTCAATCCGGCTTTGTCCGGCGTTACGCGCGAGGACGTCGACCTTTACATCAGCATCCTCGCGCGGGCGGGGGAACTGGCGCGCGAGAAATACGGCGCGCCGACGCTCATTCTCTATTTACGCACCACTGACGCCTATCTGGGTCACTGCGGTTGCAAAGAAGTGGAGGTCATGCAGCGTATGCGGGACGCCGGTCTCATTGTGATCGACGCAACGCTCGACGCGGCTTTCAATATTCCGGGCGACGGCCATCCCACTCCAGCCGCCAATACTGTCCGGGCTGCTATGATGAAGGCCTATATCGAGCAGACGCGCCGCGATCTCAATCTGCTTGGAGAGGTTCCGAAATAGAATTGTCGAAGTCGCACGTCGTCGCGGCTTTAGAAACTCGCGCACGACACGGCCAGTGATACCTGGAGTTGATCAAGGGCCATAAAGCTCCTAACCTGCTAGGGTTGGCTAAGAGTACGGCGCGCCTAGCGTACCGGCGGACAATCTGTTCCGTCCTTGTTGCCGAAGTGAATGGGAGGAACCTCATGCAAAAGCTGTGTCAAGCAATCGTGCTTTCTTCTTTTGTGCTCGCATTCGCACCGAATGTCAGCTTCGCCCAAACGTTCGAACCCGGTGTCGATCGCCCTGGGGCGGACTTTCGCAATTTCGACATTCCTGGCCGCGGGCCGCGCGCTTGCCAATCCGCCTGCTTTGAGCACGGGAGTTGCGTTGCGTGGACTTACGTAAGGGCGGGCTACCAGGGGCCTTTCGCCCGCTGCTGGCTGAAATCGGACGTGCCGGGCGCACGAGACAATCCTTGCTGCGTGTCAGGCGTCCGCTAAGGAGGAAGCTGCCTTAAGGGAGCAAACGCGACTGTCCCGTCAACGACCATGAACGGAACAGTCGAACCCGCAAAAGAGGCGAGCCGGGCGCGGTCGCGCCGATGCCGCCGACGCCAGCGCGAGACGGTTTTAAAGAGAATAAAAAGAGAATACCGAGCAGCCGGATTTCAGCTAAGTCTTTGATTTCGATGGTGGGCGCACAAGGGCTCGAACCTTGGACCCGCTGATTAAGAGTCAGCTGCTCTACCAACTGAGCTATGCGCCCATCGAATGCTGCAAGGGGGCCTTTGCCCCTGCAGCGCGGGAGCACGGCATGTAGCAAAGGCGCGTCAGCCTGTCCAGCTTTTCAATCATTGGATGTTGTCGGGGCAGATAAGGCGTGATTGCGTCAAATTGAATTGCAAGCACGCCTCATGTCGTTGTTTTAATGCGCAATCTCTTCCGAAAAATTGGCAAGCCCTGGGGCTAGCCGCTCATCGCTTCCGGCCGGCTCTTGCCGCGTTTGACCATCAACTTGTTCAGCGCCGCAATATAGGCCTTGGCGGAGGCGACCAGCGTGTCGGGCGAGGCGCCGCGTGCCGTAACGCTCTTGCCGTCTTCGGCGAGGCGGACGGAGACTTCCGCCTGCGCGTCGGTGCCGCCGGTCACGGCATGAACCTGGTAGAGTTCGAGCTCCGCGTGATGCGGCACAAGCGACTTGATCGCGTTGAACAGCGCATCGATCGGCCCGTTGCCCGTCGCTTGGCAGGTCTTTTGTTGGCCGTCTATGTCGAGGCTGAGAGCAGCCGATTGCGGCCCGCCAGTGCCGGCGATGACGGTCAGCGCCACCAGCTTGATGCGCTCATGCGCGTGGACGATTTCGTCGTCGACGAGCGCAGCCAGATCTTCGTCGTAAACGACCTTTTTGTTGTCGGCGAGATCCTTGAAGCGCCTGAAGGCGTCTTCGAGCGCATTGTCGCCGAGTTCATAGCCCAATTCCTTCAGCTTTTCCTTGAAGGCATGGCGCCCCGAATGCTTGCCCATGACCAGCGACGTCTTGGCGACGCCGACGCTTTCCGGCGTCATGATCTCATAGGTCTGGGCATTTTTCAGCATGCCGTCCTGATGGATGCCGCTCTCGTGCGCAAAAGCGTTCCGGCCGACGATCGCCTTGTTGTACTGGACCGGGAAGGAACTCACCGCCGAGACGAGTTTTGAGGCGCGGGTGAGCAGGCTGGCGTCGATCTGGCTGTGGAACGGCAGTCTGTCGGCACGCACCTTCATGGCCATGACGACTTCTTCCAGGGCCGCATTGCCGGCGCGTTCGCCGATGCCGTTGATCGTGCATTCGATCTGCCGGGCGCCGCCCTTCAGTCCGGCGAGCGAATTGGCCACCGCCAGGCCAAGGTCATTATGGCAATGGACGGAAAAGATCGCCTTGTCGGAATTGGGAACGCGCGCCCGCACCGTCTCGAACAGGGCCTGATATTCTTCCGGCACGGCATAGCCGACCGTGTCGGGAATATTGATCGTCGTCGCGCCGGCCTTGATGGCGAGTTCCACGCAGCGGCAGAGGAAATCCATCTCCGATCGCGTTCCGTCCTCGGCCGACCATTCGACGTCGGCGACATGATTGCGGGCGCGGGTGACGCTCGCGGTTACCATTTCGAGCACTTCGGCCGGCTCCTTCTGGAGCTTGAATTTCATGTGCAGGGGAGAGGTCGAAACGAACGTGTGGATGCGCGGGCGCACCGCATGCCGGACCGCTTCGGCGCACCGGTCGATATCGGCCGGCGAGGTGCGGGCGAGGCCGGCAACGGTGGCGTTCTTGACGCGGCGTGCGACCTCGCGGACGGCTTCGAAATCGCCGGGCGAAGCGATCGGGAAGCCCGCTTCGATGATGTCGACGCCCATCGCGTCGAGGATGTCTGCGACTTCGAGCTTTTCTTCGAGCGTCATCGAGGCGCCGGGCGATTGTTCGCCGTCGCGCAAGGTGGTGTCGAAAATGATAACGTGTTCGGTATTGGCGATGGTCTCGCCGCTGTCGATCTGAACTGTCATGGCAATGATCCGGTTGCGTCCTTCATGTGTCTTTCTGGCTCACGCACACCCCTGAGCGCCCAGGCACAAGCCCGGCCGGCCCTCAGGGGCGGATAAGGAGCAGGAGACCGGACGCAAGAAGGTCGAGGCAGGCGGCCTGTGCGCGCAACGACGCAGCGCCGGGCAACAGCCCCGCACCCGCCCGCCCCGACCGGGGACTACGCACAAATGTTGCCGCAATAGGCACGAAAAACCTCGATTTCGAATCCTTCAGCTAAAAATTTTAAACGAAGCGAAGGGGAAGGGCAAGGGGCGGCGTGATCCCGCCCAGGGGAATCGGGTGAAAGCCCCTCATCCTCAAAGGCCTGTCCGATCAATCGCGATCGAAATCTGCACGGCCGCCAATGCGGCTATTCCTTGGAAAGGGCATCAAAGGCCTGGCGGAAGCCGCTGAACGACAGTGGGATGCCAATTTCACCGCCACCCGCGTCCTTGAAGGTCACCTTGCCGGCGCCCTCGCTTGCATAAAACTTATTCAAGGTTTTGTCGTTGAGCTCGAATTCGGCGAAGCAGCCCGTGGGCATACAGTGATGGAAGGGTGCCGAAATTCCTGGATCGCCGTCAGCCGACCGAATGCCGACTTGGCTGTCCAGCGAGATATTAACCGGCAATTGGACAATGAGTTTCACCGGCTGCCCCTTCGAGGGAGCTTCGACGGCAACGCGTGAGAACGGAATTTTATTCCCCTGCACACGCGTCACCTGCGCAATTTCGCAAGTCTTCTTCGGCGGCGGCCCAGCCTCCTCCGCACATTGCAAGACCCAATCTGCGTAGGTTGCCGTCGCACTCTGCTGGGCGCAGGCACAGCCGCAATGTGCGGTGAGCAGAGTGGCGAAGGCCAGCAGATATGCCGATTGAGAGCGGAACTTGCGCATGCATCGTCTCGTGGAAAGCGAGGCCGGTATACCTCGGCTCTGCAGCGCTTGGAAGGGTGGCGGTTTTACGGCCGCAGAAAGCCCGAGGAGCCGGCTGCCTTGTCGACCTTGGCCATGAACGACCAGCCGCCGCGCAGGTGCAATTCGGCGCCGAGCGTCAGCAAAGCGAGATTTTTGGGTACGCCGTGCTGTCGGCGACGAAGCGCGCCGTCGGCAGGCTGAGGCCGCGAGTCCGGCCATCGAGGCCGGACTCGTGTCGAGTTGGTAAGCTCCAGCGCGAGCGGGCGCCAGCAGACGCTTTGCTTCCCGCCCCCCTATTCTGCCGCAACGGGTGTCGGCTCGGTTTCCAAAGCGCCGGCCGTCTTTGCATATCTCGAGCAGCCGAAGAGGAACACGGCGACGGCGAGATAACTCACAGCCACGACCGGCGTCTTGTACAGGCCGATGGCTTCGCTGTGAATGAACCCGAAAAATGTAAGGACAGCGCCGGCAGCGGCAAAGGCGGCGGATTTCTCAAATTGCCGGTCGATGATGAAGACAGCGACGGCGCCGAGAATAATGCCGGCGAGTATCGCGCCGCCACCGAGCACGGCCAAGCCATCGTAGAGCACACCGACCTGGCCGAGCTTTTCGGCGCCGACTTGGGCGGCACTGGTGCCGGCCGCGCCGAGCGCGTTGTCGATCATCAACTTGCCCCAAGCAGCGATTTGCGGAATGAGCGCCAGAACGATGGCCGGCGCATGGCTCTTCGGACTTTCCTGGAAGGCTTGCGAGCCGATCAGCATGCCGATGTAGAGCAGGACTGGCAAAATCGCGACGACCGGGATCACGGCCATCATCAAGGCGACGATGCCGAACCAGGACAAGATCAGCACAATGAGGCCGGTCGCCGCCGAATAGCCGATGCGTCCGCCCATCGCCTTCCAGCCCGGATGGCCGATATAGACGGCGTTGATGAAGGGATTTCCCATCAGGCAGCCGATCAGGCTGACGACGCCGTCGGCGGTCAAAACCCGCGTCGTCGGGAAGGAATCACCGGCCGCCGCGGCGCTCTCGACATTGTCCATGGCCTCGACGAGATCATAAATGCCGAACGGAATCGCGGTAACCAGGATCACGCCGAGATATTTAAAGCCGGAGAAGACGTGATCGGCTGCGGGCAAGGGAATTGAGAAGCCAAAATTGGCAAAGGCGCTGCTGACGGTCGCGAGACTGAGATGGCCGTAGTTCAATCCGAGTAGAGTCGAGACCCAGCCGATCAAAGTGCCGACTGCAATGGCGACGAGGCCGCCCGGCACACCCCGGACATATCTGACGCCGCCGAGCCAATTGGCCAGAATGAGCGCAAAGCACAAGATGCCGATGGCGGGCGTCAGGTACATTTCGAGCGCCGGCCGCATGGAAATGAAAGTGATCGATATGCCGGCGAGCGAACCGAGCAAGGCCGCCCGAGGTGTTATTCGCCGAATGATAGGAGCAATGAATCCTCCCGCCATCAGAACGAAGCTCTGCACGAAAACCCAGGTCAGGCCTGCTTCCCATGCCTGGATCGGATCATTCGTCTTGGCGAGGATCGGCATCATGACGACGAAGGTAACGACGAACATGTGCGGGACGCTGATCCCGGAGGGCAGAGCACAGACGTCGCTGCGGCCCGTCTGTTTGGCGAGCCGATAGGCAAGGAAAGCGTAGTAGACGGTGCTGAGGAAAAGCATCAGGCCAGTTGCCGGCAGGATGCGGCCGAAGACAATCTCGTCCGGCATTTTCAAGACGAAGCGCAACAGCCCTGTCAAGACCAGGACATTGACCAAGATATTCGTGCCGAAACCGAATAGGGCATTCCAGTCGCCAGGCACCCAAAGGCTCGGTTGGCGTCCGCTCAGGCTTGTCGTCGCCGCCATTGTCATCCCCTTCTTTGTCAATTCTGCATAAGTGCCGCCTAATTCGTGTCCAGTTTGCCTTGATTGAGAGCATCGATGAGGCTGCGTGAAGAAGCGACCCAGCCGAAAATTCCGCCTTGCGCCTTGATCATGGCGAGAGCGGCGGCATGGAATTGCGGGAAATAGGAACCGACGCAATCCTCGAGGACCAGGCATTCGTAGCCGCGGTCATTGGCCTCGCGCACCGTCGTGTGAACGCAGACCTCAGTCGTCACACCAGTTACGACGAGCTGCTTGATGCCGTGGTATTGCAGGATCGCGTGAAGATCGGTGGCGAAGAACGCGCCTTTGCCCGGCTTGTCGATCACCGGCTCGCCTTTGGCCGGCGCGAGTTCGGCGATGATGTCGTGGCCGGGTTCGCCGCGAACCAGAATGCGCCCCATGGGGCCGATATCGCCGATCGTCATCTTGCCGCGGCCGCGCGCCTTTTTGGCGGGCGGAAGATCGGCGAGGTCGGGCCGATGGCCTTCGCGCGTGTGGAGAGTCAAAAGATCGGCCGAACGCCACGCCCGCAAGAGCGCCCGGTTCGGTTCGATCGTCCGGCGCAATTGCGACACGTCATTGCCGAGCATTTCGCCGAAACCACCCGGCTCCAGAAAGTCACGCTGCATGTCGATGACGATGAGCGCGCATTGGCTTGGAACGAGTTCGAACGGATAAGGCTCGGCTGTGACGAGGCGGGGCTTTTCCATGGCTACCAATGAACCCAGATGCGGTTCGTCGAAAGGCTGGTCTGCTTTCCGTCAAGAATTCAAGCAAGAATTCTGCCGCGCCGCCGAACCGTGAGCGGCTTGCGGTCTGATGGCCTCGGCCAACCATCACAAGGCTCAGCGACCCGGCTTCAAGACGTGTCGCAGATAGGCGAGGGTGAAATCTGGCATGCGCTGGGCGTCGAGGTCGTCGAGGGAAAAGACCGGCATGACGCGCGTCAGCTCCGGTTCTTTTTCGCGGTTGAGAAATGCAGCGATGCGGTCGACGAGCGCGGCGGCAGAAAGCGGCGATTGCACGATCTTCATGCAGGCGATGCGGGCGCCCGCCAAGACGAGTGTCCAGCCGGGCAAAGCCGTGACTTCCGCCGCCCCGATTCCCGTCTCTTCCTCGAGTTCGCGCAGAATATTGGCTTCGAGATCGACGATACCGTCTTTGACATCGCTAGGTTCGGGGGTGCCGGCGGGAAAATAGATACGGCCGGGACTGGCGGTAAACGGCGCCATTTCACCCAAAATAAAGCCGCCGTCGGCGGATCGCAGTGCCGGCATGGCGAAACAGTTCCACACGGCATCGCCCGGAAATCCAAAATCGCGCCAGGCAAGGAAGGCTTTGTACTCGGCTTCGAAGCAGGCGCCTTCGAGAACGCGGCCATAGTTTTGCTGGGTGAATGCAAAACGATGCATCAAGAGGACGCGGCCATTGAAGAAGCGGGGGTTTTTTGCCACGAGCTTCTGCCAATGGGCATCGATGGCTGCCGCCTCCTCGATCGCAAAACGCCACGGCAGCGGCTCGAACGTGTAGGAAATATGCGCAAAATCTTCGATCAGCGAAGCTCTGGCGCTCATAGGTCGAGCGTGCCTTGGGCGGTGATGACGGCGGAACCGCCGATCGAGGCCTCGACCAGGACCCCATGTTCCACATCGAGGCCCAGCAAAATGAGGCTCGGGCGGCCCATTTGATAGCCTTGTTCGATCAGGATGTCGTGGCGGCCGGGCTGGATTTTATCGAAAGCCATGAGGACGCCGGAAAAGGCCGCGGCCGCCGAGCCCGTCGCCGGATCTTCCATCACGCCGAGACTTGGTGCGAAGACGCGCGCCTGGAAATGATGGTTCGGGTCTTGGACCTCCGGCGTATAGAGGAAGGCCTTGGCGGCTTCGACGGGGACAAGGACTTGATCGAAGAGATCCAGTCGGGGCTTGGCGCGCGCCAGGGCGGCCTGCCCAGCAACCGGCACAAATGTGAAAGCGACGCCGGCCGAATAAATCGAGGGAACGTGGCGGCCGAACCCGATATCGGAAGGTTCGAGCGACAAGGCAGCAGCAATGTCATCGATCTTTCGCGGCAGGCCGGTGCGGGTCGGCAGGTTCGGCAAAATGAAATAGGCCTGCCGCGGCTTTCCCGCGGCGTGCCGGACGCTGCAGGAAACCCTGCCAATTTTTTCCTCGATGACGATGCCGACATCCTGGCTGCGCAGGAGATCGGCGGCGCGTAATTCGCCGATGAGGATGGCGGCGCCGATCGTCGGGTGTCCAGCGAACGGCAATTCCGCCAGCGGCGTGAATATTCTGATCCGGGCGGTATTTACCGGATCGCGCGGCGGCAGAACGAAAACCGTCTCGGAAAGATTGAATTCGCGCGCAATGGCCTGCATAGCGCTGTCGTCGAGACCGTCACAATCCACCACAACGGCGAGCGGATTGCCGGCAAACGGCCGATCGGTGAAGACGTCGAGCACATAGTATTTGCGACGCAAATTACAGGCTCCTGACGAACCCCGGCCCGTATGACTATGTTTCCGCTAATTCGTCAAGCGTGCCGAGCCTGGGTTTTACACGTTTGCCATGATTTCTGCCTTCAATCGGCCGTAGAATTTATCAGAGAAATGTAAGTGTACGTTTCCAATCGTTTTGACATTGGATATGGCTATTGTCTTATAATTGACATGCTTCAAATAAATGACATGCCGCGTCCAATGTGAGAATGCCGGGCTATGCGTCGCCTGTCGCGATCGCCCGACCCTGTCGGCTGGCGAGATCTTCCAACGAAAGATCAATGGCGCGTTGGTCGAGCAAACGAGGTGAACGATGAAACAGAGCGCAGTCGCGGTGGAAGACGTTAGCCTTGCGGAGGTGAAGGAGGGGCTGGCGAACGGGTCGATCCTTCTCGTCGACGTGCGGGAGCCCGACGAGTACAAAGCAGGCCATATTCCCGGCTCGACACTGAATGCTCTGCAGAGATTCGATCCGGCGGCGCTGCCGCGGGTGCAAGGCAAGAGAGTGGTTTTGTCTTGCCGTTCCGGCAAGCGATCGCTGAATGCCTTGGCTCTCGCGCAAGCGGCGGGGCGCGATGACGTGCGTGCTCATTTCACCGGCGGCATGCTGGCCTGGGTACAAGCCGGCGAACCCGTAGAAGTCTAGTGGTCCGGCCCCTACGCCAGTACCCAAGGGTTCAAGGATAAGTCGGCCGACCAGATCGACAGACTACGCGCGGGCTTCAACTGCGACCAACCGCATCCAATGGAGACATCAGTTGACGCCGTTGCAACGTCTTAAATAGCCTTTGTAAACATGATGATAGGCATGATTTCTCATGCCTCTCGCGGGCTATCTGACAGCCTGGCTCAGGTGATGAGCCGGCAAACCCCTCTGAATCGCCCATCGGCAAGCGGGCCGGAGACGACGGCAGGGCGGCCGGCCGGTTGTGGGAGCTCCAGGTACATTGCCTTTCGAGCTCGGCGGCTGAAAGAGAGGGCCTCCCGGAGACGGGTGAGGCTCCGAACTGCGCAATTTCGGAAGACGCACTTGCAACGAGGATTTTGCGCCGTCGCCGATCTTGTCGGACCGCAAGGCGAGCCTGTGCAGCGTATGCAGTGCAGCCTCTGGGCTGATGCTTTTGTACATGCAGTGCTGCGCGACATCGAGCCGGATCTTCGGATCGGGATCATCGAACAGCTGGCGCAGCGCTTCTGCGCCTGCTGGAAGCGCCTCGATCGCCGCGTAGATTTCCTCCCTTTGCTTAAACAGCCGATTATAGCGTCCGGCATCGCTCGTTGCCGCCATTTCCTGCGTTTTGGCTCGCAATGCGGCCACAAGGTCGCCGAGTTCTGCATCTTCGTGTGACATTTGGACCCCTCAATTATAAGAGCGACTCTTACAAGAGCAACTCCATTATGTTCGTGTTTTGTTCTGAACGCAAGCAGAATGCGAGCAGCGCGCATTGTGGCAGACGGCAAAGAGGGCGTTCTCAGGTGCATTGCATAGTGAGTTCGGCACGATCGAACGACCACGCCGCCAGTTCACACGGGGCGATTATGAAATAGAGCAGGCCGCCGGGTCCCCATCCTGCTAATTCCGTCCCGTCACGGAACTGTCCGAGCTGCAGCAAGAGCTGTGTCCGCCCGCTCACCGGGTCCTCGACTTCGCGTTGGACGAGGTCGGGCCAGCCAAGAAGCTTGCTGATATCATTTTCGTTGAGGTGCTCGCTCTCGTCAAAACCGAATTGGGCCAGTGCCTCGTAGAGGTCGCAATAGGTATCTCGCTGCTTTTTGTTGAACGCCAAGGTCTCGATCGCATTGCTAAACGGATGCGGCAGTTCGAAAGTCTCGTAGAAATCCATGTCGCACGTGATAAGCGGCTCGTCTCCCTCTATCGGCAAAGCGGAAACGCGCAGTTCATCGGTATGCTTGAAATAGTAAATTGCGCCACCGTTGGATGGGACACCATTGATCTCGTCATGATCGCCGAAAAAACTCAAGATGCCTTTGTCTGGCAAATTGAACAGCTTTGCCTGCGGTCCAAGTTCGGCGCAATTGATTTGGGCGAGAAAGACGAAAGGTTCTTCGTCGGCAAAGGGCCAATCCCAATCGGGAGGGACGACGGGCAGACCGCCGAAGCGTGAACCCGTCGGCAATCCCGCCGATTTCTTCGGCCAGATCCGGATTGCGGGGCGCAAAAGGTCTGCGATCCTTTCTGCCCACTCGGGCAGAAATGCGGTGCGGATCATTTCCTCCGCCGCCGCTTTGCTGCAACCGGGCGGCCGCGGCAGGAATCGGAAGACGCGCGGCACGAACTCGGATTTCGTCCCGCTCGATTCGGGAAGCTGGAATTCCAGAGAAGATTTCGCGTCACGGCCTATTTTATCAGCGCGGAGAGCGAGCCTCTGCAGCGTGCTCAATGCAGCATCGAGTTCGATCTTTCGATATTTGCAGTGCTGAGCCACATCGAGCTGAACGCGCGGATCGGGATCATCGAACAGCTGGCGCAAAGCTTCAGCGCCTGCGGGATGCGCTTCGATCGCCGCATAGATTTGCTGCCTTTGTGTAAAGAGCCGATTGAAATGACCGACATGGTCGGTCGCCGCCATTTCCTGCGTCTTGGTTCGCAACGCGGCGACGAGGCCGCTGAGTCCCCCCTCATCATGTGACATATGTACCCCCTCTGCTATTCTGAGCGGTTCCATTATGTTCTTGTTTCGTTCTAAACGCAAGTGCCGCGCGCCAGGTCCGGGAGATTTTATCGGGCCGTTCAGCGTTCGCGCAGACCGACCCAGAATCGTCTTTTTTCCGAACGCCGCAAGACATCGAGCGGCACGGTGCGGCCGATCTTTTCCGCATCGAGCAAGCGGATGAGGTCATCGGCGCCAGCAACGGGCGCGCCATCGACCGCGAGCAGAATATCGCCGGTCAGGAGGCCCGCTTCATCGCCGGGGCCCCCGGGCTCGACCGCCGTCACGACGGCGCCGGTTATCTGAGTAAGGCCGAGCCGCAAGGCGATCCGTCGCGGCAGCGGGATCGTGCCGGCGCCGATTCCGAGATGAGCGCGGCGCACCCGGCCATGGCGAATGATCTCACCGAGCACGAAACGCGCCGTATTCGCAGCGACCGCGAAACAAATGCCCTGCGCCCCGGCGATCATCGCGGTGTTGATGCCGATGACTTCGCCGAGCGAGGAAACGAGCGGGCCGCCGGAATTGCCGGGGTTGAGCGCCGCATCGGTCTGGATGACGTCATCGATCATGCGCCCGGATTTGGCGCGCAGCGAACGGCCGAGCGCTGAGACGACGCCAACCGTGACGCTTGCGTCGAAGCCGAGCGGATTGCCGATCGCGATTGCGATCTCGCCGCGTTTGAGCCTCTTCGAATCGCCGAGCTTTGCGGCCGGCAGCGTAGCGTCTTCATCGATACGCACCAGCGCCAAGTCGGTATCCGGATCATCGCCCAGAACGCGGGCCGAGAGCATGCGGCCGTCGAGCGTCGTCACATCGGCGCGCCTTGCGCCTTGCACGACATGGCTATTGGTGAGGATGAGCCCGTCGGGCGAGACGATGACGCCGGAGCCGGAACCGGCCCGCTTTCCGTCGCCGCGCCGAATGTCGAGGCGAACGACGGAGGGACCGACCATCTCGACCACAGCCGTTACGCGCCGCGAATAGGAATCGAGCAGGAGTTCGTCATCGGCGGGCGCCGCTGAGGTTGCGCTCGCGTCCGCCGCTGCCGGGTTTGCACTGTGCTCGTCGTCGAGCACAAAGGTCAGAGCCGTGTCGAACATAGGGGGAAAGTGCCTTTCATCGCTGGTCTGTGATATGGGGTTTGCGAAGATCGGGCGTAAGAGGTTGGGCACCTGCAATCCTGAAGGAGACGTGGCGATGCCGGTGATGAAATTCGGAATCGGGCAGCCGGTTCTCCGTGTCGAAGATCAGCGCTTCATAACGGGCCAAGGGCTCTATACGGCGGATATTCAACCAAAAGCTGCGCTGAGTGTCGTCTTCCTGCGCAGCCCGCATGCGCATGCGAAATTCACGATCGGCGACAAAGCTACGGCAAAGGCCTTGCCTGGCGTCAAAGCCATCCTCACCGCGGCGGACGTCGCCCATATCGGTGATCTGCCCTGCCTCGCGCCCATGCGGAATGCCGATGGCACCTCGATGCGTGTGCCGTCTTATCCGGTTCTCGCCAAGACGCATGTCCGTCACGTTGGCGATGCGATCGCAATGATCGTGGCCGAGACCGAAGCTCAGGCACGTGATGCTTCAGAAGCGCTCGCAGTGACCTTCGAACCGCTGTCGTGCGTGACGGATCTTGCGGCTGCGATTGTTCAGGCCGCGCCGCTGGTTCATTCCGACAATGGCTCCAACATCGCTTATGCCAATGCGATCGGCGACAAAGCCGTGACCGATGCGATCTTTGCCAAGGCCGAGCGAATTGTCGCGATCGACATCGTCAACAATCGCCTCGTCGCCAATTTTTTGGAGCCGCGCGCGGCGATCGGCGAATATGATGCGGCGACGAAATCCTATACTTTGACGACATCGAGCCAGGGGGTGCATGGCTTGCGCGATTGCCTCGTCGGCATGCTCCGCGTCAAGGCCGAAAAATTGCGGGTGATCACGCCCGATGTCGGCGGCGGATTCGGCACCAAAGCCATCATCTACCGCGAATATCCGCTCTTGCTCGAGGCGGCGAAACTCACCGGGCGGCCGGTCAAATGGGTAGCCGACCGCAGCGAACATTTCCTCGCCGACGCGCACGGCCGCGATAACATCACGAAAGCCGAAATGGCGCTCGATTCGCGCGGCAAATTCCTGGCCCTGCGCCTCGATATCATCGGCAATCTCGGCGCCTATGCGGCGCAGTTCGGCCCCTACATACATTGGCTCGGCGCCACGATGGCGACGGGCGCTTATCATATTCCGGCGCTCCACGTGGCAGTGCGGGGCGTCTATACGCATGCGGTTCCCACCGATGCCTATCGCGGCGCCGGCCGGCCCGAAGCTGCCTATGTGCTCGAACGCCTCGTCGATCAATGCGCCCGCGCGCTGAACATGAAGCCGGATGAAATTCGCCTGTTGAATTTCGTGGCGTCGGAGCAAATGCCCTACACGACCTTGACCGGGCGCCGCTACGACGTCGGCGACTTCGGCGGCGCCATGAAGCGCGCGTTGGAAAAAGCCGATTGGAATGGATTCGCCGCGCGTGCAGAGGCCGCTAAATCGCGCCACAAACTCGCCGGCATCGGCTTTGCGAGTTACATCGAATGCACGGCCTGGGGGGCAGGCGAAGACGGTTCGGTCGAACTCGACGCGGACGGCACCTTCCTCGTCCGCGTCGGCACCCAGTCGAACGGGCAGGGCCATGCCACGGCCTATGCGCAAGTGGTCTCCCAATATCTCGACGTGCCGCCCGACCAGGTCAGGGTGCTACAGGGCGACACGGCGCAAGTCGCCAGCGGCGGCGGAACCGGCGGGTCGCGCTCGATCCCCGTCGGTGCGGCGATGATTTCGAAGGCCGCCGTGAGACTTGCAGACCAGTTGAAGGACCTTGCGGCAAATCGGCTCGAGGCGGCCAAGAGCGATCTCGAAATTGCCGCCGGTGCCGTTCGCATCATCGGGACCGACCAGGAGATCTCGTTCGCCGCGCTTGCCGCAGTTCCGGGCAGCGAGGATCTGCGCAGGGTGAGCGACGAATATGTGCCGGCCGATGCAACTTATCCTAACGGTACGCATGTGTGCGAAGTCGAGATCGATCCCGAAACGGGCGAGACGGAGATTCTGCGCTACACAATTTGCGATGATTTCGGCCTGACGCTCAATCCGCTGCTTCTCGAGGGGCAAGTTCACGGCGGCATCGCGCAAGGCGTCGGCCAGGCCTTGATGGAACGCATGGTCTTTGGCGAAGACGGCCAGCCCGTGTCCGCGAGCTTGATGGATTATTGCCTGCCGCGCGCCGCCGATCTGCCCTTCTATGCTTTTGAGACGCGCAATATTCCTTCAACGACCAATCCGCTCGGCCTCAAAGGGGCAGGGGAGGCGGGTTCGATCGGCGCTTCGCCGGCGGTCATGAATGCGGTCGTCGATGCCCTCTATCGGGCGCGCAAGATCAGCCATATAGACATGCCGGCGACGCCGGCGCGGATTTTTGCCGCGCTCAACGGAAAGCCGATCGGTTTGCCATGATCGGCCGGCCGGAAGTCGGGTGGATATCTGCCAAATAGTCGATTCAAGTCGGAAGCGCCGCCAAATGGTGCGCGCAAGGGTGCGCAACTCTTTAATCGGAACATTCCTGTTCGAGAGCCGCCATGCGCTATTACAGGATAGGTTCGTTTGCGCACTGACTACTAGAGATATTGGCGCAGGTGTGGCAGTGCCTGTTGAACGCGCGCGCGGCCTTCTTCGATAGCTTCTGCCGCTCGGAAGAATTCAAACTGGCCGATATGGCCCAAGCGCGGCGCCAGCATGACATGCGGCGGCTCACCGGCAAGCCGCGCGCGCGTGATCTGATCCTCCATGATATTGAGACAATTGGCCAGGACATCGAAATAGGCCGGCGTCGGGGCATGTGAGGGAAGCAGGCGAGACGCGATTTGCGCCGCTTGATCGCGCCAAGCCTCCGGAGTGTGTTCGAGCAATCGATTCACAAGTTCCTGCGGCGCAGGGCGGCTACTCGCAACGTCTTGCGGTGCCTCGATGACCTCGAACCGTCGTCCGAGCAAATCGGTGCTGAGGTTGACGGCGATGACGACCTCGGCGCCAAGGGCGCGGCACACCGAAACGGGGACAGGATTGACGAGCCCTCCGTCAACCAACCAATCAGCGCCGTGTTTCATAGGCCTAAAGATTCCCGGCAGGCTGATCGAAGCACGCACGGCCTCGGCGATGGGTCCGGTCGTCAACCATATCTCGCGACCGTTGGTCAGGCTGGTTGCCACGGCCGCAAACGGTTTTGCCGCTTGCTCGATCGGTGCGGTAATCCCGAGCTTACTCAGCAAGTCCACGATTTTGTCACCGTCGACTAGTCCGCCGCCTGCGAGGTGCACGTCGATCAGGCTGGCCATCCCGCGCCATGTCAGCGCGCATGCCCAATCCTTCAGGACAGAAAGGCGGCCGGTAGCGTAAGCGGCGCCAACCAGCGCGCCCATCGATGTGCCGCAGACGATGTCGGGCTCCAGCCCAGCTTCTTGAAGAGCATCTATCACGCCAACATGGGACCATCCCCGCGCGGAGCCACCTCCCAGAGCAAGACCGATCCGCGCGCGTGGCATGTGACGATCATCCCATTAAAATGCCCGAAGGGGAGAAACCTACAACGCGCCGGGCACATTAGGAGTTCAGTATTGGCGATCTCCGGAATGCAATTCTTCAAGTCATCTCGCATCCTGTGCCACAGGATTTACTTTAATGCAGGAATATCTACGTCGTCGGCACCCATGCGTGAGGGTCAGCCTTAAACCGACATTCTGCAGATGGTCGCCGGTTCAAGCGCAACTTGCGACTTTTTGAGGTTCTTCGCAAGCCCGGACCGCTGCCGACACGTTCGCGAACAGTGTTGAGACGCGCCGAAGTCAAGCCGAATGCTGAAATTGCCGAATTTTCTGTCATCGAGGCGACCGAATGCCGATTGCCGTAACATTCCTACAAGCGCATGCCGGCCGTTCTTGCCAGTGCAGGAATCCGTGAGCCTCTCGCCAGCCATCTCCGAAAGGCCGAGCGCATCGTCGAGTTCACGATAGGCAAGCAGCCCAGCATCCGAGGTAACCACCGAACCGAGAAACTGGAGCATCAACCGGCGGTCGAAATCGAGCCTGAGAACGCCCTCGCTCGATTCACCAGCCGGGTTCGCCGTGATAGCCGCCCTCAAATCGGCATAACATTCTGATTATAATATATGAATCTCGGCTATGACGGCAGAAATCAATGCGCTGTCCGACGGATGCGGGTCTAAAAAGCGTGTGTGCAGATCCGATGTGGCTTTTCCGATCGAGCCGCGCTCAATCGCAAAATATTGAGGTTTCTGCGACCTGTTGCCGTGCAAGGTGCCGCAATCCGCGCCTTCGTTGGGCTTCCGGGAGCACGCGCTATGCTGACCGCACATTCGGGATTTTTCCACGGCCTGGCCAGAAATGGCGAGCAACATTTTTTGCCCGTGCAATTTCCTGACGCCGTCTCTCACGCACGAAAACTGTTCGTCCAGGTTGTTTCAATTCAACCTAATTTCGCAGACCGAATTGGCACTTGCCAAATACTCGCTTCTTCTCTTTTCTTCTGCCGCTCCTCTACCCACGCAAGCGCGATGTCGTGAAGCCACTGCGCTCGATATTGGTAGTAGCTGTCGGCCGCCACGATGCGGCTGATCGCAGCGGGATCACGCAGACGCTCCATCCAATCCGGGTCGATGATGATAACCCGGACAAGGTGGGCTTCTCGTGTTCCAGGCCACGAGACCGGCGCGAGGATGATCTGATCTTCCGCCACCGGACGCCCCTTGAGTGCAGCAGGGTTCGCAGTCCAGTCATTGCCGATAATGGCGTCGCGCAAAGAGGTCATCATCAGAAACTGTCCCGGCTTCGGAATGAGCATGAGACCGTCTTTCTTCTTTGCAACTTTCCTGACTTCCTCCTCGAGCATTAGATCATTGAATACGTAGGACAGTAAATGCTTAGGCCCCCACGGGTCGACCTCGAGCCGGATTGTTGCATCCGGCATCTCGGTCAAGACATGGGCCTCGAACACGATCTGCCGATCATTCTCGAGCCTGAGGTAATTTTTCCGTTCTCGTTTGGCTCTGAAGTGACGAAGAAACCACCCGAGAAGAAAGCCGCCAAGGCCAATCAATACGGCGACAACGGCGGACATAGCCTGGAACAAGCGAACATGGTCTTCTGCCCATGCGAACACCATTAGCAATGTGTCGTTCACTGATGTGCCTCCTAGGGTTATGAATCGTGCGAAGACATGGGCACGTATTATACTGCTCCTAATCAGCACATTGGTGGAGCAGCCGATCGAAAAGGTGCGCGAGCGGCCCGAAGGTCAGAAGGACTTGGCTGCCGCCCAACTCATCGGCCGCCTTGCCGATTTTCCAACGCCCAACATAACGCTCGCACTTTACAAAATCCTTTAACGTGGCTCGGCCTATTTTGCTTATCTTTCACCGAACGGCCCGGTTGCCCAATGGCCCGTATCGCCCGCTTAGAAAATGGGGATTCGGTAACGTGTCCCCGTCATCCTCAATCCAGCGTCTCGCGGTAGAACCGCACCGCAATCGCGATGACGACGAGCGTGAACAGCGCGGTTGGCCAGAGTTCCGGCCAAATGTCCGGCAGCCCGTTGCCTTTTAGCAATATGCCGCGCACGATTCGGATCGTGTGCGTGGTCGGAAACACTTGGCCGACCCATTGCGCCCAGACCGGCATCCCCGCAAACGGAAACATGAAGCCCGAGAGAAGAATCGAGGGCATGAGAGTGAACTGGGCCAGTTGCGTCGCCTGCATCTGGTTTGCCGACACGGTCGAGATCGTGATCCCGAGTGCCAGATTGCTCGCAATGAACAAGCCCAGCGCAAACAGGAGAAGCGGCAGCGAACCCCGGATCGGCAATTGGAAGGCCAGGGCCGCGGCGGCGATAATGAGCAGCACCTGCACATAGCCCATGAAGATGTAGGGAATCATCTTGGCCAGCATCACTTCGAGCGGCCGCACTGGCATGGCGAGAAGATTTTCCATCGTGCCGCGTTCGCGCTCGCGTGTGATCGACAAGGTGGTTAAAAACAGTGTCGACATAACGAGAACGATACAGACCAGCCCCGGGACCGTATTGATCACCGACAATTGCTCCGGGTTGTAGCGACCATGAATGATGAATTGGAAGGCAGCCGTCGGTGCTTGTGTTTGCGCGCGCCGCACCGGCGGCAGGTCCCGATCGAGGGCGGTGGAAATCGCCGGCAGCGCTGCGGTCGCATAGCCGATCGCGGTCGGATCGGTGGCATCGGCGTCGACGAGGACCGAGGGCTGTTCGCCGCGATCGACGGAGCGGTCGAAGTTCGTCGGAATTTCGATGACGAACAACAGATCGCCGCGGGCCAGCATCCGTTCGGATTCGGCCTCCGAAGACAGGCTGCGGACCGCATAATAGCCGGTGTTCTGGAGCGCGGCGATCAGGCTGCGCTCATATTTCGAATGGTCGACGGATAGAACGCCCGTCGGCAGATCTTTCGGATTGGTGTTGATGGCGTAGCTGAATAAAAACAGCTGCATGATCGGCAAAAGAATGAGGAAACGCAGCGTTATCGGGTCGCGCCACATCTGGATCCATTCTTTGTGCACCAGGGCAGAGAAACGTTTGAACGAGAAGCTCGTCATGCCGCTTCTTCCTCGACGCTCAACATGTGGATGAACACGTCTTCGAGGCGTGGTTCGACTTCGTGCCAGGCGAAACCTGTCGCCGAGAAAGAATGCAGGGCTTGTTCCAAAGCCGCACGGTCCGTCCCGGCCACATGGAGCGTGCGTCCGAAAACGGCGGCGGCTTCGACGCCGGGCATGCGCCTTATGCGGAGTGTCGCCGCATCGATGTCATCGCCCGTCGCCTCGAACGTGACGAGGCCGGAATTGCGAGACAGTTCGAAGGCATCGCCCTGGATAATGATGCGGCCGTTGGCGAGATAGACGATACGCTTGCAGCGTTCCGCTTCGTCCATGTAGTGGGTCGATACGAGAACGGTCAGGCCGTCGAGGGCCATTGCATGGAGCAGGTCCCAGAACTCGCGCCGGGCCTTTACGTCGACCCCGGCGGTCGGCTCGTCCAAGAGCAACAATTGCGGCTCGTGCAGCACACAGGCTGCGAGCGCCAAACGCTGCTTCCAGCCACCGGACAAATGTTCGGCGCGCTGGTCTCGCCGATTGGCGAGACCCATGCGGTCCATGATGTCGTGCACGGCTTGCCGGTGGTTCGGCATTTCATAGACGCTCGCGACAAGGTCGAGATTCTCGAAGACGGTGAGGTCCTCGTAGAAGCTGAATTTTTGGGTCATATAGCCGACCTCGCGGCGGATCAAAGGCGCGTCGCGAATGATGTCGTAGCCCAGGCACGTGCCGCTGCCGGCATCGGCCACAAGCAGACCGCACAACATCCGGATCGTCGTCGTCTTGCCGCTGCCATTGGCGCCGAGAAAGCCGCAGATCTCGCCCTTCGCCACACGCAAGTTCAGCCCGTCGACCACGGGCCTGCCGTCGAAGCATTTGCGCAAGTTTTGCACGTCGATGACAAAATCCGTCATCGCGCAGCATCCTTCGCGATCAGCCGGACGCTGACCGGTTGGCCCGGATTGATGAGAACGGCCTGGTCCAAGCGCGGCCGGGCTTCGATCTTGGTGACGAGTTTTGCCCGCATCGATTCGCTGAAAATGACGGGCGGCGTATATTCGACCTGTGGCGAAATGAACGAGATCTTCGCCTTGAGATCGGTCGGGCAATTGTCGCAAACGAGCGCGACGTCGCCGCCGAGATGAATCCGCGCGAGCATCGGCTCCGGTACAAAGAAGCGCACGAAGATGTTTTCCGGCGGCAAGAGCGACACGACGGGGCTACCGGCGGGGATCGTCTCGCCGGGGCGGGCGAGCACATCCGCAATGACGCCGCTCGCCGGAGCCGCCACGTGTCGCTGGTCAAGACGCCATTGCGCCATCGCCAGGGCTGACCGCGCTGCTTGCACCGCCTGCCGCTGGGCTCTGATTTCGCGATCGCGGCCCATTGGCGCGCGCATTTGGTCCAAGGCTGCTTCCGCTGCCTGCACTTTGGCAAGGCTCGATCGGAAGTCGGCGCGCTGCTGGTCGGCGAGTTGCACGGTTGCGGCGCCGGTTTTCAGCAGCTGTTCGCTGCGATCGAGATCCGCTTTGATTTTGTCGCGCGCCGCCTGCGCATCGCGCAAATTAGCCTCGGCTTGCAGAATCTCGGTCGGCTTGCCCGCGCTCAGAAGATTCTCGAGCTGTTCCTCGGCTTGCGTGAACTGCCGCGCCGCCTGATCTCGGCCGGCGAGATCGGCAATATCATCCTGGTCGAAAAGGGGATCGCCCGCTGCGATTTCGTCGCCGCGCTGCACGTGGACGAAGGTGAGAAGCCCCTCCTGGGTCGGGCCGACTTTGACGAAATCGGCGTCGGCGTAGCCCTGCCATTCGTCCGGAGCAGACTTCGGTAGCTGCCACCAATAAAATCCGCCGGCGCCGATCACGGCAGCCAACAAAACTGCGAGGGCGAGGCGTCGGTCCACGATCTTGACCTATTGTAACGAAACAGTATTGTTGCAATAACACGGCAATGGCTTAGCAGCAAGGCCGGCGCGAAAGGGGTCGTATGTCAGAACCGCGACTGGAGCCCGACGAATTCAAGCGCGGTCCCGGCGGACGGCCGACACGCGAGGACGCCGAGCGAAGACACAACAGCTTGCTCGCCACCGCCACCCGTTTGTTTCTCGGTAAAGGCTGGGAGGCCACCTCGATCGATGAAATCTCTAGGGAATCCGGTGTCGCCAAACGGTTCATCTATGCCCGATATGCGGATAAGGCCGCGCTGTTCGTCGGCGCCCTCGAACGCTTCATCGAGCAACGGGTGGGTGTTTTTCAGCGCTCCGAACCTCTCTCGGACAATGTCGAGGAGGGGCTTTATCGGCTCGGACGGAAAATCCTGGATCTCGCTCTGGCCGCCGAGGCACTCGCCTTTCATCGCTTGTTCTTTGCCGCGGCGGTGCACTTCCCGAGTCTTGCGAGGCTCTTCGTCGAACGTCTGCGCCAAGGCGGTGCTCTCGGCGAGATCAGGCGCGTGCTCGCCGTCTATGCAGCTCGCGGCGCCATCGAACAAGGCGACCTCGAAATCATGGCGGAGCACTTTTTCATTCTCGTCGTCGGGATTCCGCAGCGGCTCGCGTCCTTCATAGGCCGCGAGCCGCC
>JBKQHN010000039.1:0-12277 GCA_052148755.1 Beijerinckiaceae bacterium | reverse complement strand
AATGCGGGACGATCTTCGCCCATTGCTCATCGCTGAACCAGAACAGATTCGAATCCATCGGCTTGGCCTCCAATTGTCTCAACCAAGCAATTGAATCATATCAACCTTGTTCGGGTCTGGACCCTAGTATGAGAGTCCTGCTAATGTGGAAGCAAGGCCCAGAATCAGGCTTCAGGAGAAAATGGATTACAGAGAAAAACATCGGAGAATTCTTGAAGAATAGTGCACGGCCGGCACCGAACATTGGTCCGCATTATTTTTACCCCTCCAAATCGCGATCTAGTTGAACCTCATCTTTTGACGAGGCCAAGCATGAAAGACACGATGCTGCGGACGCCAGAGATGGCCATTCGTCTCGCCGAAATCCTTTTTCCCGAGACGAACGGTGCTGATGAATTGCAATGGTTTTTGCCGTTCAGAGCCGAAGACGATGACGACGTGTGGTTCGTGACCGGAAATGGCGATGGCATTCACAAGCGACCGCCCGACCCATTCAATGACCAGTTTGAGAATGAGTCTTTCTACTTGCACGTTGCGAAGGCGGATGCCGAAGTTAAGGATGTCGGCGTTGAGGCGGGCATGAAATTGCTGCCGGAAGCCAAGGCGCAGATTCGTGCGCTTATCGAAGCGGAACGCAAGGAGTCCTCTGTGCCTCGCGCGCGCAGATCGCGGGACTATCGAGATGACTTATTCTGGTCTACCATACTTCGTGGCGGGGTCATCAATTCTTCCAAGGCTGCAATTCAGTTTGGGGAGCTTATCTTCGAAAATCATTTCGATCTTCGGCCTGACAAATTGCAAAAAATGTACGCCGAAGAAGTCGATGGATTATGGCACGTCTATGGAGATACGGACGGACGCAGTGCCGAACTCGTCTTCAGGCGCTCCAATGCGCAAGTGATCTCATTGGACCTAAGGCCGGCGAAATAGGCGGTCATGAACACGGAGACATCTGAGTAGCAGAAGCGTGACGTTGGGTCTGTTTCGGCCATCGCCCGATCCGGACGGATGCCGCAAGCCGCCGATGCTCGCGGCACATTGCGGGAGCTCGATAACGGCGTATTCAAGCCGAATTGAGTCGGGTTCGGCCAGCATCCGCGTATTCGCGTGCTCGCGTTGGAGGCAGTGAAGCCGCTCGATCATGTAAGATCGCGTCACCGCACGTCGTCTCCGCCGATTGACTTGCAAGCGATTGCAACGCAAATATACGCGCATCGACAGCGCCCGCTCTGCGCGCTTTTCTGCCCCCTTCCGACGATCATGCGCATCGCGCCGTGCTGGCCTTGCGATGCGGCGGCAACATGCCCCGCAACGCGCTGACATCCCACCATCACCACAACACAAAGCAAGGTCGATCTCGCCCGGACGCGAGATCCCCTCTTCATGCGCGTGAGGACATTGATCCATGGCCGATGAAGTCCGCGTCAAATTCACCGCCGATATTTCGGATCTTCAGAAGGGTATGCAGCAGGCCTCTGCCGAAATCGATGCAACGAACAGAAGTCTGCGCAATGGCGCGACGCAAATCGCCACGTCTTTTGGCACACTCTCGGCAGCCTATGCCAATAGCGCCAGTTTGAAAGTGCAGAACGCGAAAGATGCGGGTGACAGCGAGCTTGCAATCGCGCGCGAACAGGAGACCGCGCGGTTCGACATTGCGATGAATGGCGTGAAAATGCAGCAGGCCGTGGTCAAAGCAGCAGCCCAGACGGCACAGCTCAACCACGAGCAGGAACTTGCCAGTCTCCTCGCCCTTGAGAACGAGCGTGAATCGATCGAAATGCGGCATTTGCAATTCATGCAGAGCACATATGAAGCCGATTCGTCCCAATATGCCCGCGCCCAGCGCAAAATCGATGAACTCGCAAGCCAGAGCGCTTTGCGCCGGGTGCAGATCGAGCTCAGCGTCAACAAAGAGATCTATAATGACTACCGCCGCACGTTCGAGCAGATCGGTTCGTCCGTCACGAGCGGCATCATGGGCATGATCGAGGGCCATGAATCGCTGCGCCAGGCGGCGCAAAAGGTCCTGCTCGCCATCATCCAGGATTTCATTTCGGCGCGCATCAAGACGGTGGCCGATTGGCTGGCGGGCGTTGCAACACAGACGGCAGCGACGACGACAGGTGAAGCGGCGAAGACCGCCGCCGTGACGACGGGTGTGGCCGCCCGGACCAGTGCGCAGGACGCCGGTGCTGCGGGCGCTCTTGCGGCGAACGCCTCGTCTATGATCGGCCAAATTTTTGCTTCGGCCAAAGAGACCTTCGCTGGCGTCTTCGGCTTTCTCGCGCCCGCCATGGGGCCGGCAGCCGTCGGGCCCGCCCTGGCAGCGCAAGGCACCGTCATGGCGGCCGCGAGTTTCGCGACCGGTTCCTGGCAATTGCCGTCCGACATGCTCGCGCAGGTTCACCAGGGCGAAATGATCGTTCCGGCGGCGGCAACGCCTTGGGCGCAGAATCTCATGGCGAATGCGGCTGGCGGCGGTTCCGGCGTCACCGTCAATCATGCGACGCACTTCAACGTCACGGCGCTCGATTCGCAGGATGTGAAGCGCTGGTTCAAGCAGAACAGCAAGACGGTCCTGCGCACGATCAACGATGCCGTGCGCAATGGCTCGCATCTGGGTCTGAGCAAATTGTCCTGAGGGCCGTCACGTGGGCTATGTCAACGGCGTGAATCTTCTGCCTTCAACGGGCGAGTTCACCTATGACACAATCGCCTATCTCGGCCAGAGGGTCACGGAATCGAGCCTCACTTCGATCAATCGTTATGCGTCGGGCGGGACGGGTGCGACGACGGATTATTCGATCGCGCTCGATAATCTGCAAGCCGAACTCGCAAGCTGCGAAACTGTCGCGCTCGTCGTTTCATGGTTCGGCAATTCGACGGACGTCTCCGTCTGCCAGATCTATCCTTCGACGACCTATATCGGCGGCACGTTCCAACAGGCATCCGGCGGTTCCGACGAATGGCGTTGCTCCGGATTGACGCAAACATCGGCCGGGCTGATTGCGATTCCGTCCGTCGGTTCGTCCTTCATCTATGGCGGCACGCCCGCGGATCAATCGATCGTCCGCTGCATAAGAGATCTCAAAGCGCGCGGCCTGCGCGTCGTCTTCTATCCGTTCATCCTGATGACGGCGTCGGGTCTGCCCTGGCGCGGACGCATTACTTATACGGGGAGCGATATTTCGAGCGCGGCGACGGCGGCGGTAGATGGCTTTTTGGGCTCGGCGGCGACATCGCAGTTCACCCGCGATGCAATCAATCTCACGGTCGCCTATTCGGGCTCACCGACCGATTATACTTTTCGCCGCATGATCCTGCACTATGCCAATCTCTGTGTGCTCGCCGGCGGTGTCGATCTTTTCCTGCTCGGGTCCGAACTGCGCGGCCTCGAGACGATCCGTGGTCCGAACTGGACGAAGGCCGGCACGACCGGCAGCGATGGGAAAGTGACCTGGGAGTATCCTTTCGTCGCCGGCTTGATGCAGCTTTCCGACGATGTCCGCTCCGTCTTCGATAGTGCCGGATTCACGAAAGACGCGGTGAACCTGCATAATCTCATCGCCTATTCGCCCGATTGGTCGGATTGGATGGGTTTTCAGCATCCGGGCGAGAACGGCCAGTGGCCACACCTCGATCAGCTCTTCGCCCATACAAACATCGATCTCGTCTCGTTCGACAATTATTTGCCCTTGTCCGACTGGATGACGGGAACGGATGGGCTCGATGCTGTGAATTGGGGCACCACTGCGCCGAACCCGAGCACATGGCCGCCCGCATCCGGCAGCATGAACGGCCTCGGTCTCGCAGGCCAGCCGACGATCTACAACATCGACTATCTCAAGGCGAATATCGAGGGCGGTGAGAAATTCAATTGGTATTATAACGACGGCACCAATGACGGCCTCGGCCTCGATCCGAACGGCACTGATCTGCGCGTCTCCTTGCCCGAGGGCGACCGGCTGACACAAAGCCGCAATGCCTACTCCGCGAACCAGCAATTGCTCGCCAACAAGCAATTGCGCTGGTGGTGGAATAATCCGCATCAGGCGATCTATGACGATGGTGACGGCAGCGGCTGGTCGCCGCACGGCCCTTACTCGGAATGGGTTCCGCAATCGAAATCGATCACTTTTGCCGAATATGGTTTCCCCGCCTGCGATCGCGGCACAAATCAGCCGAACGTCTTTTTCGATCCGGCTTCGATCGAAAGTTTCACGCCTTATTGGTCGATTTGGGACCCGGTGTCGGGCGGCGCCTATCTGCCGCGGCGTGACGATGAAATTCAACTTCTCGCGCTGCAGGCGATCTATGAATATTGGGTCGGCGACGGCAACAACATGACGTCTTCGGCCGGTGTGAACATGATCCAGCCGGCATTCATGTCGGTGTGGAACTGGGATGCGCGGCCGTTTCCGGTGTTTCCGATTTTGACGAGTGTTTGGGGCGATACGGGCAATTGGCCGGCCGGGAATTGGCTCGGCGGCAAGGGGCCGTTTCTGACGCCGCCGGTGCCGGACGTGCCTCCGACAGCGGGACCCTATCCGGCCTTCCCGACATTGAGCGGCCAGGGCTGGTCGGTGCATTATCGGCCGTCGTTCACCACCGGACTTGCAGAACATGTCTCGGGGCGCGAGAGCCGCGTCATGAAAATGTCGACGCCGATTTACGAGATCGAATTGATCTTCGACATTCTGCGGATGGATAGCCCTTATGCCGATTTGCAGACGATCGCGGGCTTCTTCGACGAAATGCAGGGCCGAGACGGGGTTTTCATCTTTCCGGTGCCGTCAGAACTCAGCCTTGGATCTTGCTTCACTTGCCGCTTCGACGACGACAGCGAAGATCTCGAGGAATTCATGCAGCGGCTTTTCAGGCTGCAATCGCTGAAATTGCGGACGGTGAAGGGAGGCTGAGATACTTTGACCACACCTCCATCCTTTCCCGCGCTCGCTGGCCAGGGCTGGTCGGTCCACAAGCGCCCGACCTTTTCGACGCGCGTCGCGAGCCATGTCTCCGGCCGCGAAGTACGCCAATCGCTCTATGCCTATACGCTTTATGAATTCGAGCTCAGCTTCGATGGGCTTGCGTCGGGCGCGTCCTATCCGGGCCTCGGCACAGCGTCCTTGCAGAGCCTGATGGGGCTCTTTCTTCAGGTCGAAGGTCAATACGGGACGTTTCTCTATACCGATCCGAGCGACGGCCAGGTCATGGGGCAGGGGATCGCGACGGGCGACGGCACGACGACGGCCTTCACCTTCATGCGCACGCTCGGCGGCTTCATCGAACCGGTCTCCTGGGTCTCTTCGGTCGCCAATGTCTATTTGAATGGCGTGGCGCAAGCCGCAGGCTGGAGCCTGACGCAGCCGAACACATTGGTGTTTGCATCTGCGCCCGGTGCCGGCGTCACGATCACAGCGGACTTCTCTTATGCCTTCGTCTGCCGCTTTCTCGACGACGTCGAGGATTTCGAAGAATTCATGAACGGGCTTTGGACCGTGCAGAGCCTGAAGTTTCGGAGCGTCAAGCCGTGAGCGGTCTTTGCGTCGACCCCACCCGGCCGCTCACGCGGCCACCCTCCCCGCGAGCGGGGAGGGACAGCGCCCCACGATCGAATGCGATTCCCTCCCCTTCAGGGGAGGGTGGCGCCGAAGGCGCCGGGTGGGGTGCGGCCGGATGGGGGTTCCCATGAAATCCGCATCCCCCGCGCTCATCACCTATCTCAACGGGCTGCGCGCACAAACCGATGCGCCCGTCCTGATGGCCGATTGCTTCACCTTCACTTTGCTCTCCGGCCTCATCCTCACTTACACGAATGCGGACGTGCCGATTGCGCTCGACGGCTATACTTATCTTGCCAATTCCGTCCTCGTCGACGGGCTGCATTATAAATGTTCGATCGGCCTCGAGGTCGACCAGCAGAAGATCACGATTGCGGCGCGCCCAACCGACACGATCGGCGGCGTCCCTGTTTTGCAGGCTTTGCGCAATGGCGCCTTCGACGGCTGCGAGATTGTTCGCACACGTGCGTTTCTATCGTCTTGGACGGCGGCACCGATCGGCAGTGTCATCTTGTTCAAGGGGCGGGTTTCGACAATCGACCAGATCGGGCGCACCAGCGCCGAAGTCACCGTCAATTCGGATCTGACGCTGCTCGATATCAACATACCGCGCAATCTTTATTCGCCGGCGTGCCTGCATGTGCTCTACGATTCCGGCTGCGGCCTCGTCAAAAACGCCTTCGGCACGACGGGCACGGCGGCAGCCGGGTCAACGGCTTCGACGATCCTCTGGTCTGGCGCTGCCGCCGTCCATGCGCAAGGCACGATTCTGTTTTCTTCCGGCGCCAATGCCGGCGTTTCGGCAACGGTCAAATCGGTTTCGCCGGGCACAGCGCTAGTGCTTGCCTATCCGCTCGAGAGCCCCCCTGCGACGGGGAATGCCTTCACTGCCTACCAAGGTTGCGCCCACACGATGGCGAATTGCCAATCGCAATTCAACAATCTCGCCAATTTCCGCGGCTTCCCCTTCATACCGCCGCCGACCTACGCGATTTGAGGAGTCTTTTTTATAGCGGATCTCCGATCTGCTTCCTGCAATTGACGAGGTTTCAGAATGACCGAAGCCGACGAACGCGCCGCCGTCGCTGGCGATCCATCGCTGGCGATCTATCGCAACAGCGAGATCGCGATGCAACAGCGAGATCGCATTGTCGCCGAGGCGCGGCGATGGATCGGTACGCCCTATCACAATTGCGCCGACGTGCGCGGCGCAGGTGTCGATTGCGGCATGCTGATCGTCCGCGTCTTCGTCGATACCGGTCTCACCCCACCCTTCGATCCGCGACCCTATCCGCCGGACTGGCACCTGCACCGCGGCGAGGAAAAATATCTCGGTTTCATTCTCGCTCATTGCGCCGAGGTGACGCAACCCGAACCCGGCGACGTCGTCGTGTTCCGCTATGGCCGCTGCTACAGCCATGGCGGCATCGTCACCAAGGCAGCCGGAGGAGGCTTGACGATCGTGCACGCCTTTTGGCCTGCCAAGATCGTCATGGAAGAAGATATTTCGCATAATCTCGAACTCGCCGATCCGGGGCGCAAACGGCGCTGTTTCTCTTATTGGGGGCGAGATCATCCGCCTCAAGTGGCCGCAAAAATGCATCTTGCGCAGTCGCTGGCGATCCCTCGCAACAGCGAGATCGCAGAGCGCGATGCAGAGATCCGATAGGCAGGAAAAATGGGACTGTTCGGCATCGGCAGCCATGCCGTCTATCCGCAATATGCCGGCCTGCAGATTCAAACGTCGAGCGGCGCCGTGCCGATTTCGATCGTGTGGGGTGCCAGCAAGATTGCGCCAAACGTCGTCTGGGCGGGCAATTTCCAGGTCATCGCGCGGAACAGCAAAACTGGCGGCAAGGGCGCCGTCGGAAGCATTTTAGGCGGCCCGACCACGAGCTATGATTATCGCAGCGCGCTAGTCTTAGGCCTGTGCGAGGGGCCGATTCAATCGGTGCAATGCGTCTGGAACGGCCAGACGCTCACGTCTCTGACGGCGCCCCAATCGGCCGGCAAGAAAGGCACCACCGGGCTCGGCTTGACGCTGTTCACCGGCACGACGCCGCAATCGACGTGGGGTTATCTCACCTCCGCCTTTCCGGCGCAGGCATTGCCCTATGGCGGCCTCGCCTATGTCTGCAACAGCAATTTCGACCTCGGCAGTTCCGCCACGCTGCCGTCGCTCTGGTTCGAGACCTATGGCGTCCTCGCGGCGACCGGAGCGAACGGCGTCGATGCGGATCCTGCCGCCGTCATCCAGGATTTTCTCACCAACCCGCAATATGGCGTCGGCTTTCCGCCGGCGAGCATAGATGCATCGACGCTGTTCGGTTCCGGCGGGGATGCATCCTACCAGACCTATTGCTTCGCCGCCGGCCTGGCGATCTCGCCGGCTCTGACCGACCAGGAAGCGGCGAATTCGATCCTGGCGCGCTGGCTGCAAATCACCAATACGGCGGCAGTCTGGTCGAGCGGCGTCTTGAAATTCATTCCCTACGGCGACAGCGAAATCACCGGCAACCTGATTTCCTTCAGCGGGCCGGCATATTCTTTCTATGTCGCGGCAAACACCAATATTTCATCGGCGCACCTGAATCCCTCGACACTCACGGGGACACGCACCTTCGTCCCGAACCTGACGCCGGTCTACAACCTCAGCGACGATGATTTCATCTATGACGATGGCAAAGACCCGGTGCTCGTGCAGCGCAGCGATCCTTACGCCTCCTATAATATGCAGATCCTGGAAATTTATCAGCGCAGCAATTATTACGACGCGACGCCGATTGTCGCCTTCGACCAAAATGCGATCGAGCTCTATGGCTTGCGCATCGCCTCGACGGTGACCGCTCATGAGATCTGCGATGAGAACGTCGCGCAGACTTCGGCGCAGCTGATTTTGCAGCGCGGCCTCTATATCCGCAACCATTATACATTCAAGCTCTCTTGGGAATATTGCCTGCTCGAGCCGATGGACTTGGTCACTCTGAGCGATGCCAATCTCGGCTTAAACAACACGGTGGTGCGGGTCACCGAGGTCGAAGAAGACGACAACAGCCTCTTGACGTTCACGGCGGAGGAATTTCCCGGCGGCATTGCGACCTCGGTGCTCTATCCGGTTCAAACCGGGTCGAGCTCCAATTTCGATCGCGGTGGGGCACCCGGCTCCGTCAACACGCCGCTGATTTTCGAGCCCCCGCCGTCTCTCGCCGGAGCGACGCCGCAGGTCTGGATGGGGGCCTCGGGCGGTCCCGCATGGGGCGGCTGCGTCGTCTGGGTGTCGCTCGACGACACGTCTTATGTGGCCATCGGCAGCATCACGTCGGCGGCACGGCAAGGCGTCCTGACGGCGGCTTTGGCTGCCTATGCAGGCATCAATCCGGACTCGACCGACACATTGGCGGTCAGCATGGCCGAGAGCAGCGCGGCACTGACCGGTACGACGGCGGCCGGCGCACAGAATGCGGCGACTCTGTCGATTGTCAACGGCGAACTCCTGGCCTATGAGACCGCGACCCTCACAGGGGCGAGTGCCTATGCTCTGACGACGCTCGAACGCGGACTCTATGGCTCCGCAGCCATGGCGCATGCGATCGGTGCACCCTTCACGCGGCTCGACAGCTCGATCTTCGAATATGATCTGCCGACCAATTACATCGGCAAAGAGCTTTATCTGAAATTCCAGAGTTTCAACATTTTCGGCGGCGCTGCGCAGGATCTGTCGACGTGCACGGCGTACACCTACACGCCTATCGGCACGGGCTCGCAGGATCCGATTGCCGCACAGCTCGCGTCCGGGTTGCCGGTCGACCTCGGTTTCGTCAATCTCACGCCGTTGCTCTTGGACGATTTCGGGACGGTCGGCCCCGGCGCCGTCCTTGGCGCACTTGACCTTGGAGCGGCCTGATGACCGCAAGTAGCGAAGCGGTAGGGCGACAAGAAATGACCTCAAGTAGCGAAGCGATAGGTCGGAAAAAATGACCGAGCAACTTCAACTTCGGCGCGGGACTGCCACGCAGGTCGACGCCTTCACCGGCGCACAAGGCGAGGTCGTCGTCGATACAACGAACAACCGTGCCGTGGTGAACGATGGATCGACTGCCGGCGGCTGGCCTGCCGCTAAATTGGCCGAGGTCATCACCAATACGCGCACAGCCGTCTCCGATGCTGCCTACACGGCGCTCGTGACGGATCGGCTCATCGCTTACACGGCGATCACCGCGGCGCGCACCATCACTTTGCCGGCGGCGAGCACCTATCCGACCGGAACTGCCCTGACGATCGTCGATGAGTCGGGCTCATGCTCGGCGACGAACACGATCACGCTGGCGCGCGCCGGAAGCGACACGATCGACGGGGCGACGAGTGCCGTCGTATCGTCGGCCTATGGCTATCTCGCGATCGAGAGCAACGGCTCGAGCAAATGGACGATCGTCGATCAGGCGACGAGCAATCTAGCAGCGGTGGGAATCGGCACTCCCGCCGACCCGAACAATGTGCTTTCGGCCTATGGCGTCAGCGCGTTGTTCAACAGCGCCGGAAATTTTAATGTCACAGTGAACAAAGGCGGCTCAGCGGGGGCACCGTCCGACACGGCATCCTTTATTTTCGAGGATGGGTTTTCGGGCCGCGCGCAAATCGGCCTCAACGGCAGCGACAATTTTAGTTTCAAAGTCTCGCCAAATGGCTCGACCTGGACCACCGCCATTACGCTCGACGCGACGACGGGCGCGGCGAGCTTCGCCAATATGCGCACACCCGTAGCCGATGCCGCTTATTCGGCCTTGGTGACGGACCGGCTCATTGCTTACACGGCACTGACTGCAGCGCGGATTGTCACATTGCCGGCGGCAGCCTCTTATCCGGCCGGAACGCGACTGACGATCGTCGACGAATCCGGATCTTGTTCGGCGAGCAAGACGATTACGCTGGCGCGTGCCGGTAGCGATACGATTAGCGGCGGCACGAGTGCCGTGATCGCGGCGGCCTATGGCTATCTCGCAATCGAGAGTAATGGCTCGAATGCATGGACGATCGTCGATCAGGCGACCGCCAGTACCAGTCCGTTCACCGGCGACACGGGATCGGGTGGTGCGGCTGGCGCTGTTCCTGCGCCGCCGGCAGGCTCGGCGGCAGAAAGCCTGTTTCTCGGTGCCGGTGGTTCCTGGGCATTTCCGTCACAAGGTGGCCTGGTCAACAAGTTCCGCAACGGCACGATGGACATTTGGCAGCGCGGCACGTCGGGCCTCGCTGTCGGCGCGTCGACGGTCTTTGCGTATACTGCCGACGGCTGGATGGTGGCAGGGACCTATTCGTCCGGTTCGGGTCCTGTCGTGTCACAGGCCGGTGGGCGGCTGACGACCAAGAACAGTCTGCAGGTCACAGGCGCGTCAAATGTTACCGACGTGAAGATCAAGCAGCGTATCGAGAGTTTCATTGCCGCAGCGCTGTGCAGTCAGACGGTGACCGTACAAGCGCAGATCTATAACAATACCGGCGGTGCGATCACGCCGACTTTGACGGTCAACCGCCCCAGCGCACAGGACAATTATGGCAGCGTGACAGCGGATGTGAGCGCGGCGAATCTGCAAACTTGCGCCAATAGCGCATGGACGCAAGTCGCGTATACGCTTAACGCCAACGCGGCATCCTACAATGGTCTGGAGATTCTTTTCGACTTCGGCAACAACTTCTCGACGACCGGCAAAGATATTCAGATCACTGAACTGGATATCCGCGTCACGCCCGGCGTGTCGACGGGGTTGAACAGCAGTCCGCCGGTGCCGGAGCTGCGGCCGATCGCGGCAGAATTGGCATTCTGCCAGAGATATTATCTGAAATTAGGCGGAAATGTCAGCGAAGATATTATCGTGGCTGGTTACAATACAGCCGGCAATGGCACTGCCATCAATATGGTTTATCCCGCCACGATGCGTGCCAATCCTACGGCGACACAGGTCGGCACATGGACTTCGAGTAACGTCAGCGCTACCAACATATATGCCGGGCAGACGAATGCGTCCTTCGTCATCACTGCGAGCAGCACCGGTTCAATGTATTCCGGCACGTTCTCGACGAGCGCTTATCTCACGTTCAGCGCGGAGCTTTGAAACGATGACCTGCACGCGCGCTGCCGGCACTTCGGTCATCCGCGATGCGGATGGCGCCTGCATCCCGGATGATCCGCGCAACGCCGATTGGCAGGCCTATCAAGCCTGGCTCGCCGCCGGCAGCACGCCGAACCCCTATGTTGCGCCCCCTGCGCCCGTCACCAGCGTGCAGATCGTCTCGACATCGGTTGCGCCGCCGAATGGCACCTATGCGATCGATCCGGCGACACAACAAAAGGCCGCGGCCGTCTCGCTCTATATCCAGGTCAACGGCAGATTCCCCGCCGCGCAATCGCAATTGGCGTGGCCGGATGCGAGCGGCACGCCGCATGCGTTCCCAACGACGGCTTCATTCCAGGCCTTCGCCACCGTCCTCGCCGATTTCGTGGCGGCACGGGATCTCGGCCAGGCGCAGACGCAGCCCGTGACGATCGCGTAAACACGACACCGCCGATCGCCCCATCTCCCCGCTTGCGGGGCTACTAGATTCACACATTGCTGCATGCCGTCATGGCGCTGACGCCTCGCTTTGCGGCTTGGAACTCGAACCAACCTTCGAGCATAACGACGGGGCCGGGTTTTCCGTAGTAGCCGGTCCATCCT
>JBKQHN010000038.1:0-6414 GCA_052148755.1 Beijerinckiaceae bacterium | reverse complement strand
CGTAGATCTGCTCCACGGATGGCCGTAAATGTGCTAGCAAGAAGCTGCGCGTCGTTTGCGAAAACTCACACAGGCTACCCGGCCGTCGGCATATTGCCGCGCAATTCGTCGACGAGTACGCGCACATTCTCCGAATAATCCACCGGCACGACGACGAGATGCACGCCGCCGCCTTGGAACGCGGCTTCGAGAGCCGGCGCCAGGCCTTCCGCGCTGTCGACCCTACTGCCCTTCGCGCCGTGGGCTTGCGCATAGGCGACGAAATCCGGATTGCCGAAGGTGAGGCCGAAATCGGAAAAGTGATCGACCGCCTGTTTCCAGCGGATCATGCCGTAAGCATTGTCCTGCAGGACCAGCACGACCAGGTTGAGCCGCAGGCGCACGGCGGTTTCCATCTCCTGGCTGTTCATCATGAAGCCGCCGTCGCCGCAGACCGCCAGCACCCGCCGGCCGGGGTTGATGAGCGCCGCCAACATGGCGGAGGGGAGGCCCGCCCCCATCGTCGCCAGCGCATTGTCGAGCAGCAAAGTGTTGGCGACATGAGTGCGGTAATTGCGGGCAAACCAGATCTTGTACATGCCATTGTCGAGACAGACGATGCCGTCTTCGGGCATGACTTGGCGCACATCGTGCACGATGCGCTGCGGCGTCGGCGGAAACCTGCTCTCCTCGGCCCGTTCGCCGATATGGGCGAGAATCTCGCCGCGCAGCGGCAGCAGCGCCGCAGCCTTTGTGAGCTTGCCCTCCAGGCGATCGGCGAGAAACGTAAGGCCCAATCCGACATCGCCGACGAGTTCGGCATGCGGAAAGAAGACTTCCTCCACATCCGCCGGCAGATAACCGATATGCAGGACGGCAGGTCCGCGCGGACCCATGATGAACGGCGGCTTCTCCACCGTGTCGTGGCCGATGGCGATGATCAGATCGGCGCGGTCGATTGCCTGGTGAACATAGTCACGCTCGGTGAGCGCCGCCGTCCCCATATAAAGATCCGAGCCACAGCTGACGGCGCCCTTGCCCATCTGCGTGTTGAAGAAGGGAATGCCGACGCGGCGGACGAATTGCGACAGGGAATTGGCCAGCCTCGGCCGGTTCGCGGCGGCGCCCAGCATTAACAGCGGCCGCTCGGCGGCGAGGATCATCGCGGCGGCCCGGTCGAGCGCGGTGGATGGTGCGACGGGAATGTCGATCCGGTGGGACGGCACCGGGGAAAGCTCTGCCACCTGTTCGGCAGCAATGTCTTCCGGCAGCTCGAGATGAACCGGGCCCGGCCGTTCCTGCTGGGCGACCCGGAAGGCCTCGCGCACGATCGAGGGGATCGTCGTCGCACTGACGATCTGGCGGGCCATCTTGGTCAAAGGCGCCATCGTCGAAACAATGTCGACGACCTGGAAACGAGCCTGCTTCCGGCTCAAAATGCCTTTCTGGCCGGTGATCATCACCATCGGCATGGCGCCGAGCAGGGCATAGGCGGCGCCGGTGGTGAAGTTCAAGGCGCCCGGCCCGAGCGTCGCCAGGCAGACGCCCGGCTTGCCGGTCAATCGACCATAGGTCGCGGCCATGAAGGCAGCCGGCTGCTCGTGCCGGGTCAGCACGAGCTCGATTTTCGACTTCCGCAGGGATTCGACGACATCCAGGTTCTCTTCGCCGGGAACGCCAAAAATCCGTTCGACACCTTCGTTTTCCAGGGCCTCTATCAGAAGATCGGAGCCTTTGGTCATGGCGGTACACCCAATTCGTGAGATCGATGGCTGCATAATAGATAGTCTCGGCATCTCAGCGGCGTGAATGTTCGCCGCGACCGGCTTGTGTTTTCCGGCTCTTTGCGATTGTTTGGGCGTCGAATCCGCTACGCTCGGGCTAGGCCCGAGGCGCCGCCCACATCTTGCCGAGTTTCGCCCCCCATGCGTCTTTCCCGCTATTTCCTGCCGATCCTACGCGAAAACCCCAAAGAGGCGGAGATCCTTTCGCATCGTCTCATGCTGCGTGCCGGCATGATCCGCCAGGAGGCGGCCGGCATTTATGCCTGGCTGCCGCTCGGCTTTCGGGTTCTGCAAAAGGTCACGCAGATCGTCCGTGAGGAAATGGATCGGGCCGGGGCGATCGAGCTTTTGATGCCGACCCTGCAGCTCGCCGATCTTTGGCGCGAGAGCGGCCGCTACGACGCCTATGGGCCGGAAATGCTGCGCATCAAGGATCGGCACGAGCGCGAATTGCTCTATGGGCCGACCAATGAAGACATGATCACCGAGATCTTTCGCGCCTCTGTGCACAGCTACCGGGACCTGCCGAAAATCCTCTACCATATCCAATGGAAATTCCGCGACGAGCAGCGGCCGCGCTTCGGCGTCATGCGCGGCCGCGAATTCCTGATGAAGGATGCCTATTCTTTTGATCTCGACGATGCCGGGGCGCGGCGCTCCTATCAGCGCATGTTCGTCGCCTATCTGCGGATTTTCGCCCGCATGGGGCTGAAAGCGATTCCCATGCGCGCCGAAACGGGGCCGATCGGCGGCGACCTCAGTCATGAATTCATCATCCTCGCCGAAACCGGCGAATCCGCCGTATTCTGCAATGCGGACGTGCTCGATCTGCCGATCCCGGGCGAAGATACACTTTATGACAGTGACCTTTCGTCCATCATCGATGAATGGACGCGCCTTTATGCCGCAACCGAAGACGTCCACGACAAGGACAGGTTCGAGCGCGAGACGGCGCCGGAAAAGCGCATTCACACGCGCGGCATAGAGGTCGGCCAGGTCTTCTATTTCGGCGAAAAATATTCAAAACCCATGCACGCTTTCGTCACCGGGCCGGACGGCGTCGAGAAGCCGTTCTCGGGCGGCTCCTACGGGGTCGGCATTTCGCGCCTCGTCGGCGCCTTGATCGAGGCCAATCACGATGACAATGGCATCATTTGGCCAACGGCCGTCGCACCCTTCCGCGTCGGGATCGCCAATCTCAAGACCGGCGATGCGGCGACCGATGCGGCCTGCAACGAGATCTATGATGCACTCGAAAAAGCCGGAATCGACGTGCTTTACGATGACACGGACGAGCGGCCCGGGGCGAAATTCGCGACTTTGGATCTCATTGGCCTGCCCTATCAGGTCATTGTCGGCCCGAAAGGGCTCAAGGACGGCAAAGTCGAAGTGAAAACGCGGGCCACGGGTGTGCGGGAGACGATGGCTGTGAGTGAAGCCATCATGCGGCTGAGTGAATGAGCCTGTGCCGGCGTGAATTCCACGCGTCGGGTTTGAATTGGGCCTAAAAGGATCAACACTGATTATGACCCGGCCTTTTGCGCTGTTCGAATGGATGATTGCGATCCGCTATTTGCGGGTCTCGGTGATTGCCGGCTTTTCGATCGTCGGCATCATGCTCAGCGTTGCCGCGCTGATCGTCGTCATGTCGGTGATGAACGGCTTCCACAAGGAATTGCTGGGCAAGATTCTCGGCATCAACGGACATATTTTTCTGCAGGCGGCAGACTCGCCCTTCACGAATTATGATGAGGTGTCCAAACGCGCCGCCGAGCTGCCCGGCGTGGATCTCGCCCTCCCGATGGTCGAGGGTTCGGCCTTTGCAGCGTCCGCCTTCACGCAGGGCGGCGCCGGAACTCTGGTCCGCGGGATCGAGGAGGCCGACATTCAGCGGCTGCCCGGCATCGCCAACAATATCAGGTCGGGGACGCTCGCCGGATTCGATGAAGAGCATGGCGCTGCGATCGGGCAAAGGCTCGCCGACAATCTCAACTTGCGCGTCGGCGACAAGATCAAGATCATTACCGCCAATGGCCCGCAGACGCCTTTCGGCGTCGCGCCGCGCGTCAAGGCCTATCCGGTCGTCGCGATCTTCCAGATCGGCATGTCCGAGTTCGATGGACTTTTCGTCTATCTGCCCTTGTCCGACGCGCAAGCCTTCTTCAACAGAGATGGGGACGCGAGCGTCATCGAGATTTTCGTTCGCGACCCGGAGAAAGTCGATGCGATACGGGCACGGCTCGAAGCCGCGATCGATCGGCCGATCTTTTTGACGGACTGGCGCGAACGCAATCGCACGTTTTTCGATGCGCTCACCGTCGAGCGCAATGTCATGTTCATGATTTTGAGTCTGATCGTGCTCGTCGCCGCATTGAACATCATTTCAGGGCTCATCGTGCTCGTCAAAACGAAGGGGCATGACATTGCCATTCTCCGCACGATGGGAGCGACGCGAGGCGCGATCTTGCGCATTTTCCTGATGAGCGGCGCCTTGATCGGCGCGATCGGAACATTCGCCGGCTTCCTGCTGGGCTTTTCCATTGCGCAGAATGTCGAAGCGATCCGTCAGGTCTTGAACACGCTCCTGCACGCCAATCTCTTCCCGGCCGAACTTTATTTCCTGTCGCGTTTGCCCTCGGTCGTCGAGCCGCGGGACGTCGCTGCCGTCGTTGGCCTCGCCTTCCTCCTGTCCGTCCTTGCGACGATCTATCCGTCCTGGCGCGCCGCAAGGCTCGATCCGGTCGAAGCCTTGCGCTACGAGTGACATGACGCCGCCGGTTCTCCTGCTCGAAAAGATAGAGCGCCGCTATGAGCAAGGCGCGACCTCGCTCACTGTTCTGCGCGGCGCCGATTTCGCCTTGTTTGCGGGCCAGTCGGTGGCGCTAGTTGCGCCGTCCGGGGCAGGCAAATCCACTTTGCTGCATATTGCCGGCCTGCTCGAGCGGCCGAATTCAGGCGAAGTTTCGGTCGGCGGGCAAAAGACGACGCAGATGCGGGATACGGCCCGCACGGCGCTGCGCCGCCACCAGATCGGCTTCGTCTACCAATTCCATCATCTGCTGCCGGAATTTTCAGCGGTCGAGAATATCATGCTGCCGCAGATGATCGCCGGGCTCTCGCGCGGCGAGGCACGCAATCGCAGCCTCGAACTCCTCGATTATTTAGGTCTCGCGGAGCGGGCGAAACACCGGCCGTCGCAATTGTCGGGCGGCGAGCAACAAAGGGTGGCGATTGCCCGCGCCGTCGCCAATGGTCCGAGTGTGTTGCTCGCCGACGAGCCGACCGGCAACCTCGACCCGAAGACGGCCGATCATGTTTTCGGGGCGCTCGAAACTCTGGTGAGGGCGACGGGGCTTGCCGCCGTGGTTGCGACCCATAACATGGATCTTGCGGCGCGGATGACCCGGCGGGTGGCCTTGCAGGATGGCCTCGTCAACGAAATGCCGTGAAGCCGGAATTCTCACACTGGAGGCGGCCTGCGCTGCGGTTTCGGCGAGGCAGATGCAAGTGGCGCGGCGAACAAGCTCCGCAGCACCGCCGGTGGGCGAACGACCGGCCTTTGGCGGGAAACTCACTTGCCGGATTCATTCGCTGGCATCCGGATCCTGGCCGAGATCCTCGAGGCGCTTTCTTAGCCTTTGGATCTTGCCCTTCAGCTCCGCGTTTTGCAGCTGCAAGTCATGCAGGAGGCGCTGCTCGGGCACCGAGATGGGGGCAGCGGGCGCCACCGGCACCGCGGTGTGGGTCTTCGCGTCGATGAATTCGACTCCGATGGCTTCCTTGTCGCGCCAGACGAGACGGGCGCGATAGCTGCGGCCCTTCTGGGGTATGTCGATCTCGAATTCGGTTGGGACGGCCAAAGTATCGCTCAGGGCGACTCTGGCGCCCGTCGCCGAAATATTTTTGATGGTGCAGTCGATCGTCGACATGCGGTTGTTGAAGATGATCTGCGCACGCAGGAATGATCTGATGCGCTCAGCCTGTCGCATTTCTTGCATTTTCAGCTCCTGCAGCGAAACTGCGGCTGCCCGCAACCCGCTTTCGACCGGACCACGCTTCCCCCGAATCTGATGCCCCCGACAAGCTCACCTAGGGAAAGGCGGCCCGCAAAATCTAGGGCGGGATGAGGAAAAGTGGGACGCTGCGCGGCTTTTCCGACGCAATCAAGTTTACGCAGATTGCGTGAACTTATCTGCATATCCCGCTCTAAACCTTTAGAATCGATCACGTTCATGATTTTGGATTGAATCAATCCAAAATCATCGTGATCTAGGAGCTCGTATTGCAATTCAACTAAAGGTTGGGCAGCATCCGTTAGAATCGCAGTACAAGCGGCGAAAAAATCTAAGCAAGCTCAACTCTATTCGTGCCGAGGACTTGGCGGCAGTTTAGTCGTGCCTCGAGGAGATACGCGCCGGCGTCTCAGCAGCTTGGCTAAAGGACGTTAAAATTTACTCAACCGCTACGAGCAGAACTCGTGCTAGCATGGGTGGCCGCTGTGCCACAGATGCAAAAGCGCGGCGTTTGTGCTAGACGAGAGCGGGTCAAGGCCGGGGCGTGTGGTCTCATCGATCAGGTCTGTCCGATCAGACTATGCGAATCGGCACGCGCCTCGAGCGGCAAATGGAGTTCCGGAATGCGGCGCCGCATC
>JBKQHN010000037.1:0-37857 GCA_052148755.1 Beijerinckiaceae bacterium | reverse complement strand
CAGTCGCTTCGCACGATACGCTGCCCAATCGCACATTCCCCACCGCCGATCACGCCCGCTGTTCCCTCCACGTTTCAACAAAAATCATACGAAAAGAACGGTTTGAGAATTCCCTATTTGGCGACAGGGGCGATCGGTGGGGGCATTTGCAAAAAGTGTGTGACAAATCATTCGAATATTCATTCACACACAAGTACAGTGTGGGAGGCGCCCTCACTTCACAATAGAGCTACGAAAGCCGCCGGCCGTTGACACGGGCGCGATTTTTTTATCCTGTTCGGCAAAATACATGTTCAGGGATTTTCGATGATGCTGATTTGGCGGGGCTGGGGACTCTCGGTCATTTTGTTCCTGGTGCTTTGGCTATTCGTGGCGATCGGCCTCACGATAGGGACCAACGCTCACCAGCCCGATCCCAAGCTCTTGTCCAAAGAGATGGATTGGGGGGCTGCGATCGTGTTTGCCTTGACTGCGGGGTCTGTGTTCGCGACTGCGCGTTACCGCAAGAGCCATCCCCGCAAGATCGTCGATGCTCGGACTCAGAAGGCGGCTCTGGCGCCCCATGTCGACGACTTTTACTACATCCCGCTGCAGTTCTGGTCCTATATCCTGTTGGCCGGGGCCATCATCTTCGGCGTGCTGGGCTTTATCGCATAGCTGCTGGCACTGCGATCAGCGAACACCTCATCGCTCGTGCCGGAAGTCGTTGCGGTCCTGCTGACTTAGATCGGCCCGCTCACTGCGGCGCGAGCGGCGAACGAACGCGCTCCGGCTGCACGCCCATTCCTATCAGCCGGCCGGGCAAGCGCCGCAGCAGCGGAAAATAAATGAACAGGCGCAGGATCCAAGGCAATCCAAGCCTGGTTTTATTGCCGAGAACCTGCGAGATGACGCGGTTCTGAATCAAGACTTGACCCGCCTGAGTGAGTTTCACGGCGCGTTCGCGATGCTTTTGGAGTTTGGCGAGTTCGCCCTCCGGCACTGGTCCGCTTTTGAGAAGTGGTGCGGCCAGCAAATTGGCGGCCGCGATCGCATCCTGGATGGCGATATTGATGCCGACGCCTCCGACCGGCGACATCGCATGCGCCGCGTCGCCGATGCAGAGAAGGCCGGGTCTATGCCAGACCGGCAGACGGTCGACGGCAACGGTCAAGAGCTTGACGTCGTCCCAGCTTTTTATCTCGGTTACGCGATCAGCGGCAAACGGCACCAGGTCCGCGATGTTTCGCCGGAGGACGGTCAAGTCCGAGGATTGAAGATTGCCCAGCGATCCCTTCGCGATGACATAGCCGCATTGCCAATGTTCGCCGCGATCGATCAGAATGAGAATCCGCCCGGCTTCGGCGCGGCCGAAGGTTTCGTGCGGGTCGTCACATTTGCGGCTCAAGCGGAACCAAAGAACGTCCATCGGCGCGCCGACTTCGTCGGGGATCAGTCCGGCGGCTTGGCGCGCTGTCGAATGGCGCCCATCGGCTCCGATGGTCAGATCGGCGCGCACTTCGAGCCGGCCTTGCGGCGTCTCGGCCACCACGCCTTTCGTCACGCCTCCCTCGCTCATCAGCGACAGGACATCGGCGCGCATCACGAGGCGAAATGCGCGATACGCCGCGGCCTTGCGCGCGAGAAAATCGAGAAAATGCCATTGCGGCATGAACGCGATGAATTTTGCCTTGGTCGGCAGATGCGAGAAATCGGCGAGCGGAAGGGTGATGTTGCCGATCTTCCCAGAAAGAACATAGGCCTTTTGATGCGGCAGGGCGAGGAACTCGTCATAGAGGCCGAGATCGTTCATCGCCTCGAGAGTGGAAGGATGAATCGTGTCGCCGCGGAAATCGCGCAGGAAGTCCGCGTGCTTCTCGAGCACGATCGTGTCGATACCCGCACGGGCCAAGAGGAGACCCGCCATCATCCCGGCCGGGCCGCCGCCGACAATACAACATCGCGCCTGCAAGTGCGTCACGTCTGAAGCCATGGTCTCGACCAATGACGCTTAAGTGTGGAAAACTTCCCGCCAAAAAACAATGGCCGGGCGAACCCGGCCATGAAGACTGAAAGCCGCGTCGCGCAGGTTCAAGGGACCGAAATCACCAGCGCGCCGACGTTCACACGCTGAATGAGATCGACGACGTCTTCATTATACATCCGGATGCAGCCGTAGGACGCTGCCGTGCCGATCGACCGGCGCATCGACACGGTGGTGCCGTGAATGGCGACCTGATGCCTTGCAAGCGTAAGGGCGGCCGCACCCATGGGGTTATGCGGCGAGCCGCCGGGCGTAAAATGAAGATTGGGATGGTCGCGAAGGACGACGGCGGGCGGCGTCCAGTCGGGCTGAAAGTACTTGCCTTCTACGTAGGTCTGGCCGAGCCAGGCCATGCCGGCCTTGCCGACCGCAATCGGATAGCGCACCGCCGTCCCATTGCCTTCGCTCACATAGAGCTTGCGTTCATGCTGCCGGATGATGATCGTCCCGGCCGGATAGTCCGTCGGAAAGGCCACGACTTCGCGCGCACTGGCGCGATCCGCTCCACCCGAAAAAGCACCAAAGATCCCGCCGACCAAAGCCAGCCAAAACGCCGCCCAAGCAAACTTGCTCGCCTGTCCGTATTTGCCCATGACGTCCCCGCAGCACAAAAAGCAATAGAGACCCTCGCCCAGACGCGCAGTCGATGCGCCGGGAAGACCGATCCCTCTCCAAAGATAGGCTCGACAAGAGCGCCCGGATGAGCCGCATCTCGCAGTTCCGCCTCGCCGGCCGCAACAATAACAATTTCGCCGCCAGCTTGGTCTGAATTTCGCAGATCCGGATTAAAAACCTGTTACATGTGACTTTATGGCCGCAGTCGCAGTTTGGCCGGAAAGACAAGAGGGCCTTGGATCTCGAGCCTTTGGGTCTCGCGCCGATTGAACCCGGGCTCGGCCCAGCCCATAGCGCCTGCGGCCATGGCACGAACAAGCACCGGCTATTTGCCTGCTCCGATCATTTGAAAGAGACCGGTTTGGAACAGTCGGGCGCAGCCTTTCAAACTGAAGCCGCCTGGCGCCGTCCTATGTTCCGGCCTAGACTGACAATCCCACTCGGCAGGGAACAGTGACATGGTGACGACAGTGTTTCTCGCGCGGCTTCTCGGTCTTTTCACGATCATCCTGTCGGTTGCGATTCTGCTCAACCGGGCCGGAATTGTGGCCGCGATCGAACGGATGCGTCGCGACAGCGCCGCCCTGCTCATTGTCGAATTGATCGGATTGGCTTTGGGCCTCGCCATGGTTCTCAGCCACAACGTCTGGTACGGCGGGGTTTTGGCGATCGTGGTGACACTCGTCGGCTGGTTCATCTTGTTGCGCGCCGTGGTCTTGCTGTTCCTGCCGCCTGCGACGATCGAAAAAATATTCGAATTTGCGGCTTGGCCGAAACGCGCCAATATTTATGGCCTCATCAGTTTCGTGATCGGCCTTTTTCTCACCATCATGGGCTTCGCAGGGTAAGGCGAGAGCGGTCAGCTGCCTCAATGCGCCTCGTCCCAGTTCTGCGCGGCTTTGGCATCGACGTGCAAAGGCACGGCGAGGCTCAGCAGCGGATGCGGCGCTTCTTCCATCACTTTGCGGACGAGCGCGATCGTCGCATCGACTTCGTTGTCGGGAACTTCGAAAACGAGTTCGTCATGCACTTGCAGCAGCATTTGCGCGGCGAGTTTTGCCGTCTCCAAAGCCGCATCCATGCGCACCATGGCGCGTCTTATGATATCGGCCGCAGAACCTTGGATCGGCGCATTGATCGAAGCGCGTTCATTGAAGGCGCGCTCGGATGGATTTGACGCAGTAATCCGCGGATAATGGCATTTGCGCCCGAAGATCGTTTCGACATAACCCTTTTCGCGCGCGAATTTCTTGGTTTGATCCATATAGTCGCGGATACCGGGGAAGCGCTCGAAATATTTCTTGATATAGGCCGCGGCTTCGTCGCGTGGGATTCCCAATTGATTGGCTAATCCAAAAGCCGAAATCCCGTAGATGATGCCGAAATTGATCGCCTTGGCGCGGCGGCGGATGTCTGGCGGCATGCCTTGCACAGGCACGCCGAACATCTCGGATGCGGTCATCGCGTGAATGTCGAGCCCGTCCTCGAAAGCTTTGCGCAATTGCGGGATGTCCGCAATATGAGCGAGAAGCCGCAATTCGATCTGCGAATAATCGGCGGAGACGAGCTTGTGCCCCGGCGTCGCGATGAAGGCGCGCCTGATCTTGCGGCCGGCTTCGTTGCGCACCGGAATATTCTGCAGATTGGGTTCAGAGGATGACAGCCGTCCCGTCGTCGTCGCCGCGAGCGCATAGGAGGTGTGGACGCGCTGCGTCGCCTTGTTGACGTAGTTCGGCAGAGCATCGGTGTAGGTCGACTTCAGCTTGGAGAGCTGGCGCCAGTCGAGAATGCGTGCGGCAAAGTGATTACCCTGCTCGGCGAGATCCTCGAGCACGCCTGCCGCCGTCGACCAGGCGCCGGTGGCGGTCTTTTTCGCGCCGGGCAGGCCCATTTTGCCGAACAGAATATCGCCCAATTGTTTCGGCGAGCCGAGATTGAAACTCTCGCCCGCGAGCTCGTAGATCTCCGCTTCAAGCCGTGCCATGTCCTGCGCGAATTCGCCGGAGAGACGCGACAGGATCGCACGATCGATGGCAATGCCGCGCGCCTCCATCCGCGCCAGGCATTCGACCATGGGACGTTCCAAGCTCTCGTAGACTTGGCTCATGTGCTCGGCCGGCAGCCGCGGCTTCAAGACGTCATAGAGCCGCAAAGTGACATCCGCATCCTCGGCCGAATATTCGGTTGCCTTGTCGATCGGCACGCGGGCGAAGCCGACGAAATTGCGTCCGGACCCTGCTACTTCGCTGAAGGCGATGGGCTTGTGATCGAGATATTTTTGGCTGAGCACGTCCATGCCGTGATCGGTCAGGCCGGCATCGAGCACATAGGACAGCAGCATCGTGTCGTCGATCGGCGCCACCTCAATCCCGTGCTGTTTCAGCACCAGCCAATCAAACTTCATATTTTGAGCGATCTTCAGGATCGCTGCAGATTCGAGTACCGGCTTCAAACGTGTGAGCACATCGTCGACAGGCAATTGGCCGGGAAGGAGATCACCGCCGCCGAAAAGATCGCCAGTGCCACCGCTCCTGTGTCGAAGCGGAATATAACAAGCGCGCCCCGGTGCGACGCAAAGCGATATCCCGACGAGATCGGCCTGCATCGGATCGAGTGATGTCGTCTCTGTGTCGACCGCGAGACGGCCGATGTCGAGAGCCTCTGCGATATAGGCGTCAAGCCGCTCGACGCTCGTTATGGTCTCATAGGCACTGCGGTCGATTTTTTGCGCTTTTGCTGCCGCAGCCCGCGCGGCGGCGAGTTCGCCGGGTCCTGTCGCGATCGGCGCTTTCACCGGCTCGGCGCCATAGCGCGATCCCGGGCGAGCCGGCTGCGACTCGGCTGCCGCCTCTTGTGCCTCTGCCGCGGTCCCCGGCGCGGCATTTGCCGTGCCTGTCGAAGGCTCGCCATTACGGCCGCGCCATCCCGCCGGCCCGACATAGGCCGGGTCGGCATCTATGTTCCCGGCATCAACGTCATAAGTCTCGGCGGCGCGCTTGGTGATGGTCGTAAATTCCATCGCCTTCAGAAAAGCAACGAGCGCCTTGCCGTCGGGTTGATGCAGGCCGAGATCATCGAGGGCAACTTCGAGCGACACGTCGTCGACGAGCTTCACGAGCTGTTTCGAAACGCGGATCAGTGCGACGCTTTCCGCATCGGTCAGGGTCTCGCGTCGTTTCGGCTGTTTGATCTCGCCCGCCCGCGCCAGCAGCGTGTCGAGATCGCCGTATTGATTTATAAGCTCCGCCGCAGTCTTTGGACCGATGCCCTTCGCGCCGGGCACGTTATCGGTCGAATCGCCGGCGAGCGCCTGAACATCGACGACCTTTTCGGGCGGCACGCCGAAATAGTCGAGGACCTCGGCTTCCCCGATCTTGCGCTCCTCGCGCGCCCCTTTGGCGCCGGCTTCGCCCGACGCCGGGTCATACATGCCGACCCCCGGCCCGACGAGCTGCATTAAATCCTTGTCGGCCGAAATGATCAGGACATCGGCGCCGCGCTCACGCGCCTGCCGCGCATAGGTCGCAATGAGATCATCGGCCTCATAGCGGTCCTGTTCGATCGGCACGAGCCCGAAGGCACGCACAGAGGCGCGCATCAGGGGAAATTGCGGAATGAGGTCTTCTGGAGGAGCCGAGCGATTGGCCTTGTAGGGTGGATAAATCTCCTTGCGAAAAGAATTCTCGGACTTGTCGAAAATGATCGCAAGATGGGTCGGTTTGATGCCGGCTGCGCCGTCGCGGATGAATTGAAAAAGCTTAGTGCAGAAAAGCCGCACGGCTCCAGTCGGCAGCCGGTCGCCGCGGTAGTTGTATTTCGCGTCCTGGCGGATCGACTGGAAATAGGCGCGAAAGACAAAGGATGACCCGTCGACGAGGAAGACGTGGTCTCCGGCTTGGACGGGGCGGTGGGTCAGGCTCATCGGAGCTTCAGGTGCCGGCGTGCTCATGCGCCAGCATAATCGTTCGACCTGACATGTGCCAATCGGCGCGAGCCGCGTCCAGTCCAAGAAATCCGGGCTTGTCCTGTGCGGATCAAGCTCTTCCGGAATGCCGGCAGCGATTCGTTCTAAGCTGAAGCTTAAGGCGTAAAACGCGACACATCTTGGCCGTATTCGACCTTGAAAGGGCTGCAGCTTTGTATGCAAGTACATGATTTTATAAGGGAAAATAATTAGATGCCGGTGAACTCGCAAAACTTGCTGCGGCGCAATATATTGGATTGTGTCGCAACGAGTCGGACCAAAGTGTCGGCGCGTTCTCGATTTGGACTTAAGCCTCACGGCCAGCCGAGCGATTTCGTCCGCGATTGTTCAACTCTGGACGCAAGATCGCAGGCGACCAAAAGGTCATTCTTCATGGCCGGCCATGTCGATTGCGACGCGCCAATCCGCGCGCCGTCAATCTCGACAGGATTCTGCAAGTGGTGAAACAATGAATCTGCTCGAAAATTTCGAAAGGTGGAGCGGGGTGCTCGGAACCCCCCGTCAATCCGTTTGGCCGCCCCGCAAGCTTTCCCTCGCCCTTCAGGGCGGCGGTTCTTTCGGCGCCTTTACCTGGGGTGTTCTCGACCGCCTGCTCGAAGAAGAAAATGTGGCATTCGACACCGTGAGCGGGGCCTCAGCCGGTGCGTTCAATGCGGTTGTCCTCGCCGCGGCCCTGGCCGAAGGCGATCGCCAACTGGCGCGCGAGAGGCTCGAGCGCTTCTGGTGGCGAATCAGCCAGTCGCTCGGGCTTAATCCGTTGGGCACGGCGGCCCGCTTCGTTCCTGGGGCGGCGGCCGGGACGCTTTCGTTCTGGACGTCGTTTCTGTCCCCCTACCAGTTCAATCCACTCGATCTCAACCCGATGCGAAGCGTCCTCAGCGAAGAAGTGAACTTTGAAAGTCTAAAGCGGCCGGGCGCGCTTCAGGTCCTGCTTGCCGCGACGCGCGTCAGCGATGGCCGGGCGCGGATTTTTCGCAACGAGGAGATCGATGTCGAAACCGTGCTCGCCTCCGCGAGCCTGCCGCTGTTTCATCATGCGGTGAAGATCGACGACGAGGCTTATTGGGATGGTGGCTATTCCGCCAACCCACCGCTTGTCGATCTCGCCATGGCGAGTTCGGCTCGCGATATTCTCGTCGTCCAGATTACGCCCATGCGCAAGGTGGAGACGCCGATTACGTCGCATGACATCATTCGCCGGCTCGGACACATAACGTTCAATGCATCATTGCTGCGGGAAATGGCCGCACTCGACCATCTCGCGGAATCGAACCGCTCGCCCTGGGCTTTGCTGACACCCATGGGGCGGAAATTTCGCCATTTGCGGCAGCACCACATCGCTGCGGAAGAAGCCATCACCGAGCTTCCTAATGCGAGCGAAATGAATGTCTCATGGGAATTCCTCGTCAGATTGCGGGCGCGTGGGCGTGAGGCTGCCGAAGCCTGGCTTGCTAAACGTACGGCCGACTCACTGGAAGTGCCCAAATCCATGTCCTGGTTTGCGAGCTTGGAGGCAGCCCTGAAAGCGCAACGAAAGCCGACGCTCGCCTATGTCGGCGAAAAACGGAATAGACACGCGGCCGAATTCCGCCGCACGCCCCGGCCCAAGGATGCGGCAAAAAGAACGATGGAATTATCCCGCTATTCAGCGCGGCCGGCGCGGCCGATTTCAACGTGACCGTGACAAGCCCGGATTCCTGTCGTCCGGGTTAACCGCTTAAGTGGGACGCGTTCGGCGACATTCGGCACATTAGATCACGATGATTTAGAGCGGGATAGGCAGAAAAGTCCACGCAATCTGGGTAAACTTGATTGCGCCAAAAGACCGGTTTCCACTTTTCCTCATCCCGCTCTAGCCCGAGAATTCCATGCCGGGCGCCTGCCGACCGCCTTGCACGGCCGGGTTTTTACCCCGACAAATGCGCGTCCTTCGAGCCAACGGAAAATCCGATCGGCGAAAATGACGCACCCGGCCAATAAATTGGGGCACCCCTCAGCGGAAAACTGCGGGTGCTCTCGGCGCCGGCTTTCGCTTTTGTGGCAGTTTCGTCTATAAAGAGGCGTCTGAGCCGGAGCTCTCACGTGACCTATCGCAAGTCCCACCCTATCGGCGTTGCACTCTGCCTCGTCGTCGTCGTCTTGTCGCTTGCTGGGTGCGGCCGCAAAACCGCTCTCGATACGCCGAGTGTGGGCGATGCCAAGGAACAAAAAAGGACCGGTGAGACCAGCGCCGCCAACCAGAGCCAAAAGCCCGGCTCGCCGGACGCTGGGCAGACCGACCAAGGCCCGCTCCCATTCCACAAGCAGTCTTCCTTTATTCTCGATCCTCTGCTGTGAAGCCGTATCGAAATGCACCATTTCGAGATGAAAGACGGCGTCATGCATGCCGAAGGGGTCGATCTTTCGGCATTGGCCGAAACGGTCGGCACGCCTTTTTATTGCTATTCCTCGGCAACGCTCGCCCGCCACTATAGCGTTTTCGCCGCCGCTTTCGCGGACCTGCCGGCGCTCATCTGCTATGCGGTGAAAGCCAATTCCAATCAGGCGATCCTGAAAACCCTGGCGCGACTGGGCGCCGGCACGGATGTCGTGTCGGAAGGCGAGTTGCGTCGCGCCCGCGCTGTGGGCATTGCGCCCGAAAAGATCACGTTTTCCGGCGTCGGCAAGACACTCGCCGAAATGGCCTATGCGCTCGACGAAAATATTTTGTGTTTCAACGTCGAATCCGAGCCGGAACTCGAAGCGCTCGCAGCGCTTGCGGCATCGCGCGGGCAAACGGCGCGGATCGCGTTGCGTGTCAATCCCGACGTTGATGCGAAGACCCATGTAAAGATCGCAACCGGGAAAGCCGAAAACAAATTCGGCATTCCTCTAAGCCGCGCCGCCGCTGCATATCGTCACGCCGCAAAGCTGCCAGGGCTCATGGTTACCGGCGTCGATCTTCACATCGGCTCGCAGATCACGAGCCTCGATCCGTTCGACGATGCGTTCGCTTTGATCGCCGATTTCGTCCGTGCCTTGCGCGCGGACGGCCATCGGATCGACCATATCGATCTCGGCGGCGGCCTCGGCATCCCCTACGAAGCGGGAACCGATCCTGCGCCCTTCCACCCCAATCAATATGCACAGGTCGTCCGCCGCCATTTCGGCGCGAGCGGCTGCCGTCTGATCTTCGAGCCGGGCCGCCTCATCGTCGGCAACGCAGGGATCCTCGTCACACGCACCCTCTACGTGAAGCGCGGCGAGGCCAAGACCTTCGTCATCGTCGATGCGGCCATGAACGATCTCATCCGCCCGACGCTCTACGAAGCCCACCACGAAGTCTTGCCGATCTGCACCCCGCGCAAAGAGGCGCCGATCATCATCGCCGACATCGTCGGACCGGTCTGCGAAACCGGCGATTATCTTGGCTTAGGGCGCGAGATGGCGGAGCCGCGCCCAGGCGATCTCTTGAGCGTGATGTCTGCAGGCGCCTATGGTGCCGTGCTGGCGAATACTTATAATTCGCGCCTGCTTGTTCCGGAAGTTCTGGTCTCCGGCAAGGATTTTGCCGTTGTTCGGCCGCGCCCGACCTATGCCGATCTGATCGGGCAGGACAAGTTGCCGGCCTGGCTCGAGACTGCATGAGCTAACAACATGTCCGGCAACAGCCCGCCTTGTGCCGGCACGATCGCAGCGTCAGTCTTCTTTCGAATTCTCCAACGCCACGTTTCAGATACAAGGGGATGCGCGCATCCCGCTCGGCGCAATTCATCATTTCCCGCCGGCGTCCGCCGCTGCTCTCCGCTTGCGCGGAGAGGCAATGCGCTTCATTTGGCCCGATTACGGATCAACTCCTCGACGACGCTCGGATCGGCGAGAGTCGACGTATCGCCGAGCGCTTGGAACTCGCTTTCGGCGATCTTGCGTAAGATTCGCCGCATGATCTTGCCCGAGCGTGTCTTCGGCAGCCCCGGCGCAAACTGGATGATGTCCGGCGAGGCGATCGGCCCTATTTCCTTGCGTACCCAAGCAACCAGTTCCTTGCGCAGATCCTCGCTGGATTCCAACCCGTCCATTAGGGTCACGTAGGCGTAAATGCCTTGTCCTTTGATGTCGTGCGGGTAACCGACGACAGCGGCTTCTGAAACACTGAAATGAGCGACCAGCGCGCTTTCGACTTCGGCTGTACCCAGGCGATGGCCAGCGACATTGATCACGTCGTCGACGCGGCCGGTGATCCAATAATAACCGTCTGCATCGCGACGACAGCCGTCGCCGGTGAAATATTTTCCGAGATAGGCTGAAAAATAAGTTTGCACGAAACGCTCGTGATCCCGGTACACGGTGCGCATTTGGCCCGGCCAGGAGTCGGCGATGACGAGATTGCCTTCGCAGGCGCCCTCGAGCACATTGCCTGTGGCATCGACGATCTGCGGAACGATGCCAAAGAAGGGCAACGTCGCCGAGCCGGGCTTGAGCGCCGTTGCGCCGGGCAGCGGCGTGATCAGAATGCCGCCGGTTTCCGTCTGCCACCACGTATCGACGACCGGACAGCGGCCTTCACCGACGACTCGATGATACCATTCCCAGGCTTCCGGATTGATCGGCTCGCCGACGGTTCCAAGAAGGCGCAGGGAAGCCCGGCTCGTTGCCTTGACCGGGGCATCGCCGGCCCCCATCAGCGAGCGGATCGCTGTCGGCGCGGTGTAGAAGATATTGACCTGATGCTTGTCGACGATTTGCCAGAAACGCGACATCGAAGGATAGTTCGGAACGCCTTCGAACATGAGCGTTGTGGCGCCATTGGCGAGAGGCCCATAGACGATATAGGTATGGCCCGTCACCCAGCCGACATCGGCGGTGCACCAGTAAATGTCGCCGTCGTGATAATCGAAAATGAGTTGATGCGTCATCGCAGCGTAGAGAAGATAGCCGGCCGTGGTGTGCACGACGCCTTTTGGCGTGCCCGTCGATCCCGAAGTGTAGAGAATGAACAGCGGGTCTTCGGCGTTCATTTCGGCAGCCGGACATTCCGGCTCGGCCGCCGCAATTGCCTCTTCATACCAGATGTCGCGCGTTTCCTGCCAGGCAACGGGGCCGCCGGTCCGCTTGACGACGACCACCTTGCTTACGATGTCACCCGTCTTCTCAATTGCAGCGTCGGCATTGGCCTTGAGCGAGACCTTGCGGCCGCCGCGCACGCTTTCGTCGGCGGTGATGAGCAGCTTCGAACCGCAATCCTTGATGCGGCTCGCCAGCGAATCCGGCGAAAAGCCGCCGAACACCAAGGAATGGACGGCGCCTATCCTGGCGCAAGCGAGCATCGCATAGGCCGCTTCAGGAATCATCGGCAAATAAATCGTGACCGTATCGCCCTTGTCCACACCTTGCGCTTTCAAGACATTGGCGAAACGGCAGACCGCAGCATGCAATTGCCGGTAGGTAATGTGAAGAGATTGCGTCGGATCATCCGCTTCCCAAATGATGGCAGTCTGATCTCCGCGGGTGTCCAGATGCCGGTCGATACAGTTCAAGGAGACGTTGGTGACGCCGTCCTCGAACCATTTGATCGAGACGTGATGGGGATCGTAAGATGTATTCTTCACCTTGGTGAAGGGTTTGATCCAAGTGAGGCGCGCCCGTCCTTCGTCGCCCCAAAAACCATCCGGATCTTCGATCGACCGAGAATACATTTCCTTGTACTTGGCTGCATCGACATAGGCGCGGCGCGCCCAATCGGGAGTGACGGGATAGAGAGACCGAGACATTTTTTCCTCCCGCGGCGCGACACGTCGCAAATCGAGCTTTTACACGAAATTTCGGCAGCCGGTTCGTTCGACGCGATAGGCGCAACTCGCGTGATCCCCGAGCCAGGCTCAAGCACCCGAGCGTCGCGGCGCTCGGCTCCTTGGCGGCATTATGCGTCAGGGGCCGGGGGGCGAACAAGAGCAAAGCGCTAACACTTTGGTCGCGCAATCACTCCAGTTTCGGCTGGTCTGCTTCCCTCAGGGCATCCGAGGGGCGCCAAAGCCGCCAGCCGGCCGACGGTGAAAAATGCGTCCGAGATGGCGGAGCTGGCCCTGTCGCCGGGCGCGGACTCAAAAATTGAAGCCGAGCCGAACCATGCCGACACCCGCCTCATGGCCGCCGGCAAGCGTTATCGCCGGCCCGGCGAGTTCACGCAGATATTCGGCGAATATGCGGAAACTGGCGTTGAAATTCCATGTCGCGGTCGCAACGAGATGGGTGCCGGCGGGGCTCGCCCTATCGCTCGCAGGCAATCTTGGTGACAGCGGTATCCTTTTCGAAATGCCGGCGACGTTCACGCGAGCGACTTCGTTCGATCGACAGAATTACAAATAAAATCAATAAGTTGGATAGAGTATTCTGGGCGGGTATTGCGACGAGGCCTCAGGGGCACTCCTTTTGAACCCGGTCGAGGGCTTGCGACAAGCCGGTGAGCGAATAGCTGTCCGTCGTCAAATTGCCCTTTATGGACGCGGCTTTGATCACGAGCTTCGAACCCTTTTTCATAGTTTCAATGAACTGACCTTCCTCGGCCGGGTTCTTGATCCACGCGTTGCTGCCTTTGGCGATGAGTTCGAACCGCGTAGTTCCGATTTCCGCCTGCGCCTCGCCATTATCCTTCATCGGAAATCCCATGATGATCGAGATTTCATTGTGAACGTTCTCGGCTGGCCGGCTGGAGATGAAAACATAGGCGGGGTCACGTTTGAGGCCCGCTGGCGCCCTGTCTTTCGGCTGGGCCAGGGCGTAGCAGGTCTTTTTCTTTCCGCCCTGCGTCGCAAGGAAGGCACCCCAATCGCCATAGCTCGCGACTTGCACAGGCTTGCCGGACGCCGCGTCGTCAGCTTTCGCCTCGGTCTTCTTGGCCGCAGCTTTCGAACTCGGGGCATTTTGCGCCATGGCCGAGAAAGCGGCGGCGCAGAATAACGCCAGTGAGCCGGCGAAAAAAAATCGCAGGAATGAACGGGCAGAGCGAATCATAACGTCACAATACTCCTTTCTGGCTCTGTCTACGAAACAAGCTTGACCGCATCGCGACGAAATTTGCGGAGGGTAACTCTCTTGCGCGCCGGGCTATTCCCCCGTGACCTCGGCAATGCCGCGCGCCACCGCAACGCCGCGCGAGGTCGCATGGCGCTGGCCAGAACGCTCCAGGGCTCAAAGTGTGCTCGGATCGAACCTGCCCATCCTGGCCGGCCAAGCTTTGATGAAAGAGAGAGATCGGGGCGAAATTCGGACGCTGGTGTGCCCCGAGGGGGCGCTCTAACGCGTCAACGTTTCATAAATCGTCACTTTTTGCCGCCGCCAAGATGGCGCCAGGCCGCTCCAACGAGCCTTTTTGCAGGAGGACGACATAGCCCTCGTCATTGCCGCGCAATTCCACGAGGGAGAATTCCTGCGCCGTCCCGTTCCATTCGCCGATCTTGCGCATCGCCCGCACGACATTCGTATAGGTCACGTTGCGTCCGGAATTTTCGCCGCGACCAATCGCGACGGTCTGGGAGCGAATGACGCGCAATACATAGACACTGGCGGGGGCACCTTCGCCAGCAGCAACATCGATGTGCAGGACGCCACCCGTTTCGCGCACGCGCATAGGAATGGTCAGCGCGCCGTCATGGCCATTGTAGGCCGCGACGGCTTGTTCGATCGCCGTCCGATCGCTGCCCACGGCATCGACGAGCCCGTCGATCACCGCCTGTGGCGTATAGACATGCGAATCGCCCCGCACCGCGGCATAGGCCTTTTGCCGCGCCGAAAAGGCCGGTTCGGCAAAAGTATCCTTCCAGCCTATGAAATCCCAATAGTCGACCGGAAAAGTTAAAGCGACTTTGTTCGGGTCATGCGCCATGGCCGAGAGCAAACGATCCGCCGGCGGGCATGACGAACAGCCTTGCGACGTGAAGAGTTCGACGACGCATGTCACAGCTTCGACAGAGACCTTCGAATCGGCGGCCACATGATTTTCGGGAACTTCGGCTCCTGGCGCGGAATGGCCTGTCGTCGCACCGAGCCACACGAAACTCAGTGCAATGAGCAAAGGTCCACGCCAAATGAGACTTTGAAGGATGGTGGGCATCAGCGCGTATACTCGTCTTTGAAAGAAAATTTAAGGCAAGACGGGCCACACGCTAAGTCAAATCGTGGTGAGGATCGATATAGCGGGGGCAATCGTGGGCGCAGCAACGACGGTTCGCCGGCGCAATCGTCGATGCCACACTCCCCTCGCAGTGCATCGAGACCAATGCGTTCGGAAGAGCTTTACCGGCCGCGCAAGGCCATCAATACGGAGACACACGCGCGCCCATCGGGATGGCGGCCGGAACGCGCTTGAAAGTCGGCAATTGCGGCAACCGTCTTGCGGCCTATGACGCCGTCGATTTTGCCGTCGAGGTCGTAGCCGCGTCGTATGAGCAGGGTCTGCAGCTCGCGCCGATCGGCGCGCGAGAGCCCCGGGTCGTTGGTCGGCCATGGCGTGACTATGGGGCCGCGGCCGAGTAGACGGTCCGAGAGGAGGGCAACGCCCAGCGCATAGGGTTCCGCGTTATTGTAGGCATAGATCGCATCGAAATTACGGGTTACGAGAAAGGCCGGCCCGTTCGGCCCCGCAAGAAGCAGAAGTCCCGCTTGGATCGTCCCGTTGAGCGGCGACCCATCGACGTGGGTAATGCCCTTTGCCGCCCAAGCGCTCAGCGGTAGTTTGCCGTTGCGGCCGGAAGGCCCGCTGTAATGTTGCGGAAGGTGCACTTCGAAGCCCCATGGAATTCCAGGTGCCCAGCCGACTTTATGCAGGTAATTGGCCGCTGAGCCGAGTGCATCGGGAATGGAATTGATCAGATCGCGGCGGCCGTCGCCGTCCAGATCGACGGCAAAGCGCAAAAAAGTAGAGGGCATGAACTGCGTGTGACCGAATGCTCCGGCCCAGGACCCGTAAAATTGTGACGGCGCGACGTCTCCGCTTTCGACGATTTTCAAGGCGGCGATGAATTCGTTGCGATAAGAGGCCGGTCGCCGCCCCCCACAAGCGAGCGTGGCGAGCGACTGGAGAACCGGCCGTGAGCCGAAGCCTTTGCCGTAATCGGACTCGGCGCCCCAAACGGCGGCGATGGTTGCCGCGTCGACGCCATATTTGCCTTCCGCGACGGCAAACCAGCGGTTCCAGCGCTTCAGCATGGCACGGCCTTCGGCAATTCTTTCGTCGTCGACGAGGCCGGCAATATAGTCCCAAACCGGCGTCGAAAATTCCGGTTGCACGTTTTCGAATTCGAGTACTTCCGGATTGAAGGTGAGACTTCGCACCACGGAATCGACCGTTGCGGCACCGACACCGCGGGCTTTTGCAGCTTCGGCCATGTCCGCCAGGCAGGATTGAAAATCCGCACCCGCCGAAGCGCCGCCGAGTGCAAGCAAAAAGAAAACAAACCCAAATGAAAGCGCCGCGCGCGCCTGCGATGCGTGCCGCTTCGGCTTTGCTGCGCTAGAAAGGATCGTGACTTGGGACAGAATCCTTCGGATCATCATGTCGGGTGTCCGGTTTTGATGCGCACGCAAGCGCTCTTGGCTGGCCTGCAAGCCTCGAGTTGCCATCCAACTCACAGATGGGCAGCCTGCGTTGGCAAGGCAACGTCGCATCGCGAATTCTCCCGGCCTGTGCTCTCACCAAAGCTCCCGTGGCGCGGAATTTTGGGCGCGTAGGCGCGCCAAAAAGCAGAAACCCCGGCTTTCACCGGGGCTTCCTTTAGTTCTGAATTTGCGAACTTCGGGCGTCGCAGACCCGGCAATGTCAACGCAGCTGCCCGGTCTCAGCCAAGGTAAAGTTTCCCGGCGGTGATTTCCAGCAGCTTCGCGATCAGACATTGAGACACTGGATCACCTCCTTTCGATTGTGGACGATAGAATCGCTTTTAGCCGGATTCGCCTCGAACGCAAAGCTTCAAGAGCCGAGCTTCATGCGCCAAACCTGTGCATAAGCCCGATCACGAAAGCCGCTGCAATTGCCGGAAGACGATGATCCGCGAGACGAAACCGGTGATGATGGCAATCGCGCCGGCGATCAGGGCGATGGCCAAATAGCCTTGCGGGCTCAATCCGAAAGAGCCGAAAAGGGCTTGGATTTGTTCGCCGCCGGGCGTGCCGCGCAGCCAACGCGATAAAGTGCTCGAAACGAAAAACACGAGGATGGCGGTGCCGCCGCCGAGGAGGCCGCCACGCAGGCCGAGCCGAAAGAAATGGCGCTGGAACTGTCGCGAAATATAGCTGTCGGCGGCACCGACGAAATGCAGCACTTCGATGATCTCGCGATTGCCCGCCATGGCACCGCGGGTCGCAAAGCTCACCGCCAGAAGCATCGCAACCATCACAAGAAGAAAGATCAGCACCGCGATCGCAACCACGGTCTTGGACATGATGGCGAGGCGTTCGAGCCAGAGCCGATGATCGTCCACGCTTGCGCCGACGACTTTGTCGTTGAGAGTTTTGCGCAGGGCTGTGACGTCAAGGCTGCCGTTCGGGTCGAGCTTGACGACGACGAGCCTCGGCACCGGCAGTTCGGACAGGTCGAGCCCGCTGCCGAGCCAAGGCTGCAAGAGTTCTTCAGATTGTGCCTTGGTGAAGGCCTGAACCGTGGAGACGCCGCGAGCCCCGCGTGCGACATCCACGGCTTTGGCGGTCTCGGCCTCGAGATCGCGCCCGACGACCGGGCGTATCTGGATCGTCATCTCGCGCGCCACGGATTGCCGCCAATCCTGCGCTGCATCGGAAATCAACATGGCTGTGCCCGCGGTGAGCGAAGCCAGGAATGTCATGATCGCGACGACCGTAACGAGCGCCCGTCCGGCTATCGACTCGGCCGGCACAAGCGGCACTTCCCGCCGCAAGGACCTACGTCGTTCACCCTCCAGTGCGGTGCGGCCGGCAGTCTCTGCATGCGACGAAGTCGCGAGGCCCATATGCGTCCTCAGTCGTAAATGTGCAGGCGACAATCGCCGAGCACCAGCCGGCGGGCGCTTTCGAATTGGTCCATCAAAGCGAGATCATGCGTCGCGATCACAACTGCCGTACCGGATTTGTGCAATTCTGTGAAAAGCCGCAAGAGGCGGCGGGCCAGGGTCGGATCGACATTGCCTGTCGGCTCGTCGGCGAGCAGAAGCTCGGGCCGCACGATGAGCGCTCGGGCGATCGCCGCGCGCTGCTTTTCACCGCCCGAAAGGACAGGCGGCAAGACGTGCATACGCTCGCCGAGCCCGACCCAATTCAAAAGCTCTACCACTTCGGCCCGATAGCGAGATTCGTCGCGGCCCTGGACGCGCAAGGGCAAAGCCACGTTCTCATAAGTGGTCAAATGATCGAGCAGGCGGAAATCCTGGAAAACGACACCAATGCGTCTCCGCAGGTCGGTGATGGCATCTTTGGTCAGGCTCGCCGAATCGCGATCGAAGAGGCTGATGAGGCCGCGTGTCGGCCGCAGGGACAGGAGGACAAGGCGCAGCAAGGTGGTCTTGCCGGCGCCCGAAGGCCCGGTCAGGAACTGAAACGACTGAGGCCTTATTTCAAAGCTGATGTCCTTGAGGATTTCAGCCCCCGTTCCATATCTCAGGCCGACATTTTCGAAGCGGACCAAGTCGAACTCCGCAGTTTGCGGCGCTGCCGCTAAACTCGGCCGAGGCTCCGCGAATCAAGCTCTCATCCAAAAGCTGAATTATAGTCCTGGCCTGCCGGTTTGCCTCATTCTTTGGCAGCTAGCCTGGCGCAAAAACTCGCCTGACCACAGCCGATTAACGCCGATTTAACCATAGCAGCAGACGATCCCTGCGGGCCATGGCGGGATAGCCGTCGGCAGCCATCATTCACAAGCGAGCATTGCCGCGCCCATGCTGATCGATTGCCCCGGCTGCGCAAAATCCTACCACGTGAGCCGCTCGACGCTAGAACCGCATGGGCGCAATGTGGTGTGCCCGCGCTGCGCGGCATCTTGGTATGTGGCGGCACAGGCACCCGAGACCGCGGTGCCGGATGTCGCCACGATGGAGATTTCCGCGGAAGCGATCAGCCGGAAACTCGTCTGCGTGAATCGCGTCGCGGAGGAGTTGCCGGTTCGAAGGCGCCGCGATGATCCGGCGTTCCCGCACCTCTCCATCTCGCGGGCCGCTCTTTTCAGCCTCGTTCCCCTGGCTCTTGTCATGGCCGGCATTGGCTATCGCAATCAAGTGGTACGGCTTTGGCCAAGGGCGGCGACCGCCTATGCCGCCGTCGGGCTGCCGGTCAATTTCCGCGGCTTCGCCCTGCATGATGTACACGTAACTTTGGTCGATACAGGCTCCGAACCCGTGCTCGGGATCGAAGGCGAGATCACCAACCTCAAATCCACGAAAAACAATGTCCCGCCGCTCCGCTTGAGCCTGCGCGATGCGCAAAGCCACGAGATCTACGCCTGGGCGAGCGACGCACCTAAGCCAAATCTCGCGGCCGGTGAGACCCTCGCCTTTCGGCTGCGCCTGGTGGCACCTCCCGCGGCCAGCTATTCGCTTCTTGTCAGCTTCGCCCCGGCGGCACATGAACGCTTGGCGCTGCAACAATAACCCAAGAATTAGCCGACTTGTGAAACCGGCGATCGCATTGCTCATGGCGTGTCGCGGTCTTTCGGCGCTATAAGCGCGTCAATCCGAAGCATCCCCGAGTTTGCTAAACCTCGACCAGACAAGGCCGGATGCCGCGCGATCCGCCATGTGCGGCCGGCCAAGTGCGACGGGCCAAGAGGACGAAAGCTTGAGCGAAGATAACGAGACTCCCTCCAGCCCGGATGGACACCACGCAGACGAGACTAAGGCGACGGTCGCGAAACCGGGTTTCTTCAAGCGGTTTTTGGGGCGCAAGGCCGGAGACTCCAGTCTCGAGCCCGAGGACTCCAGTGGGCGGGCCGAACTGCTTCTTCCTGCCGACGCAGCCGCAAAACCGGCAGAATCGTGGTCCGCGGCTGAAGAAGCCACGGCAAAGGCTGCCTGGTGGACGCGTCTGCACAAAGGTCTTTCACGTTCCTCCAGTGCGATCGGCACCGGCATTGCCGAGATCTTCTCGAAGCGAAAGCTCGACGCGGCCATGCTGGAAGACCTCGAAGATGTCCTGATCCGGGCCGACCTTGGCGTGACGGCCGCGGCGCGGATCGCCGAAACGGTCGGCACAAGCCGCTATGACAAGAACATTGCCGCCGACGATGTCAAAGAGATACTCGCTGCCGAAGTCGAACGCGTGCTGGCGCCTTATGGCACGCCGCTGGTGATCGATCCGACGCACAAACCCTTCGTCATTCTCGTCGTTGGCGTGAACGGATCGGGCAAAACGACCACGATCGGCAAGCTCGCCGCCAAATTCACGCACGAGGGCCACAATGTGGTGCTGGCCGCCGGCGACACATTCCGCACCGCCGCGATCGAACAATTGCGGATCTGGGGCGAACGCATCGGCTGCAGCGTCATCGCCCGAGAGCAAGGCGGCGATGCTGCAAGCCTCGGTTACGATGCGGTCAAGGCCGCGCAAGACAGCGGCGCCGATATTTTGCTGATGGACACCGCCGGACGCTTGCAAAATCGGACGGAGCTCATGGCCGAGCTCGAAAAGATCATCCGCGTGATGAAGAAGCTCGACGCCTCGGCGCCGCATGCCGTGCTTCTGGTGCTCGACGCGACGGTCGGCCAGAATGCGATGAACCAAGTCGAGATTTTCGGCCGGATGGCGGGCGTCACCGGCCTCGTCATGACCAAGCTCGACGGCACCGCGCGAGGTGGAATCCTCGTCGCCATCGCCGAGAAATTCCGGCTGCCGATCCATTACATCGGCGTCGGTGAGAGCGCCGATGATCTCGCCTCATTCGAGGCGAAGGATTTTGCCCGGGCGATTGCCGGGCTGGATGGTTAGGGTCAGGACCCAATTAATGTAAGGTGGGCGAACCCTCTCCCAGAGGGAGAGGGTGGCTTGCAGAGCAAGCCGGGTGAGGGGTTACGGTCTTTGTGAGTTCTGAAAGATCGCAACCCCTCATCCGCCCCGCTCCGCGGGGCACCTTCTCCCACAGGGAGAAGGAGTCGCACCCCACTTTTGATACCCGCAATTGCAACGCTTTAATTAGGTCGTGACCCTAGGAAACGCGCAGGAATGATCGAATCGATTGGGCGCTCATCCTTCCCCGGGACGGGGAAGGTGGACACGGTTGTTCCCGTGGGCTCGAAAATGCTTTTTCAGACGATATTCGAAGAGCTGGAAGAAATGGACGCAAAATGACCGAAACCCGTGAGCCTGCCGCTAAAGCTGCTGAAAAGAAGACCGCGAAGCCTCCAGCTTGGGTAAAGCCCGTCCTCGACTTCGGGCCTCTGGTGCTGTTCTTTTTCGCCAATGCGCGGCCGAAGCTGTTTGAACCCTTCGTGTCGCTGTTTCTTCCCGCAAATCTGCTGGCCGGCGAAAATGCCGGTCTCTTCACCGCAACCGCCGTGCTGATGCCGGCCGCACTCGCCGCGCTGGTTGCTTCTTATGTCTTGACCAAGCGCCTGCCGGTCATGCCGCTCGTCACGGCTATTCTCGTCCTCGTTTTCGGGGCGCTCACGCTCTACTTGCAAAATCCGAGCTTCATCAAGATGAAGCCGACGATCCTTTACGTCGCTTTCGGGACGCTGCTGTTCGGCGGTCTCGTCTTCAAGAAACCTCTGTTGCCGATCGTCTTCGACAATGCGCTGTCGTTGACCGAGCGCGGCTGGTATCTGCTGACGCTGCGCTGGGCGATCTTCTTTTTTGCGCTCGCAGCGCTGAACGAGATCGTCTGGCGCACCCAATCGAACGACGTCTGGGTGGCGTTCAAATTCCCCGGCACCGTCATAATCATCTTCATCTTCACGCTCACGCAACTGCCGCTCATGCTGCGACATGAAGTGAAGGAGGAGGCGAAGGCGGAATAGAACATTTTCACAAATGACGGAGTGAGTGGGGAGGAGAATGTGGACTCGATGATGCACCTGTCGCACTCTGCGCGGTGAATCATTTCACACCGACTCCTGCTGCCCCTCTCCCAGCTTGCCTACTAGATTCACACATTGCTGCATGCCGTCATGGCGCTGACGCCTCGCTTTGCGGCTTGGAACTCGAACCAACCTTCGAGCATAACGACGGGGCCGGGTTTTCCGTAGTAGCCGGTCCATCCTCCCAACCTTGCGCAGACCCAACTGGCGTAGGCGAGGGAGCGTTTGGGGTGAGGGTTCTTTTGCCTTTGCGTCTTGCCTTCTAGCTTGGCGCAGAGGGCCTCGATCAGGGGGACGTCATCTTCGTCGAAGGCATCGATGATGGGGCGTAGCCGGCCCTGCGCGTCGGCGCCATCGCGGGCATGGACGAGTTGCTGGACGGTGACGGCGGCGATGAGGGCGGCCATGACCAGATTGCAGCGTGGGACCTCGTCCTCGATGCGCAGGCCCTCGATATCGAAGCCTTGCGTTTTCATCGTGCGGAACAATTGCTCGATCGCCCAGCGGCGCCGGTAGAGCTCCGCCACGCCCAGGGCCTCGCGCAAATCGGCGACGGGATAGGTGGTCACAAGCCGCCAATGAATGGTTTCGCCTGCCGGCGGGTCGACCTCGCGCAGATCGACAAAGTGGAGGCTCAAAGTTTCCGACAGGCCTTTATCGATGCTGTTTCTGGGCCGCTTCATCTCAACCCGCGTAAAGCGCACCGCCAAAGTCGCCGCGCGCGCCGCACGGCCCGGCTTGGCTGGCAAATCAAGCTTCGTTCGCCCCCCTTCAGGCAACGCGTCCGCCATCGCAAACAAACGCCCGCCGTCGTCGAGGCTACGATCTTGCGCCGCGCGCACAACCATATGCGCGCCCGTCGGGCGCAGAGCGAAAGCCGCGTAAATATCGCTCTCACGGTCTGCAATGATCGTCATCTGGCGCGCCACCGTACAGGCCCGCGCCGCGTGATCTGCCCCATCAAGCCAGCGCTGGCTTTCTTTGGCCGCCGTCGGCAAGCCGCGCCGCTGCGCTTTACGGCCTTCCTCGCGCTTCAAGAACTGCGCGTGCGCCAGACCCAGGATCGCCCCGTCGTCCGCGTCCACAGCCAGGCAAGCATGAAGATAAAGCCCGCCCCCGCCCTCGGACTTGACCACCGTGGTGTCCTGGATCGCCAGCACGTGGCGACCTTCGCAGCGCCGGCCCAACCGCGCCGCCGAACTCAAGACCATCTCTTGCGGTGTCACCTTGGCGTTGCGCAGAAGCCGGGTAATGCGGATCTCTCCGGCCCGATCCCCGCCCAAACGGCGAACCCTAACCCCTCGGCCGCCCGCCGAAACGAGGCGATCCAGTAAAAAGACCCCCCTTTTTCAAGGCGGCAGTCGCCAAACCGCCCCAATGACATCACCGACATTGCACCTCTCCCAAATTACTCGAGAGAAGGAATCAGAGTTCAAGATCATCCGCAAACGAAGATGTGTGAATATGGTAGGCTTGCAGGGAGAGGGGGCGCCGCCGGTCGATCCGTTCGTTCCTGTGCTGCAAATCCCCGAAAACTCTCTCTCTCCCGACGCCGCTCGACAGGGCAGCGGCCGGCCGTTAGAAGGAACGTCTCCCTTCTGCCCTTAGAAATGGGCGCTTCCGTCCCTTGGCCAGCGCGAGCGCGGCCGCACCGACAAGGATGCGCCGCCTGGATGTATCGCAATGTCTGGCGTCAACGAAATCAGGTCCGCTTTCCTCGATTATTTCGCGCGCAACGACCATACGGTCGTTGCCTCCTCGCCGCTCGTGCCGCGCAATGATCCGACCTTGATGTTCACCAATGCCGGCATGGTCCAGTTCAAGAATGTCTTCACCGGCATTGAAAAGCGACCTTACAGCCGCGCGGCTTCGGCGCAAAAATGCGTGCGGGCCGGCGGCAAGCACAATGACCTCGACAATGTCGGCTATACCGCGCGCCATCACACGTTCTTTGAAATGCTCGGCAATTTTTCTTTCGGCGATTATTTCAAGGCCGACGCGATTGAGCTCGCCTGGGGCCTGATCACGCAAGTCTACGGCCTGCCGAAAGACCGGCTACTCGTCACCGTCTATCACGACGACGACGAGGCTTTCAGGCTTTGGAAAAAGATCGCCGGTTTCCCGGACAGCAAGATCATCCGCATCCCGACCTCGGATAATTTCTGGGCCATGGGCGATACCGGGCCTTGCGGCCCCTGTTCGGAAATTTTCTATGATCAAGGCGAGGCGCTCGCTGGCGGACCTCCCGGCAGCCTGGACGAGGACGGCGACCGTTTCCTCGAGTTCTGGAACCTCGTCTTCATGCAGTTCGAACAAGTGGCGCCGGGCGAGCGCATCGCCTTGCCACGGCCTTCGATCGATACGGGCATGGGTCTCGAACGCATCGCCGCGCTGTTGCAGGGCGTCCAGTCGAACTATGACATAGATCTGCTGCGCGCTTTGGTGCTCGCCGTCGCCGCAGCGACCGGCGTTGATCCCGACGGGCCGCAAAAGGCCAGCCACCGCGTCATCGCCGACCATTTGCGCGCCAGCGCCTTTCTTGTCGCCGATGGCGTGCTGCCCTCGAATGAAGGCCGCGGCTATGTGCTGCGCCGCATCATGCGGCGGGCCATGCGCCATGCCCAAATACTCGGGGCGCGCGAGCCTTTGATGTGGCGCCTCGTTGCGACCCTGGTGCGCGAAATGGGCCAGGCCTATCCCGAATTGCAGCGGGCAGAATCCCTCATCGTCGAGACTTTGCGGCTCGAAGAGACGCGGTTTCGCACGACCCTCGCGCGTGGCCTCGGCATTCTCGACGAGGAGACTCGCGACCTCAAACCCGGCGCCACTTTGCCCGGCACCGTCGCCTTCAAACTTTACGACACTTATGGCTTTCCGCTCGACCTCACCCAGGATGCCTTGCGCAGCCGCAATCTCGGCGTCGATCTCGACGGGTTCAACAAGGCCATGCAGCATCAGCGCGCCGAAGCGCGCAAAGCTTGGGCCGGATCGGGCGAGGCGGCGACCGAGACCATTTGGTACGGCCTCAAGGACAGGTTCGGGGCGACGGAGTTTTTGGGCTACGAGGCCGAGAGCGCCGAGGGCATCGTTGTTGCACTGCTGAAAGCCGGCGCCGAGGTCGACCGCCTCGTTGCCGGCGACACCGGCCTCATCATCGTCAACCAGACGCCCTTTTACGGCGAGTCCGGCGGCCAAGTGGGCGACACGGGAACGATCAGTGCGGCGGCTGGCCTTTTCCGCGTCACCACGACGCAAAAAAAGCTCGGCGACTTCATCGTTCATGAGGGCCGCGTCGAAAGCGGCGAGATCACCAACGGCCTTGCCGTCGAATTGAACGTCGATCATGCGCGGCGCAGCGCCGTGCGCGCCAATCATTCGGCGACGCATCTCCTGCACGAAGCCCTGCGCCGTGTGCTCGGCGACCATGTCGCGCAGAAAGGCTCGCTCGTGGCGCCCGATCGGTTGCGCTTCGATTTTGCCCATCCGACGCCGATCTCGACCGAACAATTGTCGCGCATCGAAGATCTTGCCAACCAGGCGGTCTTGGACAATGCGCCGGTGGCGACCAGGCTGATGGATCAAGAGGAGGCCATTGCCTCCGGCGCGCGCGCGCTGTTTGGCGAAAAATATGGCGATCAGGTGCGGGTCGTCGCCATGGGCACTGTCCCCGTCGAGAGCGAGGGCCACCGAGCTGCGCCGTTCTCGGTCGAGCTCTGCGGCGGCACCCATGTCGACCGCACTGGCGATATCGGCCTTATTTCAATCACTTCCGAGCAAGCAGTCGCGGCGGGCGTACGCCGCATCGAGGCCAAGACCGGCCAGGCGGCGCGCCATCATCTCAACGCCGAGGCGGAGCGCTTGCACGAAATCGCGGGACTTCTCAAAGCCCCCCAAGATGATGCCGTGCAAAGGCTCGCCGCGCTTATCGAAGAGCGGCGCAAGCTCGAGCGTGAATTGAGCGAGGTGCGCAAGAAGCTCGCCATGGGTGGAGGCGACGGCGCCGCCACAGCGATTGCGGACATAGGCGGGGTCAAGTTCTTCGGCCGCACGGTCTCGGGCATTGAGATGAAGGATTTGAAATCGCTCGCCGACGAGGCCAAGCAGACGATCTCGTCCGGCGTCGTGGCGATCGTCGGCACGGGCGACGACGGCAAGGCCGGCGTCGTTGTCGGTGTGACCAAGGATCTGACCGGGCGGTTCGATGCCGTGCGCCTGGTTCGGCTGGCCGCCGAAAAACTCGGCGGCAAAGGTGGCGGCGGCCGCAGCGACTTGGCGCAGGCCGGCGGTCCCGATGCTGCCGGGGCGGAAGCCGCCGTCGCTGCGGTCAGGGAAGCTTTGCGCTAACCGGGCAATACGGCGTAACATGCGATAATTCGGCCACGTATTACGATTTGGCTGGCCGAAGTTCAATGTGCTGCGCTGGGGAGGACAACATGGCGGAATCTGAATCCGGTCCGAAATGGCCGACACCCGATATGAGTGTTGCGGCGGGCGGCTTTTCGGCAGCGTCGAAGACCATGCAGGTCTTCATCGACGAATTGACGCAAATTACCCAGAAAAATTTTGCGCAAACGACGAAGATCGTCGAAGAACTGCAAGCCGCACGCAGCATCGGCGATCTGCTCTCCATCCAATCGAGATTTGTGCAGGAGACTTTTGAGGCCTTCAATGAACGCCTCCACCGGATGAGCGCGCTGATGGCGGAGATGCCGGCAGAGTTGGCGCAGGCAGGGAAAGACATTGCGGATGCAAGCGCCGAGGTGGCCAAAGATGCGGTGCAAGAGGCGGCGGATGCGGTTTCCAAGACCGTTGCCGCGGTGACCAATGCGACCGGCGAAGCGCCGCCGCATTGAACGGCTTAGCGCTTGACCGCAGTTAACTGTATCTGTCATCCACGGAGCCGGCGTTGCCGAAGAAGTGCCGACGGCAGCCATCGTGTTGTTTCGGTCGTTAGCCAACAATCCCTTGGCGCGTTCAGCTGTTCGCCCCGGAGCAGATTTCTTCGGCGCGCCTCTTCGCGTAGTTCCATGCCGAAAAAGTCACCTTCGGCTCGCCCGGCGTTCCGACGATGAACGGATCGTCGCCAAACTGCACATAGATTTCATAAAGCTCTGCAGCGGCCATGCCGGACTTGAAATAATCGGCAAGATTTTTCTCAACCAAGCCGCGGCATGCCGTTAGGGCTTTTTCGGCCGTGGCGAATGAGCCCAATTCCCAGCGCTTGTCTTCATCCATGTAGCCGAAATTGTCGTCGACCATGACCCGATACATTGTCCTGGCGCTCCGCTTTGCCGGACCGCCGGCGACTGCCTTTCGGACGAACCGGAGGACGCGACCAAACACCTAGGCGACACCCAAAATTAAGTGCCCCACGTTGCCGGATGGGCTGACTCCTTTCCCCCATAGGGCGTCTTTTGACGCCCGTCGCAAGCCACGGGCTATGGCGGGGAGAGGTTGGGAGTGGGGGTTCGTGGTGTGGCTCTTACATTGAAGCACTGGAGAAAACCCCCATCCCTATCCCTTCCCCACAAGAGCCTGCGCCCGGGCGCGCGCAAGCGCGGCCCGGATGGGGAAGGGAACGCGCCCGATCGATTAGTCTATTTCTGGGCATCTCGTTAGTGATCTTCATCGCGTCTCGAGCCGATCCCGCCTTCAGTGCGTTAATTCGCGCATCGCCGCTTCGAGGCCTGCGAGCGTCAAAGGATACATGCGGTTTGTCATGATGCGCCGCATGAGGACGATCGATTGCGTCGCATTCCAATGCGCCTCGGCGACGGGATTGAGCCAAACCGCGTGCGGATAGGTCCGCGTCAAGCGCTCCATCCAAACCGCCCCCGGTTCTTCGTTCATATGTTCGACGGAACCGCCCGCCACCATGATCTCGTAAGGCGACATCGAGGCGTCGCCGACGAAGACCAGTTTGTAATCGTGCGGGAAGGTGTGCATGACATCGAAGGTCTTGATGCGGTCGGTATAGCGGCGCTTATTGTCCTTCCACAGGCTCTCGTAGACGCAATTGTGGAAGTAGTAATGTTCCATATGCTTGAATTCGGTCTTGGCGGCGGAAAATAATTCCTCGACTTGTTTGATGTGCCAGTCCATCGAGCCGCCGTTGTCGAAGAACAGCAGAACTTTCACGGCGTTGCGCCGTTCCGGCCGCATATGGACGTCGAGCCAGCCTTTGTTCGCCGTCTCCTTGATCGTGGTGTCAAGGTCGAGTTCGTCGGGGGCGCCGGTCCGGGCGAATTTGCGCAGCCGCCGCAAGGCGATCTTGATGTTGCGGGTGCCGATCTCGACATTGCCGTCGAGATCCTTGAATTCGCGCTTGTCCCAGACCTTCACGGCGCGGAAATTGCGGTTACCGGCCTGGCCGATGCGGATGCCTTCGGGATTATAGCCATAGGCGCCGAAGGGCGAGGTTCCCCCCGTGCCGATCCATTTACTGCCGCCGTGATGGGCTTCCTTTTGCTCTTCGAGACGCTTGCGCAAGGTCTCCATGAGCTTGTCCCAGCCCATGGCTTCCATTTCTTTCTTTTCTTCCTCGGTGAGGAATTTCTCCGCCATTTTCTTCAGCCATTCGGCGGGAATCTCGGCCTTTTCATAGCCTTCCAGCGTGCTCTCCAGCCCTTTGAAGGTCGCGGCGAAAACGTGGTCGAACTTGTCGAGGTTGCGTTCGTCTTTGACCAGGCAGCAGCGCGCCAGATAATAGAAGTCCTCGACCGAGCGGCCGGCGAGATCGCCCTCCACCGCTTCGAGCAAAGTCAAATATTCGCGCAAGGTGACGGGGACTTGCGCCTCGCGCAGTGAAGTGAAGAAAGATAGGAACATGCTGTTGCCAGAGCCGGGTCGGACCGCGAGCTTCCTTCATATCTGAACTATGCTGCCAGCAAAAGTGCGCGAAGGTGAGGACGGAAGATTTCGCTTTCCGCGCGTATTGGAGGAACCTTGCCTGGCAAGGCGCCCGCAGGTTCTTTCACTGCGAATGTCGTGACGGCGTTTCCTCGACGAGGCGGATGAGGGAGAGCACCGACGTGAAGACCATGGTGAAAACGGCGATGATCGCGGCCGTCTCGTGCAAATCATGCGCATTCCATTTTGTGCCGGCAATGTCTACCATTTCGCGTGTAGTTTCTGTGAAATAGGGAACTGCGAGGCTCAGCGCGACGCTGAAATAGAGCAGGATCGGGATGAGCCAGAATTCGCGGCTCTGAGCGGGATGCGGGCCGAAGCGTCCCAAGACAAGGGCAAAGGCCTGATAGAAGAGCCAAACTGTCAAATACCAGCCGAGAAAATTCGACAGCGGTACGCCAAAATAGCCGCCGCCGTCGTGCCAGACCCAGGCGTGACCCAATGTCGCATTGGGCGGGTCCATAACGACGTCCCATTGCACCATGACGAAGGCGGCGACGATCGGCAGAGCCAGGCGATAGAAGACCCGGTCGAGCTTGAGATCCGCTTGGCCAAGCAAAATGCTGGCGATGATCCAGGAAAAATAGCCCATTGCGAAATAGAGTGGACCGACAATGATCGGCACCGCTCCGATATGCGGCAGGTTAGACGCCACTTCGAAATGGTAGCGGCCAAAGGGAAACCCGGTCGCGATACCGAGGTTCTCCATCGAGAAGGTCACCAAGAGGCAGAGGCCTAAAAATGCGAAAGCGAGGCTCCGCCCATAGGCGAGGACCGCATGGGCGAAGGCGATAAGGATGCCTAAAAGGGCGAGAAACTGAGCGAGCGAGGAGGGGGTGCCGGCCGCCGCCACCACTCCTGCCGAATAGAAGAGCAACACAACCCAAATTATCAATTTACCGTGATAAATTGTGATTTGATCGGCTAAATGACGGGCGAGAAACTGCATGGATTTCCCCGCGACGAAATTGTCACCGGCTGTAACCCGGATGACAGATGGCCGTTTTCTTGCTCGCCGTGGGCAAGCATGGCAATGAGGATCTTGCAGGAGCTTAAAGGTCTTGCCCAAGGTTTCAGAACAAATGGAATCCGAAGGATTAGAGGTGCGATCACGCCGGTTCGAAAAGTGAGTAGCTTTTTCGGCGGGCTAAGCTTTATCCCCATTGGCGTGCCAACGTGCTTAGAGGGCAGATCATGCGGTTTACCGGAACAAAAGATTATATTGCGACCGAGGACCTGAAAGTCGCCGTCAATGCGGCCATCGTCCTCGAACGTCCTTTGCTGGTTAAAGGAGAACCCGGCACCGGCAAGACGGTCCTCGCGGAAGAGGTCGCCAAGGCTTTGCGCGCCGATCTTATCACCTGGCATATCAAATCGACCACCAAGGCACAGCAGGGGCTGTATGAATATGATGCCGTCTCGCGCCTGCGCGATTCCCAGCTTGGCGACCCGCGCGTTTCCGATATCGGCAATTATATCAAGCGCGGCAAGCTCTGGGACGCTTTCACGGTGGCGAAACGCCCAGTCCTGCTGATCGACGAGATCGACAAGGCCGACATCGAATTCCCCAATGATCTTTTGCTCGAACTCGACCGAATGGAGTTCGATGTCTACGAGACGGGCGAGACGATCAAGGCGCAGATGCGGCCGATCCTCGTCATCACCTCGAACAACGAAAAGGAACTGCCCGACGCTTTTCTGCGGCGCTGTTTCTTCCACTACATCAAGTTTCCCGATCGGGAGACGATGGAGGCCATTATCGAAGTGCATTTTCCCGGCATCAAGAAGCGCCTCGTCGAGGAAGCGATGCGGATCTTCTTCGAGATCCGCGAGGTCCCCGGCCTGAAGAAGAAACCGTCAACCGCGGAACTGCTCGACTGGCTGAAATTGCTTTTATACGAGGAGATCGGGCCGGAAACTCTGCGCGAGCGCGACCCGAAAAAGCTCATTCCGCCGCTGCATGGCGCGCTTCTGAAGAACGAACAGGACGTGCATCTGTTGGAGCGGATCGCTTTCCTCAGCCGCCGCGAAAGCCGCTGAAGCGTGCCCCATTTCGCCGCAGCGGGCTTCCAAAGCAGGAGCGCTCGGAGGATAATGGTTTAGCCGCCCCTCTTGCCGACTGACCACCATGCTCCGTCTTGCCATTCTTCGTCATGCCGAAGCCGTGCCGCAGGGCGAGATCGCCGATAGCCTCCGTCCTTTGACCGAGGTCGGTCGCGACATGTCCGAACGGGTCGGCCACTATTTCCGCGACGAGGGATTTGCGCCTGATTTGGCGCTCGTCTCGCCCTCTTTGCGCACACGCGAGACATTCGAGGGTCTGCAGCGCGGCGCCGAGCAGGACTTCAAAGTCGAATTTCCGCCGGCCCTTTACAACGCCTCGCTCGAGCGCCTTGAGGATTTGCTCGCCGCGACGCCGGAAGACGTAAAATTTCTTCTCATCATCGGCCATAATCCGGGCTTTGCCGAACTCGCCGCCGCGCTCGCCGGCAAAGGCAAGAGGTCGGAGCTTGCGAAAATGCGTGGCCATTTCCCGACGCCCTGCCTCGCCATCATCGATTTCGAAACGAAGAGCTGGAAAAAGGCCGAAAAAGGCAGCGGCCGACTCGAATATTTTGTGACGCGCGGCGCTTTCGCGAAGCTTTGAGGGCAGGACGCGATTGTCCGGTCGCCTCCGTCGCCCCTGTCGGCCCGCCATCCCATCGCCAGCAGCGACGAGAACAGCGATTTGCCTTGCGGGTTAGGATTTTCGGCCCTTCTCTTCTTCTAAGCCAACAGGGCAGCCCTGGGCATGATCAAACACGCTGGCCATTATGTTGCCGAACTCACCGCAAATCTTGCACTTCATCTCGTAAGATTGACCGCCATCCATTGCCGGGACCATTTCGTAGAGCAACCGCCATTGCCCCTCAGCGACGGCCTTTTGAACCATTGCATGTATTTCCCTATCAAAGGGCATTGGCAGAGTTCCATGCGTGGCGGGATAGCTTGAACTTATTGCAGCGCCGATTTCAGTTCGAGCATTGCTCCACCCAAGGACTTGGCTTTCCGGATGCGACGAAAAATCCGTCCTTTATGGACTCTTTGCCGTCGCTGCCTTTGGAGTCCAGAGTTCGCATGCGGCCGCTTCTCCGCCCGTCATGGCCGTCTCCGCGAGTTGATCGGGGAGGGTCGCGGCCATGACGATCACGGTGCGCAAATCGCGCATTTGCGATTCTGAACCCTAGATCATCGCTTGCGTCGCCTGACCGGCCACAATGTACCATGTCACAAAGAGGGCCGAGACGAACGCGCCGGGCACATAGGAATTCGTGCGGCGGTAAGCGAATGTCGAGATAATGGCCAGGATCGCCAGGATCGGGATGAACTGAATGCCGATGATGGCGAACAAGGCGATGTCGGCGGTCGGCAATTGCCCGGTCGAGAACAAAGTCGCGTAGACGGCCGTGATCAACAGCGAGAAACCGCCGATGAACGCGATGATGTTCGTCACATATTGGCTGACGGCGCCGGCGCCGGCGACGCCGAGCGACGCGTGAAGCGAACGCATCGCGACAAGACAAAAGAAGGTCAATGGCACGATGTATATCGCGAAGATTTTCATCTGTACCGGGCTCATCAGCTTGAGACCGACGAGATAGAAGCGGAAATCGACAAGGTAGGCCGTCTGCACGAGCGCCAGCACGCCATAGCCGATCAATATCGTGACGACCGCCGCGCCCAGCGATCTCAGCCAATCAGTGTTGAAATTCGCCCCGCGGCCACCGGTGAACAGCGATAGAATGAGCGAGAGGACCGCAGTCGCCACTGCCCAAAGAACGATGCAGTTGGTGATATGCTGCGGCATGGCGGGCGATGCCTTCAGCTGTTCATAACCGATTCCAACCGCCGGGAAGTAGGTGATGGCAGGCAGCAAGCTCGCAAGGATGAAAGCAACCCACCAGCCTGTGCCGCGCGTTGTGCGAACCGGCGTTGGCTTATGCACCAGACTGGCAAAGACGGGAAGCGTCAGTGTTACCTCGAACGCGCCAAGCAGGAAGGCGACGAAACCGATCAGGCTGACCAGGGTGCCTATTTCCTTCCAGTACCAGATCTGATCCGAGACGGGCCGGGCTACGCCGCCTTTCAACGTTTGCGCGAACCAGTCGAGCGCGTCGCCAATGGCTTCGGTCGTTATATGCTCGGCAGTGTGGGTGAGCCCGGACTGATAGAACCGGCGGGCGTTGCCTGCCTCGATCGTCCCATAAAGTTTGCCGACCTCGACCGGCTTGTCGGTGCCAAACAAAGCTTCGAGCTTGGGCGATTGACCGATGTCGGCGGCGCGATCGACATTCCACATCAGTTTCGAGAATTCGTCGTAGCGGCCGTAGACGAGAGCCAGATTGCGCGGCCAGCTCGGCGTGCCTTCCGCGGCGAACGGTTTGCCGGTGCTTGATCCCTCCAGCACCATGGATTTGTAATCATTGGGGAAAACCGTGGCGGCAGCCAAAACGGTCCAGCCGCCCATGCTATGCCCTTCAAGACCGATATTGTCCTTGTCGACAATGTCGAGGCTGCGCAGATAGGCGAGGCCCGCCGGGCCGCCGAAACCATCCGCGAAAGCGGGTGCATCGCTATAGCCATGGCCGCGCTGGTCCATCGCCAGCACCACATAGCCGCGTCGCGCGAATTCGATGGCGAAGCCGTCTTGGGTTTCGCGTGAATTGATGTAGCCGTGAACCGCAAGAATGCCCGGCGCAGGGGTCTTGGCGGTGGCGTTGGCGGGAACATAGAGCAGCGCACTCATAACCACGCCATTTGAGGCGACGAAGCGCACGTCGCGAACCTTTGTGCCCCCGGAGATCTGGATGAAGTGGGCGAGGGCGGCGCCAGCGAAAATGATGATGGCCCCAATAATGAGTAACTTCCAGCCTTTGAACATGATTTCCCCCAAGTTTCAGTTCGATTCATAGTCGTGGATGTCGAGAAGTCCCAAAGCAGGGCTGACCTTCAATCCGTTGAAGGGTTGCGACGCCTCGATCAACCAATCCATCTCGGCCATTGCCACGGAGCCGTATGAGCGTCTTGCCCGGCGGTGTCGACCATGGAGCATGTTCATATTGTCGGGCTTCTGAAGCCGCATCGCCGCGTTCGCTATCAGAGCTACGTTGCCGACCGCCGAGCCAATGTCATCGAGAACCAGGCTCAATTCCAAGGTTCCCCACAAACTGCAAAAGGAAATGGAGGTGCGCCGGTATCGATGGGCACAAGCGTCAAGCACGCCGTTGCAAGTGCACGCATCATTCTTCCTTGGGCCAGCGGCAGGCGCCGCTGCGTTTCCATCCCACCGATTTTTTGTTCGTTCGTTCCAAATTAGCAGTAGAAATTCGTGAGATGCAAGTCGAAAATGGACAAAACGAACATTTAAATGAAAGTTTCAGCGGGCTTCGTCGCTGCTTGCATCGGGCTCGAGCGCCCCACGCCCTGTCGCTCGGCTTAATATGTCCGTTGCAATCGGCGATCATTCTGCCCGATAGGCAATCGACAGCGCCGAGATCTATTTCGCAGATGCCGCAGCATTCTGTCGAAGCCGCCGGACCAATGAGACCGGCTGCACCTCCGGCAGAAGCAAAGGGGGAATAAGATGCACCATGTCGTGGATGATTTTCAACTCGGCGACAAGGCCATGCGCTACTCGCTCTTTGCGCCCAGGCTCTACAATTACTGTCTGTCCTTGGGTTTTCAGCGGGCGCGTATGATGCCGTCGCGGGCATTTTGTTCCGACGAGAGCCAGGGTTATCCGGTGATCCTGCTGATGCAGCATTTTGGCACCTTCCCCTTTGATCATGGGCGGGTCGGCGGCAAAGTCGCAACGAACCGGCACGGCCCGCATGCCCATCACGGTGAGGACCTGATCATCATACAGGCCAGTCACGTCGGCTATGATCCGCTTCGCGGGCGCTTTGGCGTCTATGAAAGACAGCGCACAGCCGATCGCGGCTTCGGCGACAATTGCGGCAAGATTTGCGGGATTTTGCATTGGTATCAGAAGGAATATGCTTATGCCTGCCAAAATATCGTCTGCGGTGCGATCGAAGACAGGCCGGCCGTCTTCATCGACAATCACTTGCTGACCGAGGCACGTCCCGAGGGTCTGTTCCTTTATTTGGATCGATTGATCGCCGGTGATCGCGGTGCACCGCTCAAGGTCTTGAGCACTTCGAAAGCTTTTCCCGCGGCGGCGAAATTGGTGCAACTTTTGCCGCCCGACGTTTGGAGCCACGGTCGCACTCCGATTGCTGATCGGCTTTCGTCGGAGATGTTCTTCTTTCGCCGCGATCCGCTCGAAAGTCCGGAAGGCCATGATCTCCTGGAGGCGGCGCTCGCACCTGTCATGCCGACCTTGGTGACGTCGTCGCGTCCGGCGCTCGACGCTGCCCGTTATCATACGCAGGTCGAGTTCGACCGCACCTATCGCAGCATCAAGGGCGCGCCGGAATATAAAGGCAAGAATCTGCTGTTCATCGCCGGCCTCAATATCGATGTTTCGCCGCCGCCGGGCATGCCTTTTCCGCTGACTAAATTCGTTCCCTGGGCGGCTTTCGCGCAGCTGCGCGACGGCACCACCCTACTGCTCGAACAAGACGCGCTCGTCGAAGTTCTGTTAGCCCAATCGAGCGAAAATGCAGACCAGATCTCCTTCGACGCCGCGATCCTCGCCATGGCGCAAGCCGAGGGCGTCAATTTGCCGGCGTAGCCGAACCTAGAGCCCCGTTCCGATAGAATCGGAACGGGGCTCTAGATATTTGTTTCGACGCATTTTCTTCACGCGAACCGGTGTCCACTTCGCTTGAAAATGCTCTAGTGGCCGCAGCAGGGCTTTTCAAGCTGGACCGGCGGGCAGGGGACCGAGCCGTAAGAGCAGAATACGCAGCAATCGCCTGGCTTCGGGCGCAGCAAGGTGCCGCAGCCCTTGCATTCATAGAAGAATTGGCAGGCGTCTGTCGGCATGTCCTCGATCTTTCGGTGGCCGCAGTGCGGGCAGGCGATCTCGGAGCGAAGTTCAGGTTGCATGGCTGGGACCTTTGGCCAGCGGAGGGCGCTCTTTGCGACACTTGATATAAAGGGTAAGCCATTTTCGGGAGCATGCGGCAAGCTTTTGCTGCCTGTAGTCTGCTAAAAAGACACGTCACAACCAGGGTCATCCCTTTGCCGTCCTTTGCCGAAATCCTGCTCGATGCGCAGATCGCCGCGCAAAGCCTCGCCGACTATGTCTCGGGCCGGGCGTTGCGGCTCGGCGTGACGGGGCTATCGCGCGCGGGCAAGACGATCTTCATCACCGCCATGGCGCAGCATTTGACGTTGGCCGCGCGTATGGCTGCCTTGAAGCAGAAAAACCCGCTGCCGGTCTTCCGCGTCCATGCCGAAGGGCGGCTCGCGCGGGCGTTTCTTGAACCCCAACCCGACGACGACGTGCCGCGCTTTGCCTATGAGGACCATCTGGCCGCCCTGACGGGGCCGGGCGGAAACAGCGACGAGCGGTCTTGGCCTGCGTCGACCAAGCGCACTTCGGAGCTGCGCCTGACGCTCGAATTCGAGCGCAAGGCCGGATTTCGCAAGGGGGCCGCCGAATTGGCGATCGACATCGTCGATTATCCCGGCGAATGGCTGCTCGATCTGCCGCTGCTCGGCAAAAGCTTCGCGACCTGGTCGCGCGAGACTCTCGCTGCAAGCCAATCTCCCGCGCGCGTTAAACTCGCAGCTGACTGGCGCGCCTATGTGACCGGCCTCGAAGCGAAAGCGCCAGCGCAGGAAGAACAGGCTCAAAAGGCTGCGGCTTTGTTCAAAACCTATCTCGCGCTGTGCCGGCAAGAGCCTTTTGGCCTTTCGACTTTGCCGCCCGGCCGCTTCCTGATGCCGGGCGAGCTCGAGGGCTCGCCCGCACTCACCTTTTCGCCGCTGCCGCTCGACGAAGGCTTCGATTACCTGCCGCATTCGCTCGCGGCGATGATGGAACGCCGCTACGAGGCCTATAAGGCGCTTGTCGTGCGGCCTTTCTTCCGCGATCATTTTGCCAGGCTCGACCGGCAGATCGTACTCGTCGACGCGCTCGCCGCCTTGAATGCGGGTCCTGCCGCCGTGCATGATCTCGAGGCCGCGCTTGGCGGCGTCTTGCAGGCCTTCCGCACCGGCCGCACATCGCTCATCTCGACTTTGCTGCGGCCGAAGATCGACAAGATCCTGTTTGCCGCCACCAAGGCCGATCATCTCAATCACGTGAACCATGAACGGTTGGAGGCGATTTTGCGCTATCTCACCGCCCGCGCGATCGCCCGCGCCGAGAGTCTCGGCGCCAGAGTCGATGTCATCGCTTTGGCGGCCGTGCGCGCGACGCGGGAAGCCAAGGTCAATGACCGCGGCGGCGCGCCTTTGGCGGCTGTTGTCGGCACGCCGCTCAAGGGCGAAAAGATCGATGGCGAGACCTTTGACGGGCAAACGGAAGTCGCGATCTTTCCCGGCGAATTGCCGCAAGATCCGGAAGCCGTGTTTCGCGGCGATGGCATGCCGAAGACGGCGGAACAGGCGGATTATCGTTTCTTGCGCTTCCGGCCGCCGATTGCCCAGCGTGATGCGGCGGGCATGGCTTTGCCCTTGCCGCACATACGTCTCGACCGCGCCTTGCAGTTTTTGCTCGGCGACCGGCTGACTTAGACTTTCTTTATGCGAGTTCTTGGAGCCGTTCGTGTCAGAGCAAAAACCGCGCCCGCAGGCCTTCCGCCTCGATGATCGCCGCATCACCGCCGAGACACCTGGCGCTGCGCCGCAGGCTGCTTTCACGATCGAGCCCGAAAGCGATTTCTTCGCAGCCGAGGCTGCGGCGCAAGGCTTAGATTCGAGCGAAGAAGCCATCGAAGTCGCGCAGAGCCGCGGCATCATCCGCCGTGCCTTGTTTTCTTGGGCGACGCTGTTCTGGTCGGCCGCAAGCGGCTTCATACTCGTCGCGATCGGCACTTGGTTCGTCTCGCTGATCGAGGATTTCTTCGCCCATTCGCCGCTGCTCGGCACATTCGCGCTGGCGCTTGCAAGTCTTGCCGCGCTCGCCGTCCTCGTCCTGTTGGGGCGAGAAATTTCCGGCATTCTTCGGCAGAGCCGGATCGCGCATCTGCACATGGCTTTCGCCGCTGCGCGGGTCGAGGATGATCGCGACGCCGCGCGCCGGCTCGTCGCCAAACTCGTGGCGCTTCAGGCGGACCGGCCACAATCGGCGCAAGTGCGGGCGCATTTGCAAAGCCTCACCCATGAAATCATCGACGCGCCCGATCTCATCGACATTGCGG
>JBKQHN010000036.1:0-7941 GCA_052148755.1 Beijerinckiaceae bacterium | reverse complement strand
GGCCTGGCTATCGACACCGAGGGTCAGGTGTGGGGTTGGGGCTTGAATCTGTCGGGCGAACTATGCCTGGGGAACGCCCGGGAATACCTGACCCCGACCCTGCTTCCCTTCACGGGTGTCACCGCTGCGGCCGGCGCAGGCGGTCACAGCCTGTTCGACTCCGACGGCACGGTGTACGCATGTGGTGACAACAACTACGGCGATTTGGGCGACGGTTCCACGGCACCGAGCAACACCCACTCAATTTGGGCGTTCCATGCGCCCAGCGCAAGGCTTGCCCGGAAACCCCGATTGATCGACACGTGCGCTGATTTGCTCCTGACGCAGCCTATTCCGATCGGGTGGACTCACCCGATCGACAAGACTGCGCGCCAGTTCAATAAGATGCAGTGCCCCAGGATGATCGCCGGTCAGCTCTTTTTCGCCGGTTTGACGCTGGTCACAGTCCATTCACCGGCCTTGTCGGCGCAGGCCGTCCCGTGCAGCGCATTGTCGACGCTCTTGCGATCGATATCGGCGACGAAGGCGCGGCAAATTCCGGCCTCCGAGGGGTAAGGCTTGCCGTCTGCGACAAAAGAGCCTTTGGCGCCGGACGTCGGGTTGCTCCAGTGCACGGCCGCGCCATTGCCCTGGGGATCAAGCGCGGCGGCCAGCGCCGCCTTGGCGCGGTCCCAGTCGTCTCCGGCGAGCAGGTCGGACAGCTTTTCGTTGGAAATCGTGCTCGTCTCGTCTTCTGAATGGCCCCGGGACATCAGCGATCCGAGCGGCATCGACACCGAACAACCGGCGAGACAAAGCGCCGCGAGGCAGGCCAAAGTCGCCGCACCTGCGCCGTTCCGTGCCGGCGCACGGCGATCTATATTGGCGCCCTGATTGGATCCATGTCCGCAAAAAGTCGGCAAAAATTCACCTATCCGCATGAGCCGCAAAGGAATATAGCGTGATCGCATTAACCGCCCGTGACTTTGCCGAGGCCAAGGACCCCTTCGCGCAGTTTGCCGCCTGGCTCGCCGCCGCAGAGAAAAGCGAACCCAATGATCCCAATGCCATGGCGTTGGCAACCGTCGACGCAGGGGGCCTGCCGGACGTTCGCATGGTTCTCCTCAAAGCTGCAACCCCCGACGGCTTTGTCTTTTACAGCAATCGGGAAAGTGCGAAAGGCCGAGAAATCGAAGTCAATGGAAAAGCGGCCGTTGTTTTCCACTGGAAATCGCTGCGCCGGCAGGTCCGCGTCCGCGGCCCAGTGGAGCTTGTCAGCGACACCGAGGCCGATGCCTATTTCCGCAGCCGCCCTCTTCAGAGCCGACTCGGCGCCTGGGCCAGCCAGCAATCTCGGCCGCTCCAGAGCCGGCTTGCTCTCGAAGCCGCCGTCGCCAAATATGCGGTGAAATTTGCGTTCGGCGAAGTGCCGCGTCCGGTTTATTGGGTCGGCTATCGGATCTTGCCGCTGGAGATCGAATTTTGGTCGGACGGGGCCTTCCGCCTGCATGACCGGATTGCATTTCGGCGCACCACCTTGGATGAGGCATGGACAAAGGAGCGACTTTATCCGTGAGCCAGGTTCGTGACGAAAATGCGCCGGCTCGCCGGCTCTATCCGGCACAGCCGCTGCTTGCGGCGAGCATCGCCGTCTTCCGGCAGAATCGCGTACTGCTCGCCACCCGCACGCGGCCGCCCTTTGCGGGCGCCTTCTCGCTTCCCGGAGGGCTTGTCGAGCTCGGCGAGACCCTCGCCGAGGCCGCCTTGCGCGAATTGCGCGAAGAAGTCGCCGTCGAAGCGCAGATCATCGGCTTCAACCGCCATTTGGAATCCATCGAGCGAGATCAAGACGGCGCGATCCGGATTCACTATGTGATCGCCTCCTTCGTTGCCGAATGGGTGAGCGGGGAAGGAACCGAAGGCCCCGAGGCCGGGGCGATCGTTTGGGCCGCACCCGATGAGCTTGCCCGCCTCGTCACGACGCCCCGCGTCGCCGAAGTGGTGGAAAGCGCCCGCAGCCTGCTGGCGGCACGAAACTCATGAAGCTGTTTAAGCCGAAAGGCGGCCTCGTCTTCTGCATGCTCATCATCCTGGCGGCGAACATGGCTGCCGGCCATTGCGCTTCAGTTAATGAACCCCGCAGCGCCACGACCGAGGCGGCGAAACCGCCGCCCGCCGTCGCGATGCCGCCGTCAGGAGAAGACCTGCCACCGTCCTACGAACGGCGCCTGCTGCGGCTCGCGGAAATTCTCGGCGCTCTCGCCTATTTGCAAGACCTCTGCGCAGAGCCCGATGCGAAGGCCGCGGGACAAATGTGGCGAGCGCAAATGACTGCGTTGATGGACGCGGAAGGCAAGACCGCGTTACGCAAAGAACGTCTCGCCGGCGCCTACAACCGCGGCTTCCGCGGCTATGAAGCCAGCTATCGCCGTTGCACGCTGAATGCGCAGGCGGTCATCACGCGGTTTCTTGACGAAAGCGGCAAGCTCGCGCATGACATCGCCCAGCATGCCGGCCCCTCGTGAAATAAGCAAAGAGCCGACCTCGCTGTGAAGTGGCGCTCACTCCGCGACGGCCCCATTCACCCGCAGCGGAATGCCCAGGAAAGAGCCACGGCCGATGGAGGCTGAAAGAACCGCCGCGATGAGGCAGACCGCGCCGGCGGCGTAGAAGGCCGGCAGATAGGTCGACAATGCGCTGCGCGAGAGGCCCGCACCATAGGCTGCCGTAGCGGCGCCCAATTGATGCGCCGCGAAGATCCAGCCGAAGACGACGCCGGCCTTCTCGCGGCCAAAGTGGACGGCCGTCAATTTGACGGTCGGCGGCACGGTCGCGATCCAATCCAATCCGTAAAACACCGCAAACAGCGACAGGCCGTAGAGCGTGAAGGCCGACGACGGGAGGTAAAGCAGCGACAGACCGCGCAAGCCGTAATAGCAGAACAGCAGCCAGCGGCTGTCGACGCGGTCGGAGAGCCAGCCCGAGCCGATGGTTCCGATAAGATCGAAAACACCCATCATGGCAAGCAGTGAAGCGGCCTCTATGGGCGGCATGCCGAAGTCGCCGCAGAACGGAATGAGATGGGTTTGAATGAGCCCATTCGTGCTCAAACCGCAGATGAAAAATGTCGCAGCAAGAATGACAAAAGCGGGCTGGCCCGCAGCCTCCCGCAACACCCCGAAAGCACGGCCGAATGCATTGCCATGAGCGACGTTTGCAACCTCTTGCGACGCCGCGCGCGTCTCGCCCAAGGCCGCCTGTCCGAGATCGCTCGGCCGGTCGCGCATGAAGAGGACAACCAGGATCGCGGCGGCCAGCAGCGAGAGGAAAGACGGCAGCAGCGCGATGCGCCAACCGAATTTCTCGACGAGGCTGGCAGCGAGCGGCAGGAAGGCGAGCTGACCCGTCGCCACACTCGCCGTCAAAAAACCGATGACGAGACCCCGATGTGCAGTGAACCAGCGGTTGGCGACAATGGCGCCGAGCACCAACGCCGTCATGCCGCTGCCGAGGCCTGCAAGGATCCCCCAAAAGAAGAGTAATTGCCAAAGGCTCTGCATGACGAAGGCCCCGGCAAGCCCTGCCGCGATCAGCGAAATCGCCGTCAGCATGATCCTGCGCACGCCATAGCGCTCGATGAGTGCCGCCGAAAACGGAGCGATCAGGCCGAACAGCATGATACGCAGGGCAAGCGCGCTCGAGATTTGCCCGGTATCCCAGCCGAATTCCTTGCCGAGCGGCAAGATGAGCGCACCAGGCAGGCCCATCGTTCCCGCCGTCGCCAGCATGGTCAGAAACGTCACCGCGACGATCACGACGCCGTAGGGAATGCCCCGCCGGTCGAGCCAGGCGGCGATTTGCGCGGAAAGCATAGGCCAAACTCCTGCTTGTCCAAACAGCCAAGCGAGATTACTTTGATGTCACCTATCATTGTTTATTTGATGACCAATATCATCATTCTTGTCAAGCGGGAGCTGCAGCAATGCGTCTGACCAAAGACCAGGCCGAGGCAAACCGGCGACGCATTCTGGCCGAAGCCGGACGGCTGTTTCGCGAACGGGGCTTCGAGGGGATCAGCGTCGCCGAACTCATGCAGGACGCGGGCTTTACGCATGGCGGCTTCTACAATCATTTCGCGTCGAAATCGGATCTGATGACCGAGGTCACCCGCGACGTCCTCGCCAGATCGACGCGCAATCTCGCGCGGCGCATGGAAAATCGCGAAGCGCAGCAAGCCTTTGCCGCCTATATAGATCATTATCTGTCGCTCGAAACGCGCGACAACCCCGGCCAGTCCTGCCCGATTGCGACACTCGGGCACGACGTCATCCGACAAGAAGGCGACGTCAAACGCGCATTTGCGCAGGGCTTGCGGGCCTATCTCGAGGCCTTTGCCGGCGCCCTTCCCGAGCCTAACAACGATGCGGGGGGCCGGCGCGCGCGCGCGATTGCGAGCCTTGCCGCGCTCATCGGCGGCCTTGTCATGGCGCGCGCCGTCGCCGGCGAGGACGAGGCATTTTCACAGGAAATTCTTAAGTGCGTCGCTACCGCCGTCAAAACTCCGTCGCGCTGCGGTTTTAAGAGCGATATCTGATCGGGATCTGCAGCCTGTTCCATTTAAATAATGACGAAAGCCGACCCCGATCGGCTGGAAAGATCGGCTTGGCCCCATTAACTAAAGCATGTCCTTAATGGGACAGCCGATTTATCGGACGTTCGACACTCTAGGACAGCGCCGACATCTTATGTCTAAGTCTCTGAAATAGATAAAAACTTTTCTGAGACGGCCACAGACCTACGAAAGCGAATGCGCCTAAAGACGCTTTCGCCATGCTTTCAGCAACAATTGAATGCTGCCATACCGGCTGAAAAGAGGAAGCTCTTCGATGAAACTCCCTGCGATCCTACTCGCCGCCCTGTTTTGCGGCACCGTCGCTTTAGCGCCGCCAGCAGAAGCCAAACCCGGCGGATGCCTCAAATATGGCGTGGCAGGCGCCGTCGCCGGCCATTATGCCAACCATCATTGGGTCAGGGGCGCCGTGCTCGGCTGCGTCGCCGGCATCGCGCGGCGGCATCAATACAATAAAGAACAAGAGCAGCTCAAACAGCAGCAGCTGAAGGAACAGGAGCAGCCAAAAGAACTGCCCAAGCCGACGCCCCAATAAGGCGACAGCGAAGAAGGCGGCCGGAACAACTGCAGGCGAACCCGGCCTAATGTTTCGACGAACCAATGCGCGTGGGCAGATTCGTAAAGGACGCCCACGCCATATTGACGTTTTGGCATCACAGTCCGCCCCAGAAGCGCACCGGCTCGCCCTGCCCTAATGTGACGATCTCGCCCTCCCACATGACGCGCCGGCCGCGCAGAACGGTGCCGACCGGCCAGCCCTTCACCTCCATGCCGGCATAGGGCGTCCAGCCGCATCGCGACGCGATCCATTGATCCGTGATGGTCTCGCGCTTCTTCAAATCGACGATGGTCAAATCGGCATCATAGCCGACCGCCACGCGGCCTTTGCCGGCAATCCCGAACAGTCGCGCCGGACCGGCACTCGTGAGGTCGACGAAACGCGCGAGCGTCAAGCGCCCGGCATTGACGTGGTCGAGCATGACCGGCACCAGCGTCTGCACGCCCGGCATTCCGGACGGGCTTTGCGGATAGGCCTTGGCCTTCTCTTCGAGCGTGTGCGGGGCGTGGTCGGAGCCGAGAATATCGACGATGCCCTGGTCGAGCCCATACCAGAGATGGTCGCGGTGACGCGCCGCGCGCACCGGCGGATTCATCTGCAGCTTCGTCCCGAGCCGGGAATAGTGCGAAGCATCGAGGGTAAGATGATGCGTCGTCGCTTCGACGCTCGCTATATCCTTATGGTCTTTGAGGAAGTCGATTTCTTCAGCGGTCGAGACATGCAGGATATGCACGCATGCGTGCGCGTCGCGCGCGAGCGCGATCAATCTTTGGGTCGCGCGCAAGGCGGTCGTCTCGTCGCGCCAAAGCGGGTGCGAGGCGGGATCATTGTCGACGCGCAGAGGCTTGCGCGCTTCGAGCAGATCCTCGTCTTCGCAATGAAAGGCGGCGCGCCGGCGTATGTGCCGCAAAATCTCGGCGAGGCCCCCATCCTGCGCGACCAGGAGCGAGCCGGTCGAAGACCCCATGAAGACCTTGACGCCGGCAGCGCCGGGGAGCCGCTCCAATTCACCGAGATCGCGGGCATTTTCGACGGTGCCGCCGACCCTGACGGCAAAATCGCAATGCATGCGATGCAGGCCTAGCGCCACCTTGTCGGCAAGCTCGGCCGCGCCAATGGTCAGCGGCTTCGTGTTCGGCATATCGAAGACCGCCGTCACGCCACCGAGCACCGCCGCGCGGGACCCTGTCTCCAGATCCTCTTTATGGGTGAGGCCGGGTTCGCGGAAATGGACCTGGCTGTCAATGACGCCGGGCAGGACGTGCAGCCCCCTTGCGTCCAGGACCTCTCCCGCGGACGCGCGCGCGAGGTCGCCGATAGAGGCGATCTTCGTGCCGATGACGCCGATGTCACGTTGGCCCTCGCCGTCGTGATTGACGAGAATACCGTCTTTGATGACGAGATCGAAGGCAGCCATGCCGGAGTGCTTTCCTGGATCTTTGCAATATCTTGGCAAGTGATTTGCTGGCTATTCCCGAAGGAGGAGGCAAGCCTTGCCCTTTGCCGAGAGGCGCATATTTAGAACATGTCGCTCGGAAACGACAAATTGGCGCCTGCTCGACACAAAGCCTGGTGAGCGAGTCATTCAAATAGAGGGGTTTCGTGCGGACCGGAAGTCCGCGGTCCGGAACGCGGACCTCCGGTCCGCTATTCCCTTCAATCTAGTCAACGCGGGCCACGAGACCGCGCTCGCCTTGGCCAAGTTCGAGTGGCGGGCGTTCGCGTAAACAAAGGATATCATGCTTATGGGTTCGAGCCTTCTCAGCGATCGCGGCGTCGTCAAAGTCGCCGGCAGCGAGGCCGAAAGTTTCCTCCACAGGCTCGTGACGAACAGCGTGCTCGCCATCCCGCCGGGAGAGGCCCGCTACGCCGGACTGCTGACGCCGCAAGGCAAGCTGTTGTTTGATTTCCTGGTCGTACCTTTGCCGCAGGGCGCCGCGGCGGGATTTTATTTGGATTGCCTCAAAACGCAGGCGCCGGACCTCGCGCGACGGCTCAATTTCCATAAATTGCGCGCCAAGATCACGGTCGAAGATCTCTCCGCGACGCTCGGCGTTACTGCCTTCTGGGGTGAAACAGCGCCACAAGTTAGCGAGGGCACAATCTACACGGATCCTCGTGCGCCCGATCTCGGCAGCCGCGTGATCGCTCCGCATGCCGCCCTCGCCAAGATCGCGGCCTCCAACGAGGGCGCCTATGAGGCGCATCGCATCGCGCTCGGCGTCGCCAAAGGCGGCCTCGATTTTTCCTACGGCGAGACATTCGTGCATGACGCCAATATGGATTTCATGCATGGCGTCGATTTCAAGAAAGGCTGCTATGTCGGCCAGGAGGTTGTTGCGCGGGTGCACTACCGCAAGTCGGCCCGCAAAAGGATCGTAAAGGTCCATTTCGATGGCTCCGCCCCGGCGCCCGGCACCGAGATCGTAGCCGGCGAAGCGAATATCGGCCAGGTCAGTTCGGTGGCAGGCTCGAGTGGACTCGCCATGCTGCGCCTCGACCGCTTCGAAGACGCGAAGGCGGCGGGAACCGCCATCAGGGCGGGCGACGCGAAGGTCGAAGTCATCATACCCCCGGAATTCCTCGAGACCGGCGCGGGGGTGGAGAAGCCGCTTTAGGCGATAGGGCGCGATCCCTCCCCGGCACGGGCTACTAGATTCACACATTGCTGCATGCCGTCATGGCGCTGACGCCTCGCTTTGCGGCTTGGAACTCGAACCAACCTTCGAGCATAACGACGGGGCCGGGTTTTCCGTAGTAGCCGGTCCATCCT
>JBKQHN010000035.1:0-34939 GCA_052148755.1 Beijerinckiaceae bacterium | reverse complement strand
CGTCGGCAGCGGCATCGTGCGCGCCTCCAATTTCAACCGTACCGCCGCCTATCTCGACGAGGCCGATGCGCAAATCTGCCTTCTGGTCCAGGTCGAGACGCAACTTGGCCTCGAAAATCTCGCGGCGATCGCTGCGACCGAAGGCGTCGACGGTGTCTTCATCGGGCCGGCGGACCTTTCCGCCGCTTTGGGTCATCGCGGCAAGCCCGACCATCCCGAGGTGCAGAAGGCGATCGAGGACGCCTTGCAGGTTATCAAGCGGGCCGGCAAGGCGGCCGGCATATTGAGCGCGGATGAGGCGCAGGTGCGCCGCTTTCTGGGCCTTGGCTTCAGCTTCGTCGCCGTCGGCAGCGACGTCGCCCTTCTGGTGAAAGCGACGAGCGAACTGGCGCAGCGTTTCAAAGGAGGGGTCGCGCCGGAGGCTGCCGCCGGTGTGGCGAAGACACCGGAAGTCTATTGAGGCCGGCGCGCCCTTCGAGAGCTGGCTTATCTGCGGAAAGGCGTGACCGTCACAGACGCTTGGCGATCTCTTCGAGCATGACCTCCGTCGCGCCGCCGCCGATCGTCTGGACGCGCGCATCGCGTGTCATGCGCTCGATCACCGTGCCGCGCATATAGCCCGTGCCGCCATGGAACTGCAGACAGTCGTACATGACCGCGTTGACGAGTTCGCCGCAATAGGCCTTTACCATCGACACTTCTTTCGTCACGTTCTCGCCTTGCGCGTCGCGCCAGGCCGTCGCATAGACGAGCTGGCGTCCCGCTTCGACCTTCGCGGCAAGCATGGCAAGACGCTGACGGATGGCCTGCTTGTCGAACAGCAGCGCGCCGAAAGCTTTGCGCGTGCGGACATAATCGAGCGTGAGATCGAGCGCGGCCTGCGCCTCGCCCATTGCCATGGCGCCAATGACGAGGCGCTCGTTTTGGAAGTTCGCCATGATCGCGTAGAAGCCACGGCCTTCTTCGCCGAGCAGATTTTCGGCGGGAATCGTACAGTCCTCGAACACGAGTTCTGCCGTATCGGAAGAACGCCAGCCGTGCTTGTCGAGCACCCGCGCGACGCGAAAGCCAGGGGTTCCCTTCTCGACGAGAAACATGGTCACCGATTTACTCGCCGGTCCCGCGGTATCGGTTTTCGCCGCGACGCAATAGAGGTCGGCAAAGACGCCATTGGTAATGAAGATCTTGCTGCCATTGAGCATGTAGCTGTCGCCGACCCGTCGCGCCGTCGTGCGGATACCCTTCACGTCCGAGCCCGCGTCAGGCTCCGTGACAGCAACCGCCGTAATGACTTCACCCGAGATAATCGCCGGAAGCCAACGCTCCTTCTGCGCCGGCGTGCCGGCATTGAAGAGATGCACGGATGCCATATCCGTATGAACGAGCACAGTGATCGCCACGCCAGAAAAAGTCGAGCGACCAAGCTCTTCGGCAAGCACAATGGTCGCAAGTGTATCCATGCCCGAACCGCCATACTCCTCCGGGTAGCGGATACCGAAGAAGCCGAGCGCTCCCATCCGCCGCAGAACTTCGCGAGGAACGGAGCCGGCTTCTTCCCAGGCCGCCGCAAAAGGCTTAATTTCCGTCTCGACGAACCGGCGGACCTGCGTGCGCAGCATGTCATGCTCCGACGTGAAGAAAGGTGAGCGGGTGCCGCTCTCATCGCGATTGATGATAAGTGCTGTCATGGCTGAGGCTCGTCACACTGCGTTAGTCGCTGGGACGCGGAGTGAATGCAACGCCGGCCCGAGCGAGGACCCGACATTCGTTCGGCAAGCCGATCACGTCAATCGGCAATTCGATGCACAGGCCAGCTGAAATCGCGACTCTATTTGAAAAACCGGGGTTCGCCCGGGCCTTCCTCGAGGACAAATTAAACCAAGACGAGATTGGCGTAGGAAATGGCACGCGCCGCCAACGCCGTTTTCGGCAAGCTTGCGGCACTTCGCCAAGCCTGGGTTCGGGCCGGCGCTTCCTCTGGAGGCGCGCCTCTTGCGACAACTCGATGAGCCCGTATAATCCCAACGAGCGTTAGGGCGAAATACAAGGACAACGTTATGGCGCTTGTCGGGAAGACCTATGAAGAGGTGTGCAGCAATTTTTCGTGGGCCATCCCGCAGCGCTTCAATATTGCGAACGCAATATGCGACCGACATGTCGGAACCAACCGCACGGCGCTGATTTTCGAGACCGACCGCCACGCGACCTCCGAGCTGACTTTCGAGCAGCTGCAGAGGCATTCATGCCGTCTGGCCAATGCCTTGTCGGCGAACGGGATCGGCGTGGGCGATCGGCTCGCGATTCTGCTGCCACAATGTCCGCAAGCGCTGATTGCACATCTCGCGGCCTATCGGCTCGGCGCGATCGCGCTGCCGCTCTTCACGCTGTTCGGCCCAGACGCTCTCGAATATCGCTTGAACGACAGCGGCACAAAGGCCGTCGTTTCGAACGCCGAGGGAATCGAGAAACTGCTCGACCTCAGCGAGCGCCTGAACAGCAAGCCGATCCTCATCAGCATCGACGATCGCCGCGATGGCCGCGTCCTCGAATGGTCGAAGCTGCTCGAAGCGGCGTCTTGCACACATGCAATCGTCGATACTGCGGCGGAAGATCCAGCCATAATCGTCTATACTTCCGGAACGACGGGCAATCCCAAGGGTGTCCTTTGGGCGCATCGCACGCTGCTCGGCCATATGCCCGGCGTTGAACTGCCGCACGAATTCTTCCCGCAGCCTGGCGACCGCATGTGGACGCCAGCAGACTGGGCATGGGCCGGCGGGCTGATGGACGCGCTGCTGCCGTCGCTGTTCCATGGCATTCCGGTGTTTGCCAAACGCATGCAGAAATTCGACCCCGAGGAGGCCTTCGACCTTCTCGGCCGGCATGGCATCCGCAACGCCTTCATGCCGCCGACCGCCCTCAAGATCATGCGGCAAGTGCCCTCGCCCCGCGAGCGTTTCAGTTTTTCGATGCGCAGCATCGGCAGCGGCGGCGAGCGGCTCGGCGAGGAGATGATCGATTGGGGACGCAAGACTTTCGGCCTGACGGTGAATGAATTCTACGGGCAGACCGAAGCGAATCTGACGATCTCCAACTGCGCCTCAATCATGGACTTAAAGCAAGGCTCGATGGGCCGTGCGGTGCCGGGGCATGTCGTCGAAATCGTCGATGACGACGGCCATCCGCTGCCGCCCGGCGAGACCGGGACGGTCGCGGTCAAGGCGCCGGATCCGGTCTTCTTCCTGCGCTACTGGAACAAGCCCGAGGCGACGCAGGACAAGTTCCGCAACAGCTGGCTGCTCACCGGAGACACCGGCCACCGCGATCATGCTGGCTATTTCTGGTTTCATGGCCGCAACGACGACGTCATCAAATCCGGTGGCTATCGCATCGGGCCGGGCGAGATCGAGGACTGTCTGATGCACCATCCCGCCGTCGCTCTGGTGGCGGTGGTCGGCGTGCCCGACCCGACGCGCGGCGAGATCGTCAAAGCTTTCATCGTACCGCGCGACTCCATCGCCGCCGACGAGAGTCTGCGCCAAGATATCCAAGCCTTCGTCAAGGCACGGCTTTCGGCCCACGAATATCCGCGCCAGATCGAATTCCGTACGAGCCTGCCGATGACGATCACCGGCAAGATTCGCAGGAAAGATCTGCGCGAGGAGGCTCCGGAATGAGCGATGCATCGCGCGATGGCCGATAATCTTATGCTCGAGCGTTAAACTTAACGGCAAATACGCGCCGCAGAGGCGCAAAATTTCTGGATTTTCTTTACCGAAATCGCATCTTAATCTCGAGGCTGTGGACTGGAGCACGATGCCAAAGCTGTGACCAGCGCACCGATGGAAATGATGGCAGTTGCGGAAAAGAAGATTGTGATCGGCGGCTTTGCCGTCAGCGATCCCGGCTACGAACAAGCGCGACGCGTCATTTTCGAAAGCGTGCGGGATCGATACAGTCTGGCGGTGTTCTTCGCCAATACCCATTTCGTCGCGACCTGCCATGCCATGCTGGCGCAGTTCAAGCGGCATCCCGCCGTCTATATTCTGAACGACGGCATAGGCATTAATCTTGGCGCTTATCTGGTGCATCGGCATTGGTTCTCGCAAAACATGAACGGCACGGATTTCGTGCCGCGCCTGTTGCAGGACGCCGAAAGCCCTGTACGTGTCTTTCTCTTGGGCAGTTCGCCGAACGCTGCCGCCGCGGCTGCGCGGGCGCTGGGCTGTTTTGCCAATGTGACCATTGCCGGCGTGCGCGACGGTTATTCCTTCTGGGCCGATCAAGAAGCTTTGATTGCCGCAATCAATGCCGCGAAAACCGATATCGTGCTTGTCGCCCTCGGCACACCGAAACAGGAACGCTGGATTCTGGAAAACTGGCGACGCGTCGACGCACCGGTCCTGCTTGGTGTCGGCGCGCTTTTCGATTTCCTTTCGCATGAGCAGAAGCGGGCGCCACTTTGGCTGCGCCGTTTGCACCTCGAATGGTTGTTTCGGCTCTGCAGCGAGCCGCGTCGCCTGTTTTATCGCTACACGATCGAAGTTGCGTCATTCTTCCGCATCGTCCTCGCCCGCGGTGCGGTCGACCCGTGAAAACGCAGCGTTCGCTGGATGATCAATCAGGCCGCGACAAGCGAAAACCAACAATTGCCCGCTCTAGATTCCGCCGCGCAGGTGCTTCAAAGACAGCTTCAAGCGTCGGCGACCTGTAGATCCGCGGCGCATCGAGGAGCCGCTGGAAAAATCCGAGCAGCTTTTCGTCCCACTCCCGCTCGCTGAGAAAGGGAGACTCGCGACGCACCAGCAGCGTATTGCGATCGAACTCAGCCGGCGTTTCGCCGAGCGGCGTGAGATCGAGGTCGAGCATCCAGATCCGCGCTCGCTCGCGCAAACTGTCGCCTGCATCGCGAGGCGGCGAACTGTCCATCGTCGCAATTTGCGGATATGATAAATGATCGCGGGTCGCGCGGATTGTTTCGGCAACCCAAAGCCGATCGCTTTCTGAAAGGTTCGACCGGCGGCTCGCATCCATCCAAACTTCCGCGGAACGTTCCTCATTATCCTGACGACGACCGTCATGGACGCAATCATGAAAAGCGATGGCGCACGCGATCAGCCGGTCCATTTCCGTACCGTCGAAACCGGCTTGAGCAGAGTAGGCGCGATGCCGCTCCCAAAGCAGCGCAATGTGGTCGACAGCGTGATAAAATCTGTCGCTTGTTGTCATTCTGGCGACGAGATTTGTTTTTGCCGCCGCATCGATTGGGACCTTATTGAGGAGGTTGCTGAGAGCCTGCGACTGCACGTTGTTAGCCACGCCTACGCCTCTGTCGATATGTGATCGGCCTGCCCCGATCGAGTGGTCAGTGGAGACTATGAGTTTAAGATTGGTTGAAGCGCGTGCGTTTGGAAGTCCAAAAGGAGGCAGTCGAGAACAAAATCGTGGTACTGGAATTCTGCCGGGAAGCGAAGCTGCTGCGTGAAGAACTGCTAGCGCCTGACGTTGACAGGCCGGCGGAGAACACTTAGACAACTTTGCCGCAAGAGCTCATTGCAAAACCATTTTGCCATTTGCAAAGTTAAATAGTCAAGTTGTTGACTTTATTAAGTTTTTTTGGGGGATAGTTCAACGGTAGAACTGCGGACTCTGACTCCGTCAATCTTGGTTCGAATCCAGGTCCCCCAGCCAAATGGCGCCTAGGCTTTCCTAAAATTACCTGAAATCGTTTGATTTTCCTGTCGCCCTGCCGATCAGCTGCGGGCTTCGAGGCCGTTGGCATGGCCAGCGAAGCGACCCGCGAAGGCTTGACCATGCCGGCCGACCCTTTGCGGCACCGCAGCGTTATCAGTGAACCGTTTTCGACGCCGTCTTTTCCGCCCTGACACTGATCGCCGCCAAGCTCGCCGAAACGCCTCGCGGGTTCTCCTTCGAACCGGGACGCTGTCAGGGTGGCGCCGCTGTGCCGACAGCAAGCTTTCCGCACGAATTGATTTGGATCAAAGCCCCGAAATGAAACTTGTACAGCGTCGAGGGGCTACGCAGGCGGTCCGCTCGCCGTCGCGCAAATTCGCAGTGCACAATTCCCGATTCGTGTAAGGGGCCGCAAATAAGATGATCCCCAGCCCGACCCAGAGCACAGCTCTGCTTCACGCCGTGGTCAACACCTCGCCTGAGGCGATCATCACCATCGATGTCAGTGGCAAAATTCACTCCTTCAATCCGGCCGCCGAACAATTGTTCGGTTACACCCAGGCAGAGGCCTTGGGCGAGAACGTCAAAATCTTGATGCCATCGCACTTTCGCGAGCACCATGAAGACTTCGTCACGCATTACCTCGAGACGGGCGAGCGGCACGTCATTGGTATCGGGCGCATCGTCGCCGGCCAGCACAGAGATGGCTCGACATTCCCCATCGAACTCTTCGTCGGTGAAACAATCGTCGACGATACGCGCCTCTTCGTCGGCTTCATTCGAGACTTGAGCGACCTCGATCGCGAACATCGGAGGGTGCAGGAACTCCAATCGAAGTTGTTCCACGTGAGCCGCCTCGGCGAAGCCGGGCAGATGGCATCCGGGCTCGCTCACGAGGTCACTCAGCCGCTCGCCGCCATCATGAACTATGTGCAGGCTGCGCGTCGGATGTCAGCTTCGACCTTGCCGTCGGAATTCTCGTCCTCTGCGGTCGAGGTGTTCGAGAAGATCGAGCAGCAGGCGCGCCGAGCGGTCGATATCATCAAGCGTTTGCGAAGATTCGTCGAAAAACGCGAAAGCGAAAGAGATTGGCACGACCTTCACGTCCTCATCGAGGAAGCGCTCGGGCTTTCCCTGGTGGGACCGGCGGGCCGCGGCGTGCGCATCAAACTGGCGCTCATGCCGGGCATACTCAACGTCGACGTCGACCGCGTGCAGATCCAACAAGTGTTGGTGAATGTCGTCCACAACGCCATTGACGCTACAGAAGGAATGCCGCAACGGGACATAACAATATCGACCGCCCTTCACGAGACGAACCACGTTCGAATATCCGTCTCGGACACGGGACCCGGGATTGCCCCCGACATTGCGGAGCAGTTGTTTGAGTCCTTCGTCACTACCAAGGAGCAAGGATTGGGCGTCGGCCTGTCTATTTCCAAGAGCATCATCGAAGCGCACGGAGGCCAAATCTGGTTCACGCCGAACACGCCTGTCGGCGCCACGTTCCACATCACTCTCCCGCGCGCTTAGACCACGTTCATGATTTTGGATTGATTCAATCCAAAATCATGAACGTGATCGATTCCAATAATGTAGAGCGGGATATGCAGATAAGTCTACGCAATCTGCGTAAACTTGATTGCGCCGGAAAAGCCGCGCAGCGTCCCACTTTTCCTCATCCCGCACTAGAAAACCGCACGGTACGGAAGAGTTTTTTCAACCCTCGGCTTAGCCCCACGACGCCCCCGCAGGGCGATCATTTTGATGCAGGTCATGGCACAGCGGCCAAATCTTGGAGAGCGTGCGGTCGTACCCAATCGAAGGTCTTAAGCATGAAGCTGACCGTCCACATCGTCGAAGATGACGAGGCGAACCGTAGCTCGCTGCGGGACCTGTTGAAAATCTATGGATATTCCGTCGCAGTCTACGCCACGGGAGAGGAATTCCTGGCGCACGCGAGCGTGAACAGCGACAGCTGCGTCATTCTCGATGTCAACCTGCCCGGGGTCAGTGGCCTTGAAATCCTGAAACATTTGCGGACGCGCGCTGTTCCAATCGCGGCCGTCATCGTTTCAGGGCGCGCCGGCACCGATATGCGTGCGCAGGCCGACCGCCTCGGTGCTCTCGCTTTCTTTGAAAAGCCGATCGATATCGACAGATTGGTCGCAACAATTGAGTCGGTCGACCGAAGCTAGCCCGGAGTTCTCACACTGGCCGCGTCCAGTGTGAGAATTCCGGGCTAGGTGCCGGCCCTCCCGCTCGCGCGGCAAACTCTGGTGGGCCGAGCCTTGCCGTAGCAATGATAAAAAGCCGCACCTCCCTAGCGTCCCCGCCTACGTCGGCGGGGCGCTTCTCGCCTTTCGGTCCTTTAGGCATCTTTTGGAACCTCAACGCGTTCGGCGATAAAGTCTCCAGTTGCCTCGTCCAAGTGCGTTACGCGCATCCTGATTTTCTCAGCCGGAAAGCATTCTTTGATCGCTCTTGGCGAGGCGGATGTGTCTTTGGCTATGGCTATTATAATTCTGATTTCCCCGCCGCAATTCTCCCGTGACCAAGCTGGATTATCCAGAAGCTCCTTATGCCCTGGAGAACTTTCACCAGAATAACCGCCCGGCAAAGTCTGCGATCTATATATTCGACCTTTGTCCCCAAACTGATCTTGCCAGAAGGTAGCAGATACAACTTTGCCATCGGCACTGCGCCCTGACCAACTCCATCCAGGGTTTTTGGGGATAGTGCCGTAAACCTCGAAGCACTCTTTATGCGTCCATACTTTGGGCATGTTGCCTCCGGTCCTTGCTTCTCGGTAAGCATTATATAGGATCGGGAGGATGGGGCGACAGAAGTCGACCCTGCCAGATTTCAAACTGTGACACTACCCCCTTTTTCAATACATTCCCGCCCGTTGCATCGATGTCTTAGAGTGAAAGGGTCTCACCTCTAGAGATGCACATCTTCTCGACGATCTAACATTCAATCCGATTGTGATGAATGCATGCGACTGCTCGCCCGTTGAGACTTTTGACAGGGAAGAGGATTGAGTATGAATGAGGCGCCTTCATCAAAACCCATGATGCAAGATCCCAAACGCGTTCTGCCGTTTGAACGCGTGGTGCTCGTGTTGCAAGGCGGCGGCGCATTGGGTGCCTATCAAGCCGGTGTTTTCCAGGCACTCGATGAAGCGAATATTCAGGTAGATTGGCTCTGCGGTGTTTCGATCGGCGCTGTCAATGCGGCATTGATCGCCGGCAATCCGCCGGAAAGACGAGTCGAAAGATTGCGCGAATTCTGGGAGGCCGTCACGAACCCGCCGGCAGCTGTTTCCGGGGTTCCCTGGTTTTCCGGTCTGACCTGGGCAATGGACCAGCGGGCGCGAACGTGGACCAACAGGATGAGCGCCTTGGCCACCATGCTCTACGGCGCCCCGGGTTTCTTTTCGCCTCGGCCAATTCCACCTCTGGGGTCAACCGCCGAGAAACCGGATTTGGTCAGTTTTTATGATGTTGCGCCCTTGAAAGCCACGCTCGAAAAGCTTGTGGATTTCGACCTGATCAACAGCATGCCGATCCGTCTCAGCGTCGCTGCCACGAATGTGCAGACTGGAGAACCGGTTTATTTCGAAAATAACGAACGCAAGATCGCTATCCAGCATATCATGGCGAGCACGTCTTTGCCGCCGGGATTCCCGCCGACCGAAATCGACGGCGAATATTTTTGGGACGGCGGTGTCGTTTCCAACACACCTATACAATGGGTCGTCAATAGCGGGTCTCGATATACTGCGCTTGTCTTCCAAGTCGATCTTTGGGATGCGCGGGGCGAGGTGCCGCTCGATATAGCCGCAGCCAATCTGCGCGCAATGGAGATCCATTCCGCCAGCCGCATCAATGTTTCGCTGGATCAATATCGTAAAATACAACACTACCGCAGTGCCGTAGGCAAGCTCTTGGAAGAGCTTCCAGAGGTTCGGCGCAACGATCCGGAAATCCAAATGCTTGCGGAAGAGGCCAAAATTCAGATCGCCACGCTCGTCCAATTGAAGTATGAGGCCAGAAAATACGAAACGACAGCCAAGACCTTCGAATTCTCGCGCCGCGCTATGGAAGAACATTGGACGGCCGGCTACGAAGATACACGTGCCGCACTCAATCAACCCGGGGTTTTGGAACTGCCGGATGCGTCGGATGCCGTCCGAATCTTCGATGTGCGTAAAGGTTGGATAACCGAGTAAGATGAAGGGGCACGAAAGCCAGCTGCGATGCGGCTGACAAGACAAGAACAACCGCCGGTCTCGAACCCTCGATCACGCAGAGATACGCCCTTGCGCAAGTCGAGGCGATAGACTCGCGCCGCCGTCGTTGCAAAGATGGCTGCCTTCTGTTCGGCTGAACAGCCCGCGCAATCCGCTTGACCGCGTTCCATCGGACGCCGTAGCTGCACGTCCGCTTGTCGGGACCAGCTGCGTCCGCCGCAGGCGGATCATCAAGGTCGATCGAGCGGCCGAGCATCGCCAGGAAGCTGCAATCCAAAGATGCTCGAAAAGCCCGCCTTGCCGGCTTGCGTGATCTTCACCGCGCGGGTGCTCGAAAGACGCTCGACCCAACCCAATTCGAAGCAGCGGTCGCAAATCGCGCCACCGACGGCACCGGCAATGTGCCAACGCCGCTCGCTCCAATCAAGGCAGGGACGGCAGAATGCGCGCTGCGAACGCTTGCGTGTCTGCAGTTTTGCGCCGAACTCTTCAAGGAAGGTTGCGCCTGCCTCAGTCAGCTCGCCGCCGTCTTCGGCGAGGACCACGTAGTCGCGTCGTAAAAGAGCATCCGCCAGTCCGACTGCAAGGCGCCCTGCCAAGTGGTCGTAGCAGGTCCGCGCCGCCCGCATTTCTTCGTCGATGCGCGACAAACGCCGATGCCGCGGCGGGACCTGCACGGCAGCAACGGCCATGATCCCCTCCAGCATATGCCCGACGAGTGGTGATGCGAGCCGGTAATAGTGATGCCGCCCCTGCTTCTCGAGAGTCAACAGGCACGCTGCTGCAAGCTTGCCCAAGTGTCCGCTCGCGGTTTGCGGCGCGACGCCGGCGATGAAGGCGAGTTCGGTCGCAGTCAACGCGCGCCCATCCATCAGCGCTGCCAGCATATTGGCTCGGGCAGGATCGCCAATGAGCGAGGCGACAACCGCCATGTTCAAGTTTTGCGACGTCATAACACCATTTTAGGCTCTATCGGCCGAGAAGTCGTCCCAAAACGCTACGGCCGAAACAATAGCGATTTGCCGTGACAGGTCCGGTGGGGGTCATCATCGTCGCGGCCGAAACACAACCTACCGAGGCAAAATGTTGAACGACACGGCTCTCAAGCTTGATCCTCGCGAAGAGCACTATCGCATCCCGAGCCACCATGAAGGCTTGAGTTTGTTCTTGCACCGTTTGGCGCCCGACCAGAAGCGACCTGCCAAGGGGGTCGTGCTCTATGTTCACGGCGCCACCTTTCCCTCCGGTCTGTCGATCGCGCATCGGTTCGACGGGCGGTCCTGGCGCGATGAGCTCTGTGCAGCGGGTTTCGATGTCTGGGGACTCGATTTCCACGGTTTCGGATGCCTGTCCGATCCCTATCCGGCCATGAATGAGCCTGCAGAACAGTCTTCCGCTCTGGGGCGTGCCGAGGATGCGAGCCGCCAGCTCGAACAGGCGGTGCGCTTCATTACGGCTCGTCACGGCGTCGATCGAATTTCGCTCATTGCCCATTCTTGGGGCACGATGGCGGCGGGACGCTTCGCCGGGCGCTGCCCTGAACTCGTCGATCGTCTCGTCTTCTTCGGTCCCATCACGTGGCGGCAGAAGACGGCCGAATCGCCGCATCTGCCGGCTTGGCAAATCGTGACGCCGGCGGAGCAATGGAACCGCTTCGTCCAAGATGTTCCCGCGGGCCATCCACCGGTGCTGCTCAAACGGCACTTCGACGCATGGGGCGAACTCTATCTCGACTGCGATCCGAAAAGCCGGACACGCGTGCCGGCGGGCGTGAAAATTCCGCTCGGCCCCCTTCAAGACATCGCCGACGCCTGGGCCGGCGACCTCGCCTATGAGCCCAGCCTGATCCGAGCGCCCGTTGCCATTCTTCGCGGCGAATGGGACTCACTCTCGACCGATGCGGACGCGCGCTGGCTGTTCGCTGCGCTGACCGCCGCCCCTACGAAGCGCGACGTCAAGATCTCCAAGGGCGGGCACCTCATGCATCTGGAGGAATGCCGTTACGCGCTCTACCGCGAGGCGGCGTGCTTCCTCCTCGCCCGCGATGTCCCCCGCGCACGGCAGAAACCGATACGGCGAAGATCGCCAGCTGAACCGCAGGAGCACGCTGTGTTTTGCGTAATATTCGAAGTCAATCCCAAGCCGGACCAGAAAGACGCCTATCTCGGCCACGCCAAGTTATTGCGGCCGGAGCTCGTGAAAGTCGACGGCTTCATCGACAATTTTCGTTATGAATCGAAGCGCCGCCCGGGATGGCTTCTCTCGCTCTCGACCTGGCGTTACGAGAAAGCTTTGGTCGGCTGGCGGAAAGACGCCCTGCACCACGAAGTCCAGCAGAAGGGCCGCCTGGAAGTTTTCCAGGACTACCGTATCCGCGTCGGCCAAATCACGGCCGATAGCCATGTTCCCGAGGGCCATATCTTGGGCAATGTATTATCCGAGGAGCGTCTTGACGAGATGGAGACGGGCGCTGCGAAGTTTGTCTCCATCATCGAGATGCGACGCCCAGACGAATTACCGCAGGATGCTCCTTTTGAGAGGATCGCCAATCGTCTTGGACTATCGGTCGGCGCCGAAGGCCTGGCGGAGTGGGATGTGTTCGATGCCATCCTGACGCCCGACGACTTCCTATTTCTCGCTTCATGGCGGAGCACAGACGACGCAACGCAGCGCGACACAATTCCGGCCGAGGCGCGTCTCCGCAAGGTTTGCATCCTGCGCGACTACGGCATGTTCGAACGCACCGAGGCGCCGCAATATTATCCGGATATTTTGCCCAGCCGTCAGCAGGCGTAGCCCGCCCCACCGGACCATTTCTTACCGCTTCGGCCGCTCTCGCCGGCGACTTATCCAGAGGCTCACTCTATAGACCTTCAGCAGGCTTGGCACTCCGAGACTTGAAAAGTCTTGCTTCCAGCCCGCACAGGTTTCTGTCATTCTGCCCTTGTCATGCCATGCTGGAAGCATCTCTATTATGCAGAACAGACGCGCAATGGCTGGGCTACACCGATGCCAGATTTTAGCAACAATCTCCATGCAGCCTACTTCGCCTTCTCGGACAACTGCCGCCGGGCGCAGGCCAATTTCCTTGATGCGTTCGGGCTCGGCCCGCGCGAGTGCAGCTATCAAGTGATTGCTTCGGGGCCGCGCTGGCGCCTGCGCGACTATTCTGAGTCCAATGCGGGGCCGCCGCTGCTCATTGTCTCGTCACCCATCAAGCGGCCCTATATCTGGGATCTCACACCTTCGGTCAGCGCCGTGCGCTATTGTCTCGATCATGGTCTGCACGTCTATCTCCTCGAATGGACGCCGCCTTCGCCTGGCAATGAGCCTGCAGGTCTCGATGAATACGTAGGTCAGGCCATCGCTGCCTGCGTCACGACAATCTCAAATGCGGAGCACGGGACGCAGCCCTTCCTCATCGGACACTCGCTCGGCGGCACGCTCGCGGCCATATTCTGTGCCTCGGAGCCAGCCGCGGCCCGTGGTCTCGTGCTGCTCGGTGCACCATTATGTTTCGAGCAAACTTCGAGCGGATTTCGAGACACCCTCGTCTCGCTTGTCCCATCGGGATTGTCGGAAACCGATGTTGTCGCGGGCTCGCTGTTGTCGCATGTCAGTGCGGCCGCATCTCCCAAGACGTTCCTGTGGTCGAGATGGAAGGATGCCGCTCTCAGTCTTGCCGATCCTTCCGCCTTAGAGATCCATGCCCGCATCGAACGCTGGAGTCTCGACGAGGTGGCGCTGCCTGCCAAACTCGTCAATCAGATCGTTCAATGGCTCTATCGTGAAGATCGTCTGTGTCGAGGAACCTTGCCGGTTGGCGACAGAACGGTCGGACCGTCGAGCCTGCAGGTCCCCACGCTCGCAGTCGTGAACACGGGTGACGAGATCGGGCCCTTGGCTTCGATTGCGCCGTTCATCGACAAGCTAGAGACGGCGGATACGCGGATCATTGAATATCCCGGCGAGGTCGGCGTGGTCTTGCAGCATCTCGGAATTCTCGTCGGACGCGAGGCCTTCGCGCAGGTATGGCCGCAGATCATTTCCTGGCTCACGAGCCGCAGCCGTTGATCTGCGTCAAGCATCGGACAGCAAGGAGTGACAGAGATAGGCTCGACGATCCGAGGGCTTGGTCGAAATCGACAAGACTCGTCAAGCCGGAGCTCTGCATCGAGCCGTCTCGACTGCCAATTGTGCTGTTGGCGCAAAGCGCAAAGAAGAGTGCGATGATCGATTGTCAAAGAGGAAGCGGTTGCCATGATAAGAATTCCGCACGAACTGCGAGACGAGTTTCCGCATGAGACGCGGCTCATTGAGCGGCTGCAACAAAGCAATTACGAGTTCAGGCGACTTACGACGCGCTATGACGAGGTCAATCGCAATATTCACCGTATCGAATCGGAAGAAGAGCCGACCACGGACGCGGTTCTCGAGGAGCTCAAGAAGCAGCGTCTCAAGCTCAAGGACGAAATCACGGCTCTGCTCACGAAGTTCGAGCATCGCATGTGAGATCTCTAAACCCCATTGATCCTCGGCGCGAGTTTGGCAGGGCGAGGAGCCACTGCAAAGGCTGGCCTGCGGCCGCCGCCTTCGGCGGTTGTCGACCCTGATAGCAACTCCCCGCCGAACCGTCGTTGCCACCATGAGTTCAATGACAGGCTGCGGCGGATTTCAGCGTAACTTCCGTGCCAAGAATTATCGCGTCGCCATGTTCGGTATGAATTGTGACCGCCCTCCGCATCCCGAGCCGGGATTTGGCATCAAGGTATTTGCCGCTGCGGCACCGGTTCGGAGGACGGCGCCATGCGTGGCCGAGGCGGCTCTGCCGGGTCTTGCCCGAAGCTCGGATTGCTAGCTTTGCACGCCGCCACGACTTGTGGATCAATTTGCGGCAAAGGCCGGCTGGCTTGCGGCGGTTGGGACGTGCCTTCCATGATCGGCCGGATGCAGTCCACCTCAAGTCCGATACCGGACTTGAAGCGGCCGTACACAAATCCCGCTCGCTCGCAAGCCGTTATGACCTGATCGCACGCCTCACCCTCGGAGTGAGCCATTTGTGCCAACCTCAGCAGCTCTTGCCCGAGACTTGCGGGGCCCGGCGTTCCCGTTCCATTGCTGAGCACGGCAACTCCACGATGGCGATTGGGCTCAAAAGCCAGCCATGCGGAAAAGCCGCTGACGAGGCCATCCTTGGAGAGCAGCAAGGCGTCGCCGCTGTGCCACTCCTCCCAAGCCATGCCGACCGCGTGATTCTGGTTTTCGCGGAACAATTCCTGATGGGCAATATTGATTGCGCGGGCCTGCAAGTCGGGCAACTTGAGGACACCGAGATTGGCCTCGATGAAAAGCAACATATCCTCAGCAGTGGTCCAAAGCCCCGCGGGTGGCCCCACCGCGGGCTGTCCCTCCGGGTTGTGTCCTAATGCGCACCATGGCTTTGGCGAGTCGCAAATCGCCGGCGCTGTGCGAGTCATGCCAATGGGCCCGGTGACGGCCTCCGTGAGAAGCTTGGTATAGGGCTTATTGGCGATCGTCGCCGCCGAATAGGCTACAAGAATGAAACCGATGTTTGAGTAACTGTAGCGCGTTCCCGGAGGATAGGGAGGTTGGTAGGAATTCAAAAAGGCCGTAACCGATGGGGGCATCGGCTGATCATGATAGAGAGTCCAGCCAGGATCTGGATAGCGGCTCCAGCCGGCCGCTTTCGCCTCTTGTACATCGGGTCCCCTGGGAAGCGACGATGTGTGTGTCGCAAGATTTCTCAGAGTGACCCGCGAAAAAGCCGATTCGGGCGACAGCTTGCTGCCGTTCGCCGCGACCAAGTATTTCGCCGCCGGGTCGTCGATGGTCGTTTTCCCTTGGGCAATCTCGTAAGCCAGGAGGGTAGCGTGGAAGACCTTCTGCACCGAACCCATGGCGAAAGCAGTCTTCGGCGTGACCGGACCGGAGGTTCTCCCGCCGCTGGCGCCGCTGACGAGGAGGCAGGCATTACCGTTGTCAAAGAATGCGACGGCCACCCCTGGGGCTCTGCTCTTCGCCAAATAGCTTTCGAGCATTGCATTGGCTTTGTTCACGAAATAGGAGGAGCATGAGGAGACCCCGGGCGATGCAACATCTTGCGCGGCCGCGTCAGCAGAAAAACCCAGCCCAACAAGAAGACCGGCCGCAATAGCAGCACACTTGCGCGAACTCTTGACCTCAATGGTCGCACTGCAGTGCGCGCGCAGTTGGCTCGCGCCGAGTCCCTTTTGGAGGGCCATAATGCCAACAAAAATGGGCGGTGCTGCGGCTAGAAGAACAATCCACACGGCAAAGCCTCCTGCGACTCTTACCACGCGCAAACGAATGAGATTTGGTGGCGCGCCACGGCGATAGCGCCTTAATTTCGAGTCTTCATTTCAATGCCAAAGCGATCAATTTGGTGTAATTTTAAACGGATGGTTTCGCAGTTGACAAATTTGCTCCCGTGATTTGGATCGGACTTCGCTGGCGGAGCAACCTATGGTTTGCCTTGCTGCTTGCAGGCCACGATCTGTCAGCTCTGCCATTCGAACTCAAACCTGCCGGCGCGCGCCGATCGGTCTGTCAATGCTCGCTCAGAGCCGGCCGATTTCGAACTCTTCGCAGGAATGACCGAGCATCGACAGGCCCTCCTCCAGGAAGTCGCCAAGCTGCGGTATGCCGAGAAGGTATTGGGCTGTGCGTTGATTGTGAGCGCGGGCCGCCTCTTCGCGTACCGCTGGCCAATCGCTAACGGTATAATCATCCCGCCCGAGCCATACGAGCGCCACGAGATCAATCTGCTCATCCACCGACAAGGCGTTAATGAAAGACGTGAGCTCCTCGACGACGGGATCATCCTTGTGATCTTCGAGGATCGAAACATCGTTGTCATCTGTCGGATTCGATCCGGGATCGAACTCGGTCACTTCGACTTTGACGTCGAATTCGCGTGCCTTGATGATGAAGAAGCAGACTTTCTCGGGCGAGATCGTGAGCGTCACCTCATCTGTCGGATCATCCGTCTGGCTCGATTTTTTTACCATGATCGTCACCTGAATTTGCGAGATCGGGCTCGCCGCTGGGAGCGATATGCCCCGGGATCGCATTCCGGCCCCGAGTTCACACAACGGACGTGGCCGATTGGCTCACACCCGCAGCCCATGCTTTCCTAAGACATGCACCGTGCTTGCCTGCGGTCCTTTCACGCCCATTTCCTCGGCGAAGCTCACGCGAGACCCGACGGCCAGACGAGAGAAGGCGTCGTCGAGCACGCTATTGCGATGAAAATAGATCTCGCGACCATCACTCGTTTCGAGAAATCCGAACTCCCCGGATTGATCGAGCCGCACCACCGTTCCAACAGGTTGGCCTTCGTGCTGCTTCACCTGTCCCTCGAGCTCGCGAACCTGGTCCTGCAGCTGCCTGCGCGCATGCTTGAAGGCATCATCGAGGGCGAATGTCAAATCGCTGTGCCGCTCGTCGGACGGCGGTGTCCGTTCGACATTGACTTCTCGGCCGTCGGGAAGAGAAAGTCGGACGTGGACCTCGTAAAGCCCGCTTGTGCGATGATGGCCACCTGGCGCCTTGACGACGACGCGGCAGGCCGTCAGCCGGCCACAGCGCTGCTCGAGTTCGGTTACATGCTGCTCGATCGAAGCCTGCAGCTGCGGCGTGGCTTTCATACCTTGGAAATCGATTTCAACGGGGGTTTGCATAATGTCACTCAAAGTGATGTTGCGATGTGCCAGTGAGATAGGGCAGCAGACTGGATGTATCTCGATCAGGTGCCGTGCTATCCCGCCGAGATCCTCGCACCAAGGCCAAAACCCGTGATCGGCATGCGTTTGCCGTTCGCGCTATGACGAAGTTATCACCCCAGTCATGCGCGGCGTTGACCTGAGTCAACGCTATTTTTTTCGCGCGTTCTATATTTTTTTCGGTCGGCATTTTTGGCGACACTTCTAACTAAGCTTATTTATGTGTGTTGGTTTTCGGACCGTTAGGTGTCGTCTAAATTCCCGACCACTAAGTGGTAGTTGTTTCAACAACACGGAGAACTTAGCCATGGCCGAAGCTGCAACAAAATTGCCCATTAAGATGGGGGAAAAGGCCGCGGAACCCGCCGCGGCGATACAAGCCTGGCAACCGTTCGAGAGCCTTCGTCGGGAGATGGATCGCTTGTTCGACGATTTCGACCGCGGTTTCCTGACTTCGCCGCTCTTTCGCCCGCTATCAGCGGTCGAGCCATTTTTCCGGCGCGAATTGAGCTGGGGCGCAGCCCCGGCAGTCGACGTTTCCGAACACGACAAGGCCTATGAGAACAAGGCCGAGTTGCCCGGAATGGACGAAAAGAACATCGAAGTGAAGATTGCCAATGGCGGCCTGACGATCAAGGGCGAGAAGCAGGAAGAGAAAGAAGAGAAGGAGAAGGACTATCATCTCAAAGAGCGTCGCTTCGGCTCGTTCGAACGCTTCTTCCGCCTGCCTGACGGCATCGACACCAGCAAGATCGAGGCGAACTTCAAAAAGGGTGTGCTGACGGTGACACTTCCCAAGACAGCGGAAGCGCAGAAGGCAGAAAAGAAGATCGAGGTGAAGGCCGCCTAACGGGTCGCGCGCCTCATGAAAGTCCGGAGATCCGGGTTGCGCCAAGAAGCGCAGCCCGGCGCGCGTTTTGTGTATCCCGAAAAGTGAGCATGGTCATTGTAAAGATTGCTCTCGGGCGCCCAGATGCAATTCGGGCCGACGCAACGAATCGGTTTCAAGCAAGAGCTGGAAGAGCTCTTCACTTAAAGCGCAGCTCACCAGTGCGCCTCACTTCCGGAGCGGGGATTTCAAAGCGGCGGTGGGGCTCGGATGGATGCTTGACTCTGGAAGCCCGCCCATCGCGCTGCATGCGCTGATATACCTCTTCCCATGTTGGTTTTTGAGCAGAGTCTTGAGTCCAGTGCGCGACGGATGCCTCGTCGCACCATTCGAGCAAGTGCGGCATGATCGTGCGGTGCGCGCCGGACATCATGAAGGCCATCATGGCGGCCTCGTCGGACCAGAGCGAGCGTGTCCAGAAGGTGTTGTGTGCTTCGCGCAATATGCTGACGGCAAGATTGCCCTTGGCTCGCCGCGCCTGTAGTGCCGACCGGAATGCCGCGACGAAGAAGGACGGGAGGTATTTCCACGACCTCACGCGCAGACGCGTAATCGAGACGAGCGGCATGTGTCCCCCAACCTATGGCCAGAGGAGTTTTTGCTCCGGCGTGCCTGTTTGGCTAACGGCAAGTTCCTTATATCACGATGATTTTGGATTGAATCAATCCAAAATCATGAACGTGATCGGTTCCAATAATTTAGAGCGGGATATGCAGATAAGTTCACGCAATCTGCGTAAACTTGATTGCGCCGGAAAAGCCGCGCAGCGTCCCTCTTTTCCTCATCCCGCTCTAGTCTTCATTCGCGTCCTCTATTCGCACGGTGTACCGGACGTAGCAAGGCGACGATCGATATCATATCCTCTTCACTAAGATAGCAACCACCTCTTTCCCGACAGCCGCCGGACGACTTATTTGACGACGTTGATATTGGCTATGGCAATGCTCCATCTCAGGCGTCGGCGTGCAGAACCTTTCCGCGCGTCTCCGGCAGTGCGAAGGCCGCGATAAAAAACAGGCCGTAGGCAACGACCGCGAAGATGGCGATGGCATTAGCCAGTGAAGTCGTTTGCGACAAGTAGCCGACCAGGAACGGAAACAGCGAACCGATGCCGCGGCCGAAGTTGTAGCAGAACCCCTGCCCCGAACCCCGCAGCCGTGTCGGAAAGAGTTCGGTCAGGAACGGTCCCATGCCGGAGAAATAGCCGGAAGCGAAGAAGCCGAGCGGGAATCCCAGCACCCAGAGCACGTCGTTTGTCAGCGTGACTTGCGTGTAGATGAGGATTACCACAATCGCGCCAATCGAGAAGATCAGGAACAGCTTGCGCCGGCCGATCTTATCAGCAAGCCAAGCTCCGACGAGATAGCCGATGAACGAGCCGATGATCAGCGCGGCGAGATAGCCGGTCGACGAAACGATCGAAAGCTTCCGCTCAGTTGTGAGGAAGCGTGGTACCCAGGTGGTGATGGCGTAATAGCCACCTTGGCAACCCGTCGACACCAGCGAAGCGAGGATCGTCGTCTTGAGAATCGGCCGTAAAAAAATTTCCCAAAGCGCCGGACGATCGCCGACCTCTTGCGCACGCGCACGCGCTCCCGCCGAAATAGCCGGCTCTTCGACATAGCGGCGGAGATAAAGCACCAGCAGCGCTGGAAGCGCGCCCATGGCGAACATCCAGCGCCAAGCAATTTCGGCCGGCAGATAATTGAACAAGATTGCCTGCGCCAGAACCGCCAACCCCCAGCCAAGGGCCCAGCCGGACTGGACCGAGCCGACGGCGCGGCCGCGATATTGCGCGCGGATCGTTTCGCCCATTAGAACCGCGCCAGCCGCCCATTCTCCGCCGAAGCCAAGGCCGAGCAGAGCGCGGGCGACGAGAAGCTGATCGAAATTCTGGACGAAGGCGCAAATCAACGAAAAAATCGAAAACCAGAGAATCGTGAATTGCAGCGTCCGCACGCGGCCGATCCGATCCGCAATGAAGCCGGCAAGCCAGCCGCCGAGCGCAGAGGCCAGCAGCGTCACTGTGACAGCAAGGCCGGCCTCGCCCGCATCGACAGACCACAATTTGATGATCGTACCGATCACCAGCGGGTAGATCATGTAATCCATCCCGTCGAGCGCCCAGCCGCCGGCGCAGGCCCAGAAGGTGCGCCTTTCGGAAGCCGTCATATCGCGGTAAAATTCTGTTAGACTTGCACTTTCCGGGCTGGCGGCAGCGCCACTTAGAGCACGATCATCTGTTCGCATCGCTTCACCTATTTGAAGGCCGCGGGATCTCTTGGCCGAGATTTCTTGGCATCGCGAACGCGATCTGGGACACGGTCCGGTTCGCCGGCATCGGCTTTTCAGAACACGCGGGAACGGCCCATCGGTCATCGTTCATGACAGATAGTATAGCTTGAAGTCCGCGAGGGGAAAGCCCCACTATCAATTCGATCGGCTGATTTCGACCGTGATATGCGAAATGGCCTGAAACCGGCGCAGCAGCGCGTGATAGAAGGCGGCGCCGCGATCCGAGCGGGTCGCGACCGAGACGATTGCAGCCAGGTGGCCGGGGCCCAATCGCCAGAGGTGCAAATCGGTCAAGCGATCGCCCTCGGCCTCGACGACTTGGCGCATGTCACGCGCGATGCCGCGATCCGCCGTCCGGTCGAGCAGCACGGCGGATGTGTCGCGCAGCAAAACATAAGACCAGCTTGCGATGACAGCCGAGCCGATGATGCCTGCCACGGGATCGAGCCAAAGCCACCCCAAATAGCGCGCCAGCAGCAATCCGGTGATGACGAGAACCGAGACGGCTGCGTCGCCGATCACGTGAATGAAGGCGGCGCGCATATTATTGTCGCGCCCGATCTTCGTCCGCGCCGGATACGCTTCATGCCCCCCGGCATGGCCGTGAGCACGGTGAGCATGATCGTGTCCGTGACCATGCGCGTGGTGGTGCTGATGGTCCCCATCTCCCCCACTCAGCATGAAAGCGCTGACGATGTTCACTGCAAGCCCAGCGACCGCGATCGGAATGACTTCGGCAAAATCGATCGCGACCGGATGCATGAGGCGCAAGGTTGCTTCGTAGCAAATGAGCAAAGCAATAAAGGCGAGTACGATCGCGCTCGTATAGCCTGCGAGATCGCCAATCTTGCCGGTGCCGAAAGCAAAGCTCGGATCTTCCGCGTGCCGCCGCGCATAAGTGTACGCCAATGCCGCGAGGAGCAAGGCGCCCGCATGAGTCGACATATGCCAACCGTCGGCGACGAGGGCCAGCGAGCCGAACAGCGTGCCGCCGATGATCTCGGCGAGCATCATGACCGTGCACAGCGCGATCACGGCCCAGGTCTTGCGCTCGTTTTTCTCGTGAGTTTGACCGAGAAAGACATGCTTGTGTTCGAACGGGCCTACCGGCGTTTCGAAAGTGTCGGACATGCGGTTCTCACTTCAAATAGCTACGCAAAACGGAAACGAGGGCTTCGGCACCCGAGGCGTCGAGACTGCCGCCATTCTTGTTGTGAACGACAAGATGGTGGCGCACATGGTCTTCCACCACTTCGACCATCAGCCCGGCCAGGGCGCCGCGGCAGGCGGCGATCTGATGCATGACGGAGCCGCAGCCGGCTTCGTTTTCCAAAGACCGTTCGATCGCCTCGATCTGACCGCGGATGCGCCGCGTGCGGGCTAGAAGCTTCTGTCTTTCCTGGGCAGTATGGCTCATAATGATAATATAGGGGGGTATCCTATCATAGGCAAGGTTTTTGAGTCGGGGCTGATAGGCGCCTCGCGGCGATGTAGCGTGACCCGATGTGTCCGGGATCGCTCCCTAACCGGACGTACCGCGGAAACGGCGCGACTGACCCGGACCGAAAGTTGGATTTGCTGGAAACGGCATAATCAATATATTCAGTTTTCTAAACAGGGGAGTGTGCATGAAAAATTATGAAAAGCCGCACGCCTCCGTACGGACGAAGATTCCGGCCGATGCCGGCGAGAATGTGAGGCGGATACTCAATCGCAAAGAACTCAAACGGCCGGCGACAAACCAATGAGAATTCTTTTTAGATCGTTTCGTGATAGACATGGGTTTGTCGCCGGCTGTTTTCTCTCCCCTCTCATCGCCACGCTATTCCTGCCGATGACTGCCGTGGCCGAAGAGCAAGAGTATTCGATCGGCAAATCGGCGGATAGCGAAGGGCTGCTGCCATCGCGGTGGACTGTCTCAGCCGAGGCTATCGTCTTGGGTCGCATAGGCGGCGTAAGTCAAACGCTCGTTGCACGAGTGCCGGGCGACGTACCATTCAACCTTACGTCAATCGCCCCTGGCACCGAAGCTTTCAACAGCAACCAGTTTCAACAGGGCTTTTCCGCCGGACCGAAAATAAGCCTGACTTACCACGGCGATTCCGGCTACGGAGTGGAGTTGTCGTATTTCAACATCTTCGATCAGAGCGCCACCAAAGTCATCGGCCCCGACAATCCGGCGGACTGGCTGGTGATGAAGGCTCCCGGCATCTTTTGGCAAACTCAAGATTTTCCCTACCAAGGAATGGCATGGAGTGCCACCACGAATCTTTATAACCTCGAGGCCAACGGGCGATTGGACATCACCAACCGCGTGACCCTACTGGCCGGAGTCCGTTGGCTTCAGTTGAATGACAATCTTCAGGGTACATTGACCCCCGCAGATCTCACTAAGCCGTCATGGAAACAAACTAATCCTTATTACACTTACAATCTCTTTCAGGTCGCCCAGCTCGCTGCGGATGGGCAAGCAGGAATTTATCCGCCCTTCTGGACGACAAGCACCGCGAACAATCTTTATGGCGTCCAAATCGGCGCGGATGGAAAAATCCTGGAACTTGGCCGCTTTTCGCTCGATGGGCTGATCAAGATCGGCCTCTTTGATAACTTTGCCGAGCAGTCGACCGGGGTCAGCCTCAAGAAGCAGGTATTCCCATCGCAAGCCACGACCAACCACGCCGCCTTCGTCAGCGAAGCCGGCTTGCAGGTGAAATATCAACTTAGCAATGGACTGGCGCTAAAGGCAGGCTACACAGCGCTATGGCTCGACGGCGTTGCTTTGGCGCCTGGACAGATCCAGGAAACTTTGACTCTGGCGAATGTGCGCGCACTTGGTGTCAACTGCGGGTCAGGTGTGCTTTTTCAAGGAGCCACCGCTGGAATGGAATATTCGTTTTAGAAGTGGCTGTTCAGCCAAATGCTGCATCGCATGAGTCCGCTACTGGCAGATTGCGGAAGCGGTCATATGTCCGGTTTCAGGCCGCTGCGTGCTGTATAACGGACGCGCGACCAAGCTCAATTAACGAGTGCGCCGTCAGTCCATCGACGTCGAGGTCCAGGTCGCGTAACTGACGCCGTGCAGCGTCTCAAGCTCTTTGGTCACGGCATCGAGTTCGGCCGGCTCGACACTTGTCGAGGCGAGAACGGCGACCAATTCCACCTCCTCCTCGAGACGTTCGTGCACATCGAGTTCTCGGATCGGATATTTCGCCGCTTCGAGTTTTTCGACGAGTTGATCGCGGACGTATTCGCGGCTTGTCTCGGGTGAGCCGTCCTGCGGCGATCAGAGCGCCAAGCTCGCTCTCCGGGCAGGGACCTTCCTGCTTGCCGTCGGAAGCTATGAACCAAGATCGTTCTGACATGATTTTTCTCGCAAAGACCTGGCGGAAACGTATGCGGCCGGCGAAGCCCTATAGCGTGAAGATACTAAAGGCCGAAGCCACGGCTCGGCAATTGGTCTCGGAGCCTTGACGAGCCGTGCCGTGCGCACCGTGCGCCAACACACGCCGCTCGCCTGAGAAGCATGCCGGACGTCGATGATGTAGAATGGAGATTGAAGGCCGATCGCCGATCCGCCGCTGCGCCTCACGCGTCCGGCCGCGGCGCTCCCGCCGGATGCAACAGGCCGCAGGCTTTCATATCGAGGCTGAGGCGGATGACCGCGCCTCGCGTCTGTCTCCCGTGGAAGCCGGAAAAGCACTCATGTTCACCCCAGTTGGGGAGCCATCCGGAAAATCCCGGCTTGACCGCATGGCCCTGATCCCGCTGACGGTGTGCGGCAAAAAACTGCGCGCTACGTGAACCCCGGCTCACGTTGCGGCGACTAATCGGCGACAACGCTTCGCGTTTCAATCCGAAGGGAGGGCCACTATGGGCAGTTATATCGAGGATGTCCTAGTACCCGCAGCATTTCGGCAGGTGGAAAACGGCTACGTCTTTTCCGCACCCTGGTTTGCCGGGCCTTCGCGCCACTATCTAGTCAACGAAGCCCAGAAAATGGCGATAGCTGAGTGCATGCGGCGGACCGAGCGGGTGCTGGCTCCAGCCAGAACCATCGCGATGGTGTTCGGAGCGGCCATGATCGTGGCCATAACCATTTGGCTGAGGCGAATCGGTTTGCTGCCGTCCATTTCGGAACAGCGCTGGTTCACATATTTCGATTTGATCGCATGGTGCACGTTGATTTTCGCGGCCGCGCACATATACCGGATTCACAAGCTGAGGCCGCTGCTCGCTGGGCTGCCACCGACGCTCGAGCCGGAGGTTACGCAAAGCGAGGTGTCCAAGCTCCAGGCGGCGCGCACATCCTGGTCATCGCTCGTGTGGCGCGGCCTTGTCGTTGTTGCGTTTGCAGCGTGCTTTATGAGCTACATTGTTCTCGTCGAGATCGTTCATATGACCGACCCGGCCGACGAAGAGATCTTAAGGTTGGGACTGTTGATGGTTTTCCTGGAGCTGGGGAACTTCTACGTTCCACGCGCCTGGTACAAAGCGCGCCGAAGCTAGCGTCGGCTTTCACGCGTAGGAGGTCGCTTCCGTGCGGATCACCGCCGTCATCGCGCTTCATCGAATGCGCCCACTTGCGGTGCGAGGTTCCGTTTGACCAGACTCGGAGAGTGCGTCGCAGCAGTCGCAACAATGTTGGTGTGCTCGCCGCTAAACGCACCTGCCGAGTTTGTTGTAGGAAGTCCCTGCAACGCGCAGGCCTATGGTATTTTTGACCATGCAGCTTTGTCTCTTCACGGCCTCAAATGTCTGCGGACTCCATTGGATGAACCCGCTATGCTGCACGACGCACTCCCCGTGGATAGTGAGTTTCCGAGCTAGACTCATCATCCCGATCGGCCCGAGCGGCGACCGCAAACGCCGTAGTTCACCGACAAGGAGAGGTCCTCGGCTGGCACCTCTCCATTTCTAGGAGGGAAACGTTGATGCGTGCACTCATCATCGCGATGCTTATGACAATAGGTATTGGCCTCATTGGCATATCGGGCTCGACCGCAGCGCCGGCGAGCGGTGCCGCCGTCTGGCGCGCAGTGTCAAACATATTGCCGGTGGTCCCAGTTCGCGACATCCGCGGAGGCTTCCGCCGCGGGCCAAGAGGTCATCGGTCAGTGGCAGGTCGCCCAGGCCATCGGCTCAACAGGTCGGATTGGTCGGGGGGTTATCAGGCGGGGAATAGACAGAGGTGCATGAATGTCTGCGATCTCCGGCTTGGTTTTTGCCATTTGGAGCAATCGGGTTGGCAGGGGCCTCCCTCTGAGAATCCGACGACCGCTGCGTTTTGTAGCAACCTGTTTGCCATGTGCACGAAGGCATGTGAATAGAGCCACGTGGAGACGGCCCCCCCCTTCACATAGCTCGTCAGTTTCCACGCGCAGGTGATACAGACCCGTTTGGTCTGCATTTCGGCTCAGGGGCGTTTTGTGATTGATCCCGCCCTTGGCCCACCGCACCCACCGCCCGACGCACATCTCAGGCGCCGCGATTGAAGCCGCGCGGCGCTTTTGCTCATAAAGCCGAGATGCTTTTTCGATGAAGTTTGCAATCGTCTGCTGTAAAACACGCCTTTATTGCAGTACATGAGTCCGGAAGTGGCGCATTGCGGAAGTCGTAAGATACCTGATTTTAGGCCGCTGCGTGCTGTATACCGGACGCGCAACCAAGCTCAATTAACGAGTGCGCCGTCAGTCCACCGACGTCGAGGTCCAGGTCGCGTAAGAGACACCGTGCAGCGTCTCAAGCTCTTTGGTCACGGCGTCGAGTTCGGCCGCCTCGACACTTGTCGAGGCGAGAACGGCGACCAATTCCACCTCCTCCTCGGAACGTTCGTGCACATCGAGCTCGCGGATCGGATATTTCGCCGCTTCGAGTTTTTCGACGAGTTGATCGCGGACGTAATCGCGGCTTGTCTCGGTCACCGTCACGCGGACCTGATAGGTGGCCTCCGTCGCCTGCTCATTGATCGGGATCCGGTCGATCAGCTTGACGAGCGGACGCAGGAACGTATTGCCAGCGAGCACAAACGCCGTCAGCAGCGCCGCCTCGGCCGGATGGCCGGTGCCGGAACAGCCGCCGACAGCCGCCGAGCACCACAGCGTTGCAGCGGTGTTGAGACCGCGCACATGCAGTCCTTCCTTCATGATGACGCCGGCGCCGAGAAAGCCGATGCCGGAGACCACATAGGCGAGAACCTGCGCCCCGCCGATTCGATCATTGAGCATCATCCCGAGATCGACGAAGGCGGCGGCGCCGAGCGCGACCAAGGCATTGGTGCGCAGACCCGCGTTGCGCTGCCTATATTGCCGTTCGGCGCCGATCAGGGTGCCAAGCACAAAGGCCACGCCCAACGCCAAAAATGTCCCGGCGAGATCGGCCGGTGCAAAAGCCGCAAATACCTTCATGCTGCCCTGCCTCCAAGGATTAGCCCGGAATTCTCACACCGGACATAGTCGCGCCGGCCGAACCTCTCACATCTTTAGCGCAGCGGGAGCTGCGCCGAAACCAAACAAATATGCAGCGCCAACTGCAAGAGCGGCATTGCGCATCTAAATCACGGTGGCCACCGCCTCAGCCCGCTTGCGAACGAGAGAGATGGCGTCGGTCCATCCGAAAAACTACTTTACAATATAAAGATATCTTTATATCTATTGTGAAACCGATGGTGCCGAGATGCCCAACCCGTCTGAGAAGACAATTTCCTTCGACAGTTTGCATTCCGCTCTGGCGGCGGCAGGCGAGGCCACGCGTCTGCGCCTGCTTGCCCTGCTCGACGAAGCAGAACTGACGGTCAGCGAACTCGTCACCATTCTCAGCCAGTCACAGCCACGCATTTCCCGTCACCTGAAACTGCTCGTCGAAGCGGGGTTGATCGAGCGCCATCGCGAGGGCGCCTGGGTGTTTTTCTTTTTAGCCCAGACGGGTCCCACCGCTGGCCTCGGCCATGACATACTCGCCAGGCTCGCGCCGCAAGACCCTGCGCGCGTCGCGGACCGGGCACGGCTTGCCGAAGTCAGGCGCGCCCGGACCGAGCAGGCCGCGCACTATTTTGCCGCGCATGCGGCGCGATGGGATGAATTGCGTGCGCTGCACGTTTCCGAAGAAGCCGTCGAAACGGCCATTCGTGAGATGGTCGGCACTGCGCCGCTCAATGCACTTCTTGATCTCGGCACCGGCACCGGGCGGATGCTGGAACTCCTCGCACCGCTTGCAAGCCGGGCGGTCGGGGTCGATCAATCGCCGCAGATGCTGAGCCTCGCCCGCGTACGGCTCGAAAAAGCCGGGCTTCGCAATGTCAGCCTGCGGCAAGGCGACATTTACGCCTTGCCGGTCGAGCGCGATTTTTATGATCTCGTGATCGTCCATCAAGTCTTGCACTATCTCGACGATCCGGCGCGGGCAATCCGCGAATCCGCCCATATGCTGCGTCCGGCCGGCCGGCTCCTCATCGTCGATTTTGCGCCGCATACACAAGAAAGTCTGCGCGAACATCACGCCCACCGTCGGCTGGGTTTTGCCGGCGAAGAGATCGCAACCCTCATGCAGGATGCCGGGCTCGATTTCCTCGAACGCCGCGATCTGGTTCCCAACATCAAGGGCGGCGGCAAACTCACCGTTTCGCTATGGCTCGGCCGCGACCCGCGCCTCATCGCAGATCCCATTCCCAATGCGCATCGGGAGTTTGCCTGATGGAAGCCCGCGCGATCCTGACGCCGCCCGCGCGCCGAAGGGCATGTTCCGGTATCGAAGTCTCTTTCGAATTTTTTCCGCCGAAAACGGAGGAAATGGAGACGGCGCTGTGGGCCTCAATCGATCGTCTAAGCCCTTTGCGCCCGAGCTTCGTCTCCGTCACCTACGGCGCCGGCGGTGCCACGCGCGAGCGCACGCATGCGACTGTGGCACGTATCATCAAGGAGACTTCGATCAGACCCGCCGCACATCTCACCTGTGTCGCGGCCTCGCGCGGCGAAGTCGATGACGTCGCACGCGACTACTGGGATGCCGGGGTGCGTCATATCGTGGCCCTGCGCGGCGATCCGCAAGGCGGCCTCGGCAACGCCTTCGTGCCGCACCCGCAAGGCTACGCGACATCGACTGCTCTTGTTGCCGGCCTGAAGAAGATTGCCGACTTCGAAATTTCCGTCTCCGCCTATCCGGAAGGCCATCCGGAAAGTGTCTCGGTTGAAGCCGACATCGATGTCCTGAAGGCCAAAATCGACGCTGGCGCGACCCGCGCCATAAGCCAATTCTTCTTTGAGAATGATTATTACCTGCGCTTTCTCGACAAGGTGCGCGCCCGAGGAATTACGATCCCGATCCTGCCGGGCATAGTGCCGGTGCAGAACTTCAAACAGACGGCGAGTTTCGCCCGCAAGGCCGGCGCATCCGTCCCGCAATGGCTCGCCGATCGTTTCGAGGGATTGGACGATGATCCGACGACCCGTCGGCTCATCGCCGCCACGGTCGCCGCCGAACAGGCGTTCGATCTCGTCGACGAGGGCATAAGGCAGTTCCATTTCTACACGATGAACCGAGCCGACCTCGTCTTTGCGATCTGCCATCTCCTCGGCGTGCGGCCGGTCGCGCAAGACGCCGTGGCGGCGCAAGCCTGACAGAAATGACATGACACAAACTGGGTGGTCCATGGCAGATCCCACTGAACCTTCTCCATTGCAAAATGATGTTGCAGGAGCGCTGCGCGCGGCCGCCGCCGAACGCATTCTCGTCCTCGACGGTGCGATGGGGACGATGATTCAAGCACATCGCTTCAGCGAGGCCGATTTTCGCGGCGCACGTTTCGCGGATTGGCGGCAAGATCTGCGCGGCAACAATGATCTGCTCACCCTGACCCAACCCGAGGCGATCCGCGCGATACATTTGGCTTACTGCGCCGCTGGCGCCGATCTCATCTCGACCAACACGTTCAACTCCACGCGCATTTCGCAGGCCGATTATGGGACGGAAGATGTCGTCGCGGACCTGAACCTTGAAGCCGCACGTCTGTGCCGAAGCGCCGTGGACGAGGCGAGCGCGCGCGACGGACGCCGCCGCTTCGTCGTCGGCACGCTCGGTCCCACCAATCGTACGGCATCGATCTCACCCGACGTCAATAATCCCGGCTTTCGCGCCGTCTCTTTCGACGATCTGCGCCTCGTCTATAAGGAGGCCGCGGCGGCGTTGATCGAAGGCGGCGCGGACATCCTGCTCGTCGAAACGATCTTCGATACGTTGAATGCGAAAGCGGCCTTTGCCGGCATTGACGAAGTCTTCGAATCGATCGGCCGGCGCCTGCCTTTGATGATCTCGGGCACGATCACGGATCTGTCCGGTCGTACTCTGTCGGGTCAAACGCCGGAGGCCTTCTGGAATTCGTTGCGCCACACCGCGCCTCTCAGTATTGGCTTGAATTGCGCGCTCGGAGCCCGCGAAATGCGCGCCCATATCGCTGAACTCTCACGCATCGCCGATACGCTCATCTGCGCCTATCCCAATGCCGGTCTGCCGAACGAATTCGGCCTCTATGACGAGAGCCCGGAGTACATGGCTTCGCTCCTTGGCGAATTTGCAGATTCGGGCCTCGTCAACATCGTCGGCGGCTGCTGCGGCACGACGCCCGATCATATTCGCGCCATCGCAGAGCGGGTGCGAGGCGTGGCGCCGCGCAAGATGCCCAAAATCGCGCCGCTCCTGCGCCTCTCTGGGCTCGAACCTTTCACGCTTTCTCCGGACATGAATTTCGTCAATGTCGGCGAGCGCACCAATGTCACAGGCTCGGCCAAATTCCGCAAACTGATCAAGGATGGCGATTTTACCGCGGCGCTTGACGTCGCGCGCGAGCAAGTGGCGGCCGGCGCGCAAATCATCGACGTCAATATGGACGAGGGCTTGCTCGATTCGGAAAAAGCCATGGTCGAGTTTCTGCATCTCATTGCCGCCGAACCCGACATAGCCCGCGTGCCCATCATGGTCGATTCATCGAAATTCTCGGTGATCGAAGCCGGGCTCAAATGTATTCAGGGCAAAAGCATCGTCAATTCGATTTCGATGAAGGAAGGCAAAGAGAAATTCATCGCCGAAGCCAAGCGCGTGCGCCGCTATGGCGCCGCCGTCGTCGTCATGGCTTTCGATGAGCGGGGTCAGGCCGACAGCAAGGCGCGCAAGGTCGCAATTTGCACGCTGGCCTATCGGATCTTGACGCAGGACATCGGCTTCCCGCCGGAGGACATCATCTTCGATCCGAATATATTTGCGGTCGCAACCGGAATCGAGGAGCATAATAACTACGGCGTCGATTTCATCGAGGCGGCGAAAGAAATTCGGACGTCTTTCCCGCTCGCGCATATATCCGGTGGTGTCTCGAATCTGTCGTTTTCGTTTCGCGGCAACGAACCGGTTCGCCAGGCGATGCATTCGGTCTTTCTCTACCACGCGATCAAGGCCGGCATGGACATGGGCATCGTCAATGCCGGTCAGCTCGCCCTCTATGAAGATATCGACCCGATCCTTCGCGAAGCCTGTGAAGACGTCGTGCTCAACCGGCGCGAAGACGCAACCGAACGCCTGCTTGCCCTCGCTGAGAGTTTTAAAGGCAAGACCAGTGAAGCCAAAGAGAGAGATCTAGTCTGGCGCAGCGAACCCGTCGAAAAGCGCCTTGCTCACGCGCTCGTCAACGGCATCACCGAATTCATCGAAGGCGATGTCGAAGAGGCACGATTGGCGGCAGCACGCCCGCTCGACGTCATCGAAGGACCTTTGATGGCCGGCATGAATATCGTCGGCGATCTTTTCGGTTCCGGGAAAATGTTCCTGCCGCAGGTCGTCAAATCGGCGCGCGTGATGAAACAGGCCGTTGCCACGCTATTGCCCCATATGGAGACCGAAAAAGGCAAGAGCGGCCGCTCCAGCGCCGGCAAGATACTCATGGCGACGGTCAGGGGCGATGTCCATGACATCGGCAAGAATATCGTCGGCGTCGTGCTGGCCTGCAACAATTACGAGATCATTGATCTCGGCGTCATGGTTCCGGCGGCAAAAATCCTCGAAACCGCACGCCGCGAAGGAGTCGATTGCATCGGCCTTTCCGGCCTGATCACGCCTTCGCTCGAAGAAATGTCCTTCGTTGCCGCCGAAATGGAGCGTGAAGGCTTCGATGTGCCGCTCCTCATCGGCGGGGCGACGACGAGCCGCGTCCATACCGCGGTCAAGATCCACCCGAATTATCGCCGCGGCCAGGTGGTTCACGTGCATGATGCGAGCCGCGCCGTCGGCTGCGTGCAGTCTTTGCTTTCGCCGACCGCGCAAGGTCCCTATATCGAAGCGATCCGGGCCGAGTATCGCAAGGTCGCCGATGCCCATGCCCGCGCCGAACATGAAAAAACGCGAATCTCGCTTGCTCAGGCGCGCAGCCATGCGTTCAAACTCGATTTTGCGGCCTACGACCCGCCGAAACCCAGCTTTACCGGAACCCGTATTTTCCACACCTACGACGTCGCCGAACTTGTGCCCTATATCGATTGGACGCCGTTCTTTCACACTTGGGAATTGCGCGGCCGTTTTCCGGCCATTCTCGATGATCCCGAACAAGGTGCGGCCGCCCGTCAGCTCTATGATGATGCGCGCACCATGCTGACGCATATCGTCAAGGAGCGCTGGTTCGATCCGAAAGCCGCGATCGGCTTCTGGCCGGCCAATGCGGAAGGCGACGACATCGAGCTCTTTACGGGTGAATCGCGAAAGGATCGACTTGCCACGCTCTTCACTTTGCGCCAGCAACTGCGCCACCGCGACGGGCGCCCGAATTTGGCGCTCGCCGATTTCATTGCCCCGCGGGCGAGCGGAAAAGGCGATTATCTCGGCGGCTTCGTCGTTACTGCCGGCGCCAAAGAAGAAGACATCGCGGCGCGCTTCGCCAAGGCCAATGACGATTACCAGTCGATCCTGGTGAAGGCTCTCGCCGATCGCATTGCCGAAGCTTTCGCCGAGCGCATGCATGAACGCGTGCGGCGCGAATTTTGGGCCTATGCGCCGGACGAGAAACTCACGCAAGACGACATTCTTAATGGCCGTTATCGCGGCATAAGACCGGCGCCCGGCTATCCGGCGCAACCTGATCATTCGGAAAAGGCCGCACTCTTCCGCCTGCTCGAAGCCGAGCGAAGGACTGGCGTGAAGCTCACCGAATCCTACGCCATGTGGCCTGGCGCTTCGGTCTGCGGGCTTTATTTCGCGCATCCGCAAGCGCATTATTTCGGCGTCGCCAAGGTCGAGCGCGATCAGGTCGAAGATTACGCAGAACGCAAAGGCATGAGTGTGGCGGAAGTCGAGCGTTGGCTCGCACCGATCCTGAACTACGATCCGGCGACGCTGGCGAAACAAGCGGCGGAGTGAGAAAGCCAGTTCAAAAGCCGACCGTAAACCTCCGCCGCACATGTTTCGGCGTTTCGATCTCGTCGAGAAAAGCAATCGCGTAATCTTGGATGGAAATGTGGCTCTTGCCCGCCATGCGACAGGGTGTACCGATCGGCATGGGATTTGACCCTAAAATATAAGCAATATCAAAGAGATGGTCGGAAAAAACAGCCCGGAAATGAGGCGGCAACGAGTCGAAATCATGGCCTATTGGCGTGCATGACCCCTTTGCTGCGACAAAAAGCCTTTGCCGCGCATAGAAACGCGCTATGATTCGCTAAGTTGATTCGATCGTAGTTCCGCCGCTTCGGCTCGTTTTCTGCCGCTTCCTTTACGAAATTGATTGCGTTTATCAGGCGTCAGCGTCTTTCCGCGTCCCACGGACTTGGGCTCGAAAGAGATGATGCCGAACAACATAGTCTATCACAGCAAAGTGCGGGCTATCGTGCATGAAACAATGCGAAACTTGTATGACGTCGGCTTGATCGATCAAGATGCGATGCGGACCTTCGACGAATTATGCTTGACCCATGCCGCTGCGGAAGATCGCGTTAAGATGCGCAGAAACGGCGCGGCTTCGCCTCAGACGAATTATTTCGCGACGAGCCCTGCAGAATAGAAGGATTTGGAGCCGATCCCAAATCCGGCAAGTAGATCTCTCGAAAGTGCTTTTGCAACTTTGCCTCAGGCCGGCCAAGTGTTACGATTTAAATAACGGATGGGAATCCTCCGTTATTTAAATCGCAACACTATCTTTTTGAACCGGTGGTCCGGCCCGGACTTCTCACACTGGGCGCGTTAGCGTGCAAAGAAGCGCCCTCAGTGTCGCCAGAGTCGACCGATCCGCTTTGCCGTCGACACGAGCGGGGCGAAAGTGGCGTTGAAAGGCGGCGACCACGGCTTCTGTCCTCTCCTCGTAAAGAGCCGTGACGGCGATGTCATAGCCATAGGCGGCCAGCATGTGCTGTAGCGCTTCGACCTCCGCGCCGCTGCTGCCCCGGATCAGCGGGCTGTCCTCGCCGACCGGAATGGGCCTGACATAGTGGCCGATGCCGGCTTCCGCGAGGCTTGCCCAGGGAAAAGCCTCGCCCGGATCAATCTTGCGAAACGGCGCTATGTCCGAATGTCCTAGAATGCGCTGCGGTGGGATCTTTCGACGCGCGATGATGTCTCTGCACAGCGCGATTGCCGCTTCGATTTGCACTTGCGCAAATGGGGGGGCGCCGAAATCTGCACCGCCATTGGCGAGTTCAATACCAATGGAGGCGGAATTCATGTCCCTTTCGCCGGCCCAAAACGATGCCCCTGCGTGCCAGGCACGCCGCGCCTCCGGCACGAGCTGATGAATGTTTCCGTTCTCAAAGATGAGATAATGGCAGGAGACCTCGGCCGCGGGATGGCACAAGCGCGCCAAAGCGGCCTCGGCCGAAGCCATGCCGGTATAATGCATAATGATCGCGTCGGCCGCGGGGCTACGTCGCGCGCCGTGATTGGGCGACGGACGCACCGCCTCCACAAGAGCGCTGTCGGGATGAAATTCGTCCATTTTGAGCAGTTTTGTTCTGAGACGTCGGAAATATCGGATGATTCATAAAGGACATTCGGTGATGTCCAAACATCGTAGAAGCAGCGGGA
>JBKQHN010000034.1:0-10497 GCA_052148755.1 Beijerinckiaceae bacterium | reverse complement strand
CGATGCGCTTCTGTGCCGGCTCAATGCGACGAGGGCAAGGCCGCTTCGAGCAAACGCACTTCTGCTGCCATCAATCCCTTGGGCCCGTCGCCGAAACGCACCAGCAGTCCGTCTCCCGGCTTGAGTTCGGCTATGCCATAGCGGCGCAAGGTCTCCATATGGACGAATATATCTTCGGTCCCATCGCCGCGCGTCACAAAGCCGAAGCCACGGACGCGATTGAACCATTTGACGACGCAGATTTCGAAACCGCCCGAGGGCGCGACTTGCACGTGTGTTCGCGCAGGCTGCAATTGCGCAGGGTGGACCGCCGTCGACTCGTCCATGGAGACGACACGAAGCACTTGCAATCCCTTCGTCCGCATCGCCGCTTCGCAGACGACGCGGCTGCCTTCATGGGCGGTTTGGAATCCGTCCTTACGCAAGGTCGTGACGTGCAAGAGGACGTCCGGCAAGCCGTTGTCGGGAACGATAAAGCCGTAGCCCTTGGAGACATCGAACCACTTGATCCGACCCGAGATCTCGACGAGTTCGAGGATCTCGCCAGTTTCTGCTTTGGCGTCGATATTCTCATACGCCGAAAGGGAATCCTTGCTGCCCAACGGACCAGCTCCCAGGAACGCTCAACTCGACTTCGTCCGGACTCGGAGTCTCGGCAAGACCCTGTTTCCAAGCGAATCAAATTGTATCTCTGGTGGCAGGATAGCATTGGCCGGTCCACGCAAAAGCAGAATTCTCGTGAACCTGTGGATGACGGTCTGGCGGGCCGGTCTTATCCGTCGGCTGGCGGGGTTAAAAGGTGCCCGGTCACCGAGGCAAGCCTACCGCCTCGCTTGCGGCAATGACCGACAGAGCTCGCGAAAAAAAGAAGCGACTAGCCCGCGAATCATTCAGTCCAATCGTTTTTCTGCAGCGTTGTTCAATTCGCGAAGGGCTGCAGAATGTCGCCTATGTCGCCCCGTAAGACGAGATCGGCTGCTTCGTCGAGCGGCGTCTCTTCGCCATTGATGATGACGAGGCGGGCGCCATGGTGAGAGGCGAGAAGGGGAAAGTCCGCGGCCGGATAGACGACCAGTGAAGAGCCGATCGCCAGGAAGAGATCGCAATCGAGGCCATGCTCGCGCGCGCGTCGCATGGCGAGTGCGGGCATGGCCTGACCGAAGGATATCGTGGCAGACTTGACGATTCCGCCGCAGCACACACATTGCGGTGCAGCACCACTAGCCTCGAAATCGCGCCGAATATCGTCAAGCTCATGGCGGCGGCCACAGGCAAGGCACGTCGCATAACTGCCGTTGCCGTGCAGCTCGATGATCCGGTCATCGGGAACGCCGGATGCTTGATGCAAGTTGTCGATGTTCTGCGTGATGATGGCTTTCAACTTGCCGGCAGCGACAAGATTTGCGAGCGCGATATGGCCGCGACCGGGCTGCGCCTTTGCATAAAGATCATCCATGGCGAATTTACGCCGCCACGCTTCTTCCCGCATCAGAACGTCCGACATGAACCGCTCGAACGCGATGGGCTCAAGCCGCATCCAAGGCGAATTCTTCGAGCGGAAATCCGGAACGCCGCATTCCGTGGAAATGCCGGCGCCCGTAAAGGCGACGGCTTTTCGAGAGTGCTCGATCAAGTCGCGCAAGGCGCTGTGAACTTCATCGATCTCTGACAGTATCAGCACGTCAACGCCTCTCGCGAAATGGGATGGTGCAATTTGCACTTGCAGCAGGGCATCGGCAGACCCGGCGGGACGGGTCGGGATTGGCGGCGTCCGAGCATCCAGGTCCTGAATTGGGGCAGGTCCTCGGCAGGTGATCGGATCCGTTTTCGCGGCTAACGACTCGTCTCTTGGATTTCGACCAAGATGGGCCGCACCGGATCGCGTTGGTGCAAGAAAGCGCCGGCGCGTGCCACGACCAGATCGTCTATTTTGAGGCCGGAGAGAATTTCGATGTTCTTATCGCCGAAAAGGCCGATTTGTACCGATCGATCCTCGATATGTCCGTCGCGAACCACCCGCACAACGGACCCTTGGGGGCCGAAAAGAACCGCCGAAAGAGGCACACTCGGGTTGCTGCATCTATGGTTAGCGTCGATGGTGGCGATCGCAAATGTGCCGGCACGCAGGTTCGGTTTGCCGGTAATTTGAACGCGCGCGTGGCCAAGCTGGCTCAAGAAATCGATGTCGGTCTCGAGACTGCGCACGGTGCCGACAATATCCGCGGCCCCCAACATTTCGATGCGGACGCTCTGCCCCGACTTGATTTTTCGCAGGTGGACCTGTGGAACGTCGACGACGAGGTCAAATTCGCCATTGCGGATGATCCGGAACAAGGCCTCCGTGCGCGCCACCGGCATGCCGATCGGTATCGGCCGTGAGATGACCAGAATGCCGTTTGCATTTGCGGTGACGCTGGCCGTGGACGGAGCCTGCGGCGGCAGCCAATCGGGCTTGACGAGGTCCAGCAGCTTGTCGCCCTTCTCGACGATGTCGCCATCCTCTTTCAGAACCCGCAGAACATGATAGCCATCGACGTCGGGGCGTACCAGCGCCACCTCGCGCGGCAGGATGAACCCGGTCAGTGCGATGCTGTCGTCGAAACAGGCAGTTTTGGATTTGACGACCGTCACGGCCATTCCTGCAAAACCATCGGCGGCATCGGCGCCGGCGCCCGGCAGAACAAGGACGAGGACTGCGGCTGAAAAGCCGTTGCGCAGCAGGCGTCCTGCCGAATGCCTCAGAAAGGCCGCGACCGCGAAATCCATGAAGCCCCCCCTGCATCAGACGATTTCAAAAGCACGAAATCAACAAAATGGAGACGCCAATAAAAATCTTTGCGCTCCCATCCGATCGACGCGGCTCGGATCTTCCGACCAAAACCAGTTTAGTCTAGAGCAGATCCCCTCACGGCGGAAGGCCGAAAGCAAACGACGCTCTTCATTTTGGAGCAGGCGCGACAGGCTGGAAATGTGCGGGAAACAGGACATCCGGCGCGATCCGCTTCGCAGCGAGGCCTGGGCGCCTGCCCAGCCAGCGCGATCAGTCGGCGGGAATGGAGGCCTCGGAGGGAACGTTAAAATCGTTCATTCGCAATGGTTTAGAAAATTTCTTACAGGCGATATTTCGTCGATTTCATTGCTAAATTCCGCCGCAAGTGTGCAACCGGCCAACCCCAAAAGTTTGATCCCCCTGCACTCGTTGCCAGGCCTTCTCCCCTGCCCCATGCCGGCATATCATTTCGAATCGTTGCTACCCTGTCGCCACAGAGGGCCGTAGCAGCCTACGCTTGGCGCGAGGCATGATCCTGCGTTTCTTAATCCGCCGATTGCGCGTCCGTCTTCAACGCGTCTTGAACCGGGTTGGCGGGCCCTACAGCGGGATGAGGAAAAGCGGGACGCTGCGCGGCTTTTCCGGCGCAAGCAAGTTTACGCAGATTGCCTAAACTTGCCTGCGCATCCCGCTCTAAATTATTGCAATCAATCACGATGATTTGAGCTTGGACCGAATCACCGCTTCATCTGCCGGTTGATTGCGTTTCAGCCGCTTCCGGGCGAAATAGCGGCCCTTGAAGAGTTCATCCGCGCTCAGCGCGCTCGTCAGCCGCGTCGTTTGGCTATTTGACTGGGCTAATATCCAGCGCTTGCACGGGCCGCACCAGGACGTCCAAGACAGCTGAGTCCGCTCGGATGGACCCATCCGAGCGTTGAGACGAGATGTCGATTCAACCCAGGCCGCCCATGCAGACATATTTGACGTCGAGATAATCCGCGACGCCATATTTCGACCCTTCCTTGCCCATGCCGGATTCCTTGACGCCGCCGAAGGGCGCCACTTCCGTTGTGATCAAGCCCTCGTTGACGCCGACCATGCCATATTTCAGCGCTTCGGAGACGCGGAAGGCGCGCGCCAGGTCCTTCGTGTAGAAATACGAAGCCAGGCCGAATTCGGTGTCGTTGGCCATGTTCACGGCCTCGGTCTCGGTCTCGAACTTGAAGACAGGAGAGAGCGGACCGAAGGTCTCCTCGCGGGCCACAATCATCTCGGGCCGCACGCCGGTCAGGACGGTAGGCTCGAAGAAAGTGCCGCCCAGTCTGTGGCGCTTGCCGCCGGTCACCACCTTGGCCCCCTTGGCAACGGCGTCCTTGATATGCTCCTCGACCTTCTCGATCGCGCGGGCATCGATCAGGGGGCCCTGCTGCACGCCGGCCTCGAGACCATTGCCGACCCGGAGGGCGTCGGATGCCTCGACCAGTTTTGCCACGAATGTATCGTGGATGCCGGACTGCACCAGGAAGCGGTTGGTGCATACGCAGGTCTGACCGGAGTTGCGATATTTGGCGATCATCGCGCCCTCGATGGCGCGGTCGACATCCGCATCGTCGAAGACGATGAAGGGGGCGTTGCCACCGAGCTCCATCGACACTTTCTTCAGAGATTTGGCCGATTGCTCGACGAGCAGTTTGCCGATCAGTGTCGAACCGGTGAAGGTGATCTTGCGAACGATGGGATTGCCGGTCAATTCGCTGCCTATGGCAGAGGCCGAGCCCGTTACGACATTGACGATACCGGCCGGGATGCCGGCCTTCTCGCAGAGCGCGCCCCAGGCGAGGCCCGAATAAGGCGTCTGCGATGCCGGCTTGATCACGATGGTGCAGCCGGCCGCGAGCGCCGGGCCGAGCTTGCGCGCGATCATCGACGAAGGAAAATTCCACGGCGTGATGGCGCCGACGACGCCCACCGGCTCCTTGGTGACGAGGATGCGGCGGCCCGGCCATGGCGATGGAATGATGTCGCCGTAAATGCGCTGCGCCTCTTCGGCAAACCAGCGGACATAGGCAGCCGAAAAGTTGACTTCACCCTTGGCCTCGCTCAGCGACTTGCCCTGCTCCATGGTCAGCAAGGTGCCAAGCGTCTGCGCATTCTGCTCTATGATATCCGCGAGCTTGTGCAGGATCCTGCCACGTTCCTTGGCAGTTTTGGCGCGCCACGCCGGCAGCGCAGCATCCGCAGCGGCGATAGCACGGGCGGTCTCCGCCCTGCCGCAGTCCGGCACCGTGCCCAGCTTCTCGCCCGTTGCAGGATCAGTAACATTCAGCGTCTTGCCGCTGTCGGCGGAAATCCACGTGCCGTTCACATAGGCGGCCTCGCGCTTGAATTCGAGAATTTGTGTCACGATCATATCTCCATTCAAAAACCGTCTTGCACGCCGCGCTCTTCGATAGACGGACAAAGCCGAAGGCCGTCGCTGTCACACCTTGAACCGAAAACGTCGCCCTGCAGACTTTCGCATCGGCGCGCAAGACGCTGGCCTTGCTCTGGCACTCCCCCGGTGCCGAAGCCCTCGCTGTCAGGCGCTAGTCATAGAAGTTTGTTGGAGCATGTTGGAATGTTGGCCAAAGGCTGGGATCATGTCCGGTAACGACCATCGCTCCCGTCTCCTCGGCAATCTTGCGAAGCTTGCGCACCGATTTTACCGCATCTACGGCCGAGCAGACGAGACCGGGCAGCGCGCGCTCTTCCCAATGATCGATGGTATAGGCGGCATCGATTGCCAGCAGGACCGGGCCGGTGTTGGGCAAACGAATGAGAAAGGACTGATGTCCGGGTGAATGGCCGGGCGTGAATATCATGCGGATCGCGCCGTCCCCGAACAGATCGTAATGATCGGTATATTCGCCGCCGAGAAATTTCCAATCGATCCCGGGCTTGTCGAAGTCCTGGCGAATATAGGCGGCCTTCGAGAACCAGTCCGGATTATAGGCATATTCATGTTCGATCCGCTGCACGAAACAAGTCGCGCGGGGAAACCGGCCAATCGCCCCAGTGTGATCGAGGTGCAAGTGCGATTGCAGCACGTAGCGCACGTCTTCCGGCCGCACACCGACACTGCGGGCCTGATCGACGCAATTCTCCGATACATCCATGATCGGCTCATAGGCATCGACGATGTCGCCCCAATAGCCGCGCGGATCGAGGGCCGCCTCGATAGAATTGCCGCCGTCGATGACGACATTGCCCAAGGGATGCTTGATGAGAAACCAGGGAACCGGGATTTCGTAGTCCTGCTCACCCTGGTTCATCTTGATATATTTAACCTTGGTGCGCAGCGTGCCGGTCTGGAACATATGCAGCTGAATGTCGGACGGCTTGCGACTGCGCGCAGCAAGGGCGCGCGATCGTGACGGTTTCGGCGGGTCGGCAACACCGAATTCGACGACCTTGATGCGGTCGCGATCCAAAGGTTTCCCGTCATCGCCGAATTCAATGATCTTCATTGTTTCCGTTCCGCCCTGTACCGACTGGCCTCGTTTGTCATCCAGCTTGCGAGCAACCCGTCAAATGACGGCCCTATATCAAAAACCTCGAGCATGTCGTCATCGGAAAGGTCCGGCAATTTTTCCCGGACATGCTCTAGCCGCCCGTCTTCTCGCGAATGATTCTTAGCGCTTCCTTCAGATAGACGCGGAAGAGCGGATAATTCTCGCTCATCGGAAAATGTCCGATATCGGTCATCTCGATATAGATGCCGCCCTTGATCCTCCGCGCGGTGTTCTCGGTCGCCTCGGGCGGAGTGAGATAGTCGTAGGTTCCGGTCATCATCACAACCGGGCAGCGGCGGGCGTCGATCCTGTCCAGGTCTTTGCGCAAGTCATGGTCCACCGAATAGAAATAGAGGTCGCCTTTGAAGGCCTCGGCGCCCTGCGTGTAATAGTGCCAGGTTAGCCAGCGGTCCATGTCGGGCGACTGCGGCGCCATCAGGTCCCACACACCGCTGGCGCACACCTGAGCAGCGTTGGCATGCGGATGGCGCCACCAGTCGAGAAAGAAGCCGGGCGAATAATCCGCAGCCTCGACCGGGATCACGGCGCGAAAGCGATCTGGACGCCGCATCGCGAGCTGCAGTGCGACGTTACCGCCGAAGGAGGAACCCATGAAGATCGGATCCTCGAGTTCGAGCGCGTCGCACAGCGTCACGATGAAATTCACATAATGGTCGGCTGTTAGCTTGTATTCGGTTTTCCACCATTCGACGTTGAGCGGCGGGTCCGACTTGCCGTGCCGCGCGAGGTCATAGGCGATCACGTTGTAGTTCTGCGTGATCTCTTCATCTTCCAGGAGCCCGCGCCACTGATGATTATGGCAGCCCGCCGTATGTTGGCAGACGAGCGGCGTGCCGCGCCCGTTGTGAAGGTAGAAGACCTTATACTCGAGACCGTCGACATCAATGGTCACGTAGCGACCTGTCACGGGAGAATGTCGAACCATAGCGAAGCCACCGCAGTGATTTGGATGATCGAGGACGAAGACCGCCGCGGCCAATCAGACCGGGACGCCAACCTTTCTTAATAGCTCGAACTGGACTGTGAAATTGCGCAGATTCTGCATCAAGACGAGAACATTGCCCTCGATCTTGAGGTCCTCGCGGAAGCTGGCCGCCCAGATGCCATGAAAATGCGGCCGGGGTATGGGACGGCCGAATTCGCGCCAGCTCGCCGCACTTGCCCTCAGCGCGAAATCATAAGCATCGAGCGGCGCGGGATTCGGGTTGATGTTTTTAACCTTGCCGTCATGCATTTCGACGATGACCTTGGCGTCGCCCATGTCGTACATGAAACTGCAGGTGTAATATTTGCCCATGGCCGCGATCGTCGCATCAGTATCCGTCGCGGACTTGAACTTGCTCGCCCAATGTTTCAGGTCCGAAGCCATCAGTCATCTCACTTTCGTAGCATCGTTGCTCGAAACGCTTTCGAACCTTGTTCAGGCTCTGTTAAAATCACATCTTAAGGGTCGAGTTCGTCCAGTGCCGGATGGCCGCCCAAGCCAAAATGCGGAGGATAGCAATGGTCCGTCCATTTCGTGCTGCATTGCGGCGAGCGCATGAATTTCCCCCCAATTTTTGACGGTGGCTTCCGCACTTTATGGAGCCCCGCAGCTTGATCTTCCGCGCTGCTTTCAGTCCCCAGCCGCGGCGATTAGGTGTTCAATATGTAGAACGCTGATCGACATATTGGATAGTGCACTGTCTCATGTTATACGTCAAGAGCAGGGGAATGGGGTCTGATGGAAGAGCGGTACGAAGCTATACGAGACGGCGCGGCAACCAAGAACGTCCCCGCATTGGCCCGCGCACATGCCGTGCTCGACATGATTGCCACGTTAGAGCCGCCACTCACGGTTTCGGAAATCTCGCGACGCCTCGAGCTTCCCAAGAGTACCGTGCATGGGCTGTGCACGACGCTGGTCAATCTCGGCCTTCTGACGCGGCGCACCGACAATGGCTTCAACATCGGTCCGCACATCATGCGCTGGGCCAATGCCTTCATTGCCAGGACCGATCTCGTATCGGAGTTCGCCGCGCTGTGGGACAGCCTCAATGTCTTGTCCGGCGAGACGATCACCCTGTCGCTGCTCGAAGGGGCGGAAGTCGTTTACATCGCCTGCCGCAACAGCCGCTCGCCTCTGGGCGTCACGTTTCGCATCGGAATGCGCCTGCCGGCACCATTTACCGCGACTGGCAAGGCGATCTTGAGCACGCTCAGCGATGATCAAGTGCGTAACATCATGGCGAACCGCTGGCCCGAACCGCTCACCGACCACAGCGTCCGCAACATCGGTGAACTTCTTGCCGAACTCGCCGAGACCCGCGCCAGGGGATTTTCGATCGACAATGGACAGACTCGCGAAGGCATGTGGTGCTTCGGCACGGCCGTGCGAAATGCCACTAACCAAGTGACGGGGGGGGTGGCGGTCAGCATCCTTGCAACGCAGGTCGACCAACCCACCATCGACCTCGTAGCCAAGAACATCCGCAAGGTCGCCGACATCCTGTCGTTTCGCCTCGGCGCGGACGTGCATCCAATCGGCTGAGAAACATATCGCGCGTAGCTCTACATCCGCCGTGCAGATTCGATTGTCATCAGCGGGAGTGAAATGTTCTGCTTTCACGATGGTGACGAACATTCCCAAGAATCTTCTCTTGACGAGTTCTAAGCCTTCCCTCATAGTTCAATATGCAGACAGTTGTTCAGCATATTGAACAACTTGAAGCGATTAGTACGATTCAACTATCGCACGCTGCTCTCCGCAAAAGGAGATGCCGATGGGGAAGCACAAGGAGCAATTCATGAAGGCATTAGCCAAAATCGCGCTCGTGTTGAGCGCCGCGTTCAGCCTGTCTGCGCCAGCGCTTGCGGCCGGGCTCGACGACATTCCGCCAGACGTCCGGCAACGACTCTATGATCCGAAAATGATCGATCCGGCGCAGCCCGTCGGGGCGAGCACTTATGTCGATTGGAAGGCGAAACATGGTCCGCCATGGACGATTGGCTATGCGAGCTCTTATGCCGGCAATACTTGGCGCGCCGCCGTGATGCAGGAGCTCCAGAATACGATCATTCCCAAATGGAAGAAGCTTGGACTGCTGAAAGACGTGATCATCACGCAGTCCAATCTCGACGATTCTTTGCAGATTCAACAGATAAGACAGCTCGTCGATCAAGGCGTCGACGCAGTCATCGTCTGCTGCTCGAATCCGACGGCACTCAATCAGAGCGTCAAATATGCCTATGACCACGGCGTTCCGACGTTTTCCCTGACCGGATATCTGACCTCGCCCTACAGCGTGAATACGTCCGTCAACTACCAGTTTGCCGGCTATGAGATTGGCAAGTGGTTGACGGAACAGCTCGGCGGCAAGGGCAATGTCTTGGTTGTCGAAGGCATCCCAGGCACATCCGCCTCCGACTCCCAGGACCGCGGCGTCAAAGCGGGTCTCGCATCCGCCGCCGGCATCAAGATTGTCGGCGACGTTAACGGCAATTGGACCGATCAGGTCGCGCAAGGCGAAGTGCAGAAATGGCTGGCGACCAATCCGGGTGAACTCAACGGCATCGTCGTGCAGTCGGCCGCCGAGTTGGGCGTGCTGCGCGCATTGCAGCAATCCGGCCGCGACATGGTTCCCGTCGCGATCGGCGGCGAATTGGGCGCTCTATGCTACTGGCGGCAGAACCCCAAATACATCACCGCCGCTTACCAGGTCTGGCCGCCGGCCGATGAGTTCACGCTCATCTGGAATGTCATGATGCGCACTCTCGAGGGTCAGGGCCCGAAGGTTCAGTCGATCCTGGTCGACCCGATCAAGTTGAGCTACGCTGATATTGAGAAGGCGCTGCCGAAAGACTGCAGTATGGATAACGCCGGTTGGCTGGCGGTCGGTCAGAGCAAATGGGGCTCAGCGGCGTTCCTTGATCACTTCTTCGCCCACCCGGCGGACCCGGAAGCCTACAAGCACTGAGCCACTGGCACTCATCGCCGCATTCGCAACAACGGAGTTGCTCCTCAGATGTCTGGCGAGACACCTCCAGTTCTGGATTATGCAAACTCAGCTGCCGTGGGTTCCCCCACGCCAGCGTCCGGCGTTGCCGCGATCAGCGTCGTCGGCCTGAAGAAATTCTTCGGAGTCACGCGTGCGCTCGATGGTTGCAACTTCAGTG
>JBKQHN010000033.1:0-8981 GCA_052148755.1 Beijerinckiaceae bacterium | reverse complement strand
CTCTATGCGACCATCCTCAATCATGAGAGGCTCGAAACGGCGATCGTCCACCGGATTGCGGCGCGATTGAACCATGCAGAAGTCCCGGCCGATCTCATTCGCCAGACCTATCTGGACTTTATTGCGCTTGACCCATCGGTCGGCGAAGCTTTTCGTGCCGATATCCTGGCTGTGCTCGATCGCGATCCGGCGTGCACGCGTCTTATCGAGCCTGTGCTCTATTTCAAGGGCTTCCATGCGCTCCAGACCTATCGTCTGGCGCACGCCCTGATGCGGGCCGGGCGGCGGGATTTCGCGCTCTATCTTCAGAGCCGCTCGTCATCAGTGTTCGGCGCGGATATCAATCCCGCGGCGCGGATCGGCACTGGCGTTTTCCTCGACCACGCTACCGGCCTGGTGGTGGGCGAGACGACGGTGATCGAGGACGACGTTTCGATCCTGCAGGGCGTAACCCTCGGCGGCACCGGCAAGGAGACGGGCGACCGGCATCCGAAGATCAGGCACGGCGTCCTCATCGGCGCGGGCGCCAAGATCCTCGGCAATATCGAAATCGGCCATTGCAGCCGGATCGCTGCGGGCTCGGTGGTCTTGCAAACGGTCCCGAGCAATAAGACGGTGGCCGGCGTTCCGGCGCGGATCGTCGGCGAGGCGGGCTGCGCCGAACCCGCACGCGACATGGACCAGATCCTCGCTTCGAAGACGCCGTTCGAATAGACGACTTGAGCAACATCGCGGAGTTGCAGGGACTGCCGATTTCTGGCACGGCTTGTATTATGTCGACCACTCACATTGGAGATCGTTTTGGATAAAGTTGAATTGCATAAGTTGGAAGCATTTTTGCGCCAAGAGTTCGGGAATGCCGGAATTCGGGTCACGCCGGCGAAACGCAATCCCGACAATGCCGATGTCCATCTCGGCGAACGGCAGATCGGGTCGATCGTCGTTGACGACGAGGATGGCGACCGCTCGTTTGCGTTCGACATGAAAATTCCTGTCGAGCGTCCCGTCCTGCAAGACTATCTGCGCCGCCTTTTCGAAAACGACAAACTGACGATCGTCACGCGCGGCAAGAAGAGTGATTCCGTCGAATTGAATTCGGGGGATGACTTTCTCGGCGTGATTTCCGCCGACGACCCTAAGGGTAAGACTTATACGCTGCAGATTGCGATCCTCGATTTCGACATCGAGGATTTCTGACGGGCGCAGCCGCCTCGCGCCTCCATACAAAGGATTGATGATGCCGCTTTATGCTCTCGACGGGGTCGGTCCGATCCTCCCGGCGCATGACCGCTATTGGATTGCACCGGATGCACAAGTGATCGGCAGAGTGCAATTGGAAGAGGACGCATCCGTCTGGTTCGGCGCGATCGTGCGCGGCGACAACGAGCTCATTCGCATCGGCTCCCGCTCCAACATACAAGATGGCAGCATATTGCACACGGACATGGGCGCACCGCTCGTTATCGGTGCCGATTGCACGATCGGCCATCGCGTGATCCTGCATGGCTGTACAATTGGCGCCGAAAGTTTGATCGGCATGGGTTCGACGATTCTCAACGGCGCCAAGATCGGCCGCAATTGCCTCGTCGGCGCCAACGCGCTGATCACCGAAGGCAAGGAATTTCCCGATGCATCTCTGATCGTCGGGAGCCCGGCCCGCGTCGTGCGCACACTCGATGCGGCTGCAGTGGCGTTCCTGCGCGTGAGCGCGGAGGGTTATGTGCAGAATTGGCGGCGTTTTATGCGCGGCCTCACGGTGCTTTGAAAAGGGCCGAACGCGTCCCAATGCCTGATCGCCGTTTAGAGCGGGATGAGGAAAAGTGGGAACCGGTTTTCCGCCCGCATCCCGCTCTAACTTATTAGAATCGATCACGTTCATAATTTTGGATTGATTCAATCCAAAATCATCGTGATCTGGAGCGCGATCAATTCTGCTTTTCGCGGGCGAGAAGGGCACGCTTGCGCTCCACTCCCCAGCGATAGCCCGACAAAGCGCCGTCGCTGCGCAAAACGCGATGACAGGGAATGGCGACCGCGAGCGGATTGGCGGCACAGGCGCCGGCAACGGCGCGCACCGCCTGCGGGGCGCCGATCCGTGCGGCGATATCGCGATAGGTCGCCGTTTCGCCATGCGGAATTTCGCTCAGCGCTTGCCAGACACGCTGCTGAAAGGCCGTGCCGCGCACGTCTTTCGGCAGGTTGAGTCCGCGGCGAGGATCATCGACGAGGCCCGCGACCTCTGCAACGATCGTTTCGAAATCGGGATCGGCGCCGACGAATTTAGCCTCCGGAAACCGCTCGTGCAAATCCCGCACGAGGGATTGCGCGTCATCGCCGAGGAAAATCGCGCAGAGACCGTGCTCGGTCGCCGCGACGAGAAGCGCGCCGAGCGAGCTCTGCCCTAAGGCGAAGCGGATGACCGTGCCTTCGCCGCCTTTCTGGAAACAGCTCGGATGCATGCCGAGCACATCGCGCGATCTTGCATAAAAACGGCCGCTCGAATTGAAGCCTGCGGCGAAAATGGCCTCGGTGACGCTGGCGCTCTTAGGCAGCAAGGTGTGCATGCGATTGGTCCTTATCTGTGCTGCGTAGGCTTTCGGCGTGATCCCCGTCACACTCTTGAACAGGCGGTGGAAATGCGCGGGACTCGTGCCTGCTGCCTTGGCGAGATCGGCAAGACGCGGTTCCTCTTCGGCCGTTTCGATCCTGCGGCAGGCGGAAGTCACCCGGGCGATCTTGGCTCGATCCGCGGCCTCGCGCGGCCGGCATCTGAGACAGGCGCGAAACCCGGCATTTTCTGCTTTGTCGGGTGTCGAAAAGAACACCACATTTTCGCGCCGCGGCGGCCGCGCGCCGCATGAGGCACGGCAATAGATGCCGGTCGTGCGCACGGCGTAAAAGAAGCGGCCGTCGGCTGCCTTGTCGCGCGCTTCGAGCGCCGCCCAACGATCCCCGTCGCTCGTAAATGCCAAGCTCTGCATCGCTTCCGCCAGCTCTCCGTCCCAGCCCCGATCTCTCAAAGACCACTTTGCATCATCCGGAGAGCCCGCGCACTCCGTTTCTTGCGGTGGAATTGGGGAGAGGAATTCGGATCGGAAAGTGCAGGAATTTCGGCCCGCCGCTCTCAAGAGGCGACGGCGAGCCGTCCGATCTCAGCCGGGTTGACGTTGTCGAGAAAGTCCATGACTTCGCGCGCCGGCATCGGCCTACCGAATAAATAGCCCTGCATCATCGTGCAGCCGAGCGAGCGGAGTATGCGGACCTGGCCGTCCGCCTCCATGCCCTCGACGACGCAGGCGAGCTTCAGGTTGCGGCACAGGTCGATGACTGTCTTGACGATGGCGCGGCAGGACGCTTGCGTCTCGACCTCCTGGATAAAACTGCGGTCGATCTTGATCTTGTCGATCGGCAGGCGGTGGACGTAGCTCAAGCTCGAATAGCCGGTGCCAAAATCGTCGAGCGAAATGCCGACCCCCAGTGCCTTGAGCATCCGCAGTGATTTGCTCGACTGATCGAAATCCCGCATCAAGGCCGTCTCAGTCACTTCGAGGTCGATGCGGCTTGGCGCAACCCCGCTGTTCTCGATGATCGTCATGATGGCGAGGATCGCCTCGTCGGAGGCGAGATCGCGGACGGAGAGGTTGAACGATATTCCGATGTCGCTCGGCCAGGTCTCCGCGCATGCGAGCGCCTTGCGCAGCAGCGTTTTTGTCAGCTTTCTGATGAGATCGCTGCGCTCGGCCACACGCACGAAAATGTCCGGAGGAACACGGCCGAGCTTGGGACTGTCCCAGCGGGCGAGCGCTTCGAAGGCGACAGGCTCGCCGCGTTCGACATCGAAGATCGGCTGAAAGTTCAGCGACATCTCGGATTCGAGATCGGCGTGGCGCAGGCTCTGCTCCACGCTGGCAAAATGGCGGATCTCGGTTTCCTGCGCGCTCGAAAAGATGACCGGGCGCCCGCGCAAATGCTGCTTGGCGTGGTAAAGCGCATAGTCGGCGCGCTCGAGCAGCAGCGCGGCGCTCGAACCGGCATCCGGGAATATGGCAAAGCCGACGGAACCCGAAACCTGCGCAATGACGCCAGGCAAAGTGAACGGCGCTTCAAGAACGCTGCATATTCGGCCGCCGAGCGCGTGGATGGCGTCGTCCTCGACGTCCGCGTCGACGATCAAACCGAACTCGTCGCCGCCGAGGCGCGCGAGGAAGGTTTGATCGTCGCAGATCTCCTGCATCCTGCGGCTGGCCTCGATGAGGACCCGGTCACCCATAATATGTCCATAGCCGTCGTTGACGGATTTGAACCCGTCGAGATCGATCAGGCCGATGACGACGCGTTTGTCGCCGCAGCTCGCCCGTTGCAGCAATTCATGCAGCCTGGTGAAGAATTGCCGCCGGTTCGGCAGATCCGTCAGACTGTCGAGATTGGCGAGGCGCAAATTTTCGTCGCTGAGGCGCTTGGTTTCGAGATTCGTCTCGACCAGCTTCTTTTGGAAGGTGATCATATTGGCGAATTCGCGCGAATGAATGAGTAGAATATGTACCATGGCCGCCGAGACGAGCAGCATGTTGAGCGCGATTGCAATGAAGACAGGCTGCCCGGTCGCTAGAAAGAAGATTGTGAAAGGAATGACGGTGACGCCGGTCAACAAAAGGGCGGCAGGTCGAAGATGCATAAGGCAGAAGATGCAGCTGATCACCGTGATGGCCATGCAGAAGACGACATGTCCCTGTGCGTAGGCGTCGCCGTATTGGTAAAGAGCAAGCCCCCAGGCGAGGAACATCGCGCCAAACGCGCCAGATGCGATAACTGCCGTCTTGAGGCGGCGGCCGGCAGCGGCATCACTGATCGCCTGGCCGCGCGCCTGCGTCCATGTCCATCCTCGTACAAGGCCGCTCATCAGGCCGAGTGTCGGAAAGCCGATCGTCAGGCTGTCGGGCGCGACTCCGTAATGCGTCCAGGCGACGGCGACCATATTCACGAGAACGATGAAGTAGAGAAGCGGAACTTCCCCGGTCAGCGCTTTGAGCTGCGACTGCATCAGGTGCGGGTTGTCCGTCGGGATGTGGAACAAGGCACGAAACGCTGTGGTGAACATAATCTTTGGATGGTTTTTCACGATGCCTCTCGCTCATTCCTCCCGCGTCGGACTTTGCAACGCCGCCGAACGGACCCTCCTAGAGAGTGATGCTCGCGTAAACTGATTGACACAAAATAACTGACATCATGGGCTTAAAATTATGCCTACCAAGTGGTTAATAGGAAGTGCTCGATAGGGAAGCAGAAAATTCGAACGAGAGGCGAGCTTCGACCGGCTTTTTTATTGCAGGTGGATTCGGCGGCCTCCTGCGAAAAGCCTCAACTCATCCGAAATTGCTGAGATCGACCTTCGGGGTCGCGAATATTGCGCTGATTTTGCTGCCGCATGGCTCGTTTTGCTTGCGCTTCTTCGCGCGGTGAGCGGTATCCGACCCATTGACCACATGGCTGAACGACGCAGCCTAGAGCGGGATGAGGAAAATTGGGAACCGGTTTTCCGGCGCAATCAAGTCTACGCAGATTGCGTAGACTTATCTGCATATCCCGCTCTAATTTATTGGAATCGATCACGTTCATGATTTTGGATTGATTCGATCCAAAATCATCGTGATCTATGAAAAGGCCGGCGTATTCGCGCGCATCGTGCTATCTGTCCGGCGTCTGAGGCTCGGATTTTAGAGGAGGGGGCAATGCCGGAACTCACGCCCGAAGGATTACGAATTGCTGACAATCTGGCCGGCCGCTATGCGGTCAGCCGCAATGCCGTTCTGACGCTGTTTGACGCCGTCGCGAATGGCCACGGCACCCAGGCGCAATTCTATCATCCCGATCTCGGCGGCATGGGGCAATGGTCGCATGGCGGGATGGTCATGATCGGCGACATGTTCAACCAAAGGCTTAAGGACAAGGTCGCCAATCTCTGCAGCGAAATCGCCGGCCTGCTGCGCAATCAGGCGCTGTTTACTCCACCTGCCGCGAGCCAGTCGCAGTCGCAGTCGCAAGGGCAGGGGCAGGGGCTTGGGCAAGCCGGCGTCAGCCTCTTCGTGCCGGGCGTATCCTCATCTTGGTGGCCGATCGAACTCGGCGCGCCGGCGTCCGTCGGCAGCCAGAACGATCTGCGTTATGCTTATTTCCCGGCGACGCGGCGCTTGGCGATCGAGCAAGGCGGCCGAGTCAGTGTCTATGATACGGGCGATCACTCGATCAGTGGCTTTTCGCAGCAGCAAAGCGGCGATCAATCTTTGACATTTACGAGCCAGTTCGGACTTGTGCGCGTCGCCGATCTGCCGCAAGTGACACCAAATGCAACGCCAAGCGAGACACCAAGCGAGACGCAGCGGCAGCCGGCCGCCTCGGATGCGTCAAGTGTTTTAGCTTTTCTAGCGTCAAGTCCTGCGGCGACCCCGGCGCCTGAACAGGCGGCCAGCGAGACGGCGATCACCCCTGCGCGCGAACCCGTCGCCGGCGAGCCGGCGATTCCCTCGGCGCCTGAACCAGCGGCCGACGAGGTTTTGGTCACCTCGGCGCCCGAACTTGCGGTCAGCGAGCCGGCGTTCGCTGCGGCGCCTGAACCTGCGGCCGACGAGACGATGATCATTCTGGCGTTTGAACCAGCGGCCGACGAGACTTTGATCGCTCCGGCGCCCGAACCTGCCGCTGACGAGACTTTGATTGCTCCGGCGTCTGAACCTGCGGCCGAGGAGACGATGATCATTCTGGCGCTTGAACCTGCTGCCGACGAGGCGATGATCATTCTGGTGCCTGAACTTGCAGCCGACGAGCCGGAGATCGCCGCGGCGCCCGAACTTGCAGCCAGCGGGACGGAGATCCCCCTCGCCGAGTCGCCGATGTCTGCGCCAATGCCTGACACCACACCTTCGCCAGCGCCGCGCTCAGCGCCTGCGGGCGATGATCTTTTGAGCCTGATCGAAAGGCTCGCCGATCTACGCCGGAAGAATATTCTGACCGACGAAGAATTCGCGGCGAAAAAAACCGAGCTGTTGGGGAGATTGTGATCCTGCCATCGATGGTGCCGGATGCGTTCGCAGCGCAATCAAGGGCCCGGCGAGCATGCGGCTGACTGATCGCCGAACTCGTTGGGCGCACTCCTTCTCCCGCCTGCGGGAGAAGGTGCCGAATGAAATGAGGCGGATGAGGGTTGTGCCAACCTCTCAGCGTTTCAAATAATACGGAGCCTGTCGGAGTTTAAGCCTGCCCTCATCCGTCATGCTTCGCATGCCACCTTCTCCCGCATAGCCCGTCGCTTTCGACGGGCGTCGCAAGCGACGCCCGTTGCGGGAGAAGAGTCGCGCGGCAAACGCCCCGAGCGAGTAAGCAGCGCTAGAAGAGGCGCCTCTTCCCCGGACGCATGAAGCGAAGCGGAATGCGATCCGGGGACCAGCGCGACATGATGTTGCGCAATGCGCGACTCCGAACGTTGCTTAGATGCGGACACTCCGCTTTGCATTGATTTCCCCTCTATTTGTAAATTTGTGCCAATTGCGCAAAAGAACAAAAAAAGAACTTGGCGAGTGCGAACAAAAAGGGTACATTGCCCCGGCAAGCGCAGCCTGATCGAAATCGGCCGACCGTCCACAAGCTCGTATCCGCGAATTCGATCCCTGGTTTGCATGAGAGTGATGCCCATGTCAGAAGGATCGACAAAAATGGCCCAAGCCAATCTCCGCCTCGTGGAAGGAAGTTCTGTGGACAAGACCAAGGCGCTCGATGCCGCCCTGTCGCAGATCGAACGCGCCTTCGGCAAAGGCTCGATCATGCGCCTCGGCAAGGGCCAGAAGGTGGTCGAGATCGAGACCGTTTCGACGGGGTCCTTGAGCCTCGACATTGCGCTGGGCGTCGGCGGCCTGCCACGCGGCCGGGTGATCGAGATCTATGGGCCGGAATCCTCCGGCAAGACGACGATGACGCTGCATGTCATCGCCGAAGCCCAAAAGAAGGGGGGCATCTGCGCCTTCATCGATGCCGAACATGCGCTCGATCCCGTCTATGCCCGAAAACTCGGCGTCAATCTCGACGATCTCTTGATCTCGCAGCCGGATACCGGCGAACAGGCGCTCGAAATCACCGACACGCTCGTGCGCTCCGGCGCGGTCGACGTGCTGGTCATCGATTCCGTCGCGGCGCTGACGCCGCGCGCCGAAATCGACGGCGAAATGGGCGATAGCCAGCCGGGCCTGCAGGCGCGTTTGATGAGCCAGGCCTTGCGCAAGCTCACCGCGTCGATCTCGCGCTCGCATACGATGGTGATCTTCATCAATCAGATCCGCATGAAGATCGGCGTCATGTACGGCAGTCCGGAGACGACGAGCGGCGGCAATGCCCTAAAATTCTACGCCTCCGTCCGCCTCGACATTCGCCGCATCGGTTCGATCAAGGATCGCGACGAGGTCGTCGGCAACCAGACCCGCGTCAAGGTCGTGAAGAACAAGGTGGCGCCGCCCTTCAAACAGGTCGAATTCGACATCATGTATGGCGAAGGCGTTTCGAAGACCGGCGAATTGGTCGATCTCGGCGTCAAGGCCGGCGTCGTCGAGAAATCCGGCGCCTGGTTTTCCTACGACAGCCAGAGACTGGGGCAGGGCCGCGAAAACGCCAAAAATTTCCTGAAAAGCAATCCCGTCATCGCCGAGCGGATCGAACAGGCGATCCGCGAGAACTCCGGCCTCATTGCGCAAAAGATTCTCGATCCGGCCGAAGTCGAAGAGGCCGGCGGAATGGAGGCATAGGGCCGCGCGATCTGCGCGGTCGGATTACATTTGTGCCACGACGTTTGCCGCTCCTCTCCCCGCTTGCAGGGCTACTAGATTCACACATTGCTGCATGCCGTCATGGCGCTGACGCCTCGCTTTGCGGCTTGGAACTCGAACCAACCTTCGAGCATAACGACGGGGCCGGGTTTTCCGTAGTAGCCGGTCCATCCT
>JBKQHN010000032.1:0-6368 GCA_052148755.1 Beijerinckiaceae bacterium | reverse complement strand
TTTCGGGATTAAACATTATAGAGTGCACTCTAGATCAAGCCCCAATGTCACACGGCAACTATTTTCCGCATTGCGGAATCGGTGCTTTCCGTTGATCCAAATCAGGGTGGTTTGGGCTCATCCGATGCAACGTTGCCGCGAGCCGTGAGTCCCTGCGGGCGCCGAGCCTGCATTGGGATTGTCCTACGGCCGAAGGAGTTTTCTGTTTGGCCGGCGCTGGGCGCCGCAGCGGTGGAGAATGAGCCATGGACGACAAAGTTTTGCGCAATCAAATCCTTGCCGCACTCGATTGGGAGCCGAGCGTCGACAGCGCCAGTATTGCCGTCGGCGTCAAGGACGGCGTCGCAACGCTGTCCGGCCATGTTCGGACCTATGTCGAAAAGCTCAAGGCAGAGCAGGTCGTCAGACATGTTCGTGGCGTGCGCGCCATTGCGGAAGAACTCGAGGTTCGTCCGCTGCATACCCACACGCATGCCGATGACGAGATCGCCAAGCGCGCCGTCGACATGCTGAGCTGGGATGTCTTGGTGCCCTCAGAGTCCGTGCAAGCGAAGGTGCAGCAGGGCTGGGTGACTTTGAGCGGCGAAGTCGACTGGCAATACCAGCGGACCGCGACGGAAGACGATGTTCGCAAGCTGAGCGGCGTCCTCGGCGTGACCAATCTCATCACCATCAAACCACGGGTGCACACCGGCGACATCAAGCTGCGCATCGAGGAGGCCTTGCGGCGCAATGCGCTGATCGAAGCCAACGGCATCCACATCAATGTCGAAAACGGCAAAGTGACGCTCGAAGGTCGGGTCCATACGTGGTATGAACGGGACGTTCTGGAGACGGCCGTTTGGGCGGCACCCGGCGTCAATGCGGTGGATGACCGGGTGACGGTCGGCTGAGCCAGCGAATAGCCGACCGCATGACTGAGCAGGGCTCATGGGTCCCGAGATCACGGATGATCAAAGCGACGTTTTCGCATTTCTGAGTGATCCGGCGACGCATGGGCTTGCCTCCGACGTGGCAGTCAAGCGCGTCGACACGCACGGCGCCGTCGTTTTTCTGGCGGGCTGTGACGTCTATAAAGTGAAGCGCGCGGTGCGCTTTCCATTCATGGATTTTTCTACGCTCGAAAAACGACGTTTGGCCTGCGAAAACGAGATACGAGTGAACCGCGCGAATGCGCCTGCCCTCTATCTCGGCACGATTGCGATCAGGCGCGGCCCGCACGGCTTGCAGCTCGGCGGCGAGGGCGATGAAATCGTCGAATGGGCGGTGCATATGCGCCGCTTCGACGAGACTGCAACGCTCGACCTTAAGGCCGACCGTGGCGAACTCGATTCGCCTATTATCGCCGAACTCGCAGATATTATTCTCGCCGCGCATGACCGCGCACCGCCACGTGATTCGGGGGCGACGCGTGTCTTCGAGAAGCGCCTCGAAGAGACGCTCGAAGGTCTCGCGGCGGCAGCAGACATCTTCCCTGCGCCGGAGGTGGCCGACCTGCGGCAGCGTTTCACCGCGGCTTTCGCAATGATCGAGGCCTTGCTGAGAGCACGCGAGGCACAGGGCAAGGTGCGCCATTGCCATGGCGATCTGCATCTGCGCAACATTGTCATGGTCGACAAGCACCCGGTTCTGTTCGACGCCCTGGAATTCGACGAATCGCTGGCGACCTGCGATATTCTTTACGATCTCGCCTTCCTGCTCATGGATCTTTGGCAAAGAGGATTGCGGCCGCAAGCCAATCTGCTGTTCAATCGGTATTTATGGCATTGCAAGGCACAAGTCGACGAACTGGCGGGGCTTGCCGCTCTGCCGCTATTTCTGGCGCAGCGGGCAGCCATTCGGGCACGCGTGAGCGCCGATCTCGTCGCGCTGCAAGCAGCGCCCAATAGCGATCTCGTCGCGCAAGCCCAGCATTTTTTTGCTGCGGCGCGTGGCTTTCTCGAATGCAAACCGCTTTGCCTCGTCGCGATCGGCGGGCTTTCGGGCAGCGGCAAGAGCACGCTCGCGCGGCATCTCGCCGCCGAGATCGGACGCGCGCCGGGCGCCGTTCATCTGCGCAGCGATATCGAACGCAAGACAATGTTTGGCGTCGGCGAGTTCGAGCGCTTGGCCGATAGGGCCTATCTGCCCGAGGTCTCGGGAAAAATCTATGAGCGGCTGCGCGATCTCGCCGAGATCGCCTTGAGCGCGGGACAGAGCGTGATCGTCGATGCCGTTCATGCGAAGGGGCAAGAGCGCGACGCGGTTGCTGAGGTTGCGGCGCGGACGGGCGCGACGTTCACCGGACTATGGCTCGAGGCGCCCATCGATGTCCTCGCGTCGCGTGTCGCCGCGCGCAACAATGACGCCTCGGATGCCGACGCGTCGGTTGTGAAGGAGCAGGCCGAACGGCCGCTCGGTGCGATGACCTGGGCGCGTCTTCAGGCCGGCGTGCCGATAGATGCGCTGGCGCGAGAAGCGCTGGGTATTCTTGGGGCGAATCCTTCTCCCGCTTGCGGGAGAAGGTGGCCGGCGGAGCCGGCCGGATGAGGGATGTTCGAATTCTGGCCTCATTCAGATCATCTGACACGCTGAGACGTTGGTACGACCCTCATCCGTCATGCTATAGCCCGTTGCTTGCGACGGGCGTCGCTTCGCAACGCCCTATGGCATGACACCTTCTCCCGCAAGCGGGCGAAGGTTCGCGCGGCACCGTTACGTCTTTCTCTCTGCGTCATGGAAGTCATTGTGGCGCCGGGTGTGGCAACCTCTCGCCTGTCATCCCCGCGGAAGCGGGGATCCAGTCCTTGATACGCGGCAGCACGGAAAAGACTCATATCGCCGCGGACGCAGCTCTTGCTGGATTCCCGCTTGCGCGGGAATGACAAGAGGCTGGCTGCAAGCGGGCGCAGGCGATCTTGCGCGCCACCTCTCCTATCGCATCAAAATTTTGAGCAGGATCTTCGTCACCATGCCGAATGGTGGCCGCATGAGGCTGGCGCCGCTGAATCTGCTTTGCACGAAGACGGCCTTGCGATGCGAAAAGGTCGTAAAGCCGATTTCGCCGTGATAGGCGCCGAGCCCCGAAGCGCCTGTGCCGCCGAAAGGCAGGCCATCGACGAGACTATGCATGAGGGTCTCGTTGACCGACACGCCGCCGGATGTGGTCATCTTCAGGACCTTTTCGCAGGCGCTTGGATCCGTACCGAAATAGTAAAGTGCCAGCGGCCGCGGCCGATCGTTGATGAAATCCAGGGCGTCATCGAGTTTCGCATAGGATTTGACCGGTAGAATCGGCCCGAAAATTTCTTCGCGCATGAGCGCGAGATCATCGCCGGGATCGATGACGAGCGTCGGGGCGAATGCGCGGACCTGCGCAGGGAGTTCCTCTTTGGCAGGATTGAACTCGACGATGTGGGCGCCGCTCGCCTTGGCTTCGTCGAGGTAATGCCGCAAGCGCTGATAATGCGGCTCGTTGATGATCGTCGTGTAATCTGGATTGGATTGGAGCTTTGGATAGGATTTGCCGACCGCTGCGCCGATGTGCCCGATCAATTCTTCAAGCCGGGACTGCGGCACGAACACATAGTCCGGCGCGATGCAGGTCTGGCCGGCGTTGACCAGTTTGCCGAAGACGATACTGCCGGCCGCCTTCGCAAGCGGTGCATCTTCGCCGATGATGCAGGGCGATTTGCCGCCGAGTTCGAGCGTGACGGGGGTGAGATTTTCGGCTGCGGCGCGCATGACCTTGCGGCCGGTCGACGTCGATCCGGTGAATAGCAGATGATTGAAGGCAAGCCTGGTGAAATCCGCCGCGATGTCAGGACCGCCGAGGATTGTCGCGACTTTTTCGCGCGGGAACAGTTTCGCCAGGAAGCTTGCCAGAAAGTCTGCCGTGCGCGGGGTCAGCTCGGAGGGCTTGAGCATGACGCGATTGCCGGCGGCGAGCGCTTGCATGAGAGGTATGACGGAGAGTTGGAACGGATAGTTCCAGGGGCTGATGATGCCGACGACGCCGACCGGCTGATACACAATCTTGGCCCGGGCTGGCCAAAAGTCCAAGGGGACGGCTATCCGCCGCGGCTTCATCCATTTCGCCAGATGTGTCTTGGTATGACGCATGGCTGCGAGTGTTGGCACGACATCGGCAAGCAAGGTCTCATGCCGCGAACGGTTGCCGAAGTCGACGGAAATTACTTCGGCGAGCTCAGCGGCGGAGTCCTTCGTCGCGCGGCGCAGGCGATCGAGATCGTCAAGACGTTCTGCAAGGCTCGGCGCGCCATTTCGCCGAAAGGCCTCGCATTGTTCTTTGAAGATCGAGGCCGCGAGGTCAGTCTGTTGCGCCTTCGCGGCCGGTTCGACGTCGGTATCGGTCAACATGAGCGTCCTCCTAAGCGCATCTTCCCAAGCGCATCTTCCCAGGGTGCGTCTTCCCGCCTCGCCGGGCCGATAAGACTGCGCACCAGGTCGAAACCTCTAGCATGGTCTCGTCGGCAAGCCGATCCGCCCTTCCTCATCCCGCTCTCGGCGGAATCAGCACTGCGGCACCCTGCAGGCGTCCCTCGCGCAGAGCGCAGAGTGCCTCATTGGCGCGCTCCAGCGGGTAAGGCACGACCTCGGCTTTGATTGCGCTTTGCGTTGCGAGGCCAAGAAAGTCGATGCCGTCCTGGCGCGTCAGGTTGGCGACGGAGAGGAGGCGGCGTTCTTCCCAGAGAAGTGCATAAGGAAAACTCGGAATATCGCTCATGTGGATGCCGGCGCAGACGACGGGGCAACCTTTTTTGACCGCGGCGAGCGCGGCCGGCACGAGGGCACCGACGGGCGCATAAATGATGGCGGCGTCGAGCGGTTCAGGCGGCTTTTCATCCGAACCGCCGGCCCAGACGGCGCCGATCCGGCGGGCGAAATCCTGTGCCGCGCGATCGCCCGGACGGGTGAACGCAAAGATCTTTCGGCCCTGTTTCAACGCTACTTGGGCAATGATATGGGCGGCGGCGCCAAAACCATAGAGGCCGAGATTTTCCGCCGGGCCGGCCATGACGAGCGAGCGCCAGCCGATAAGACCTGCACAGAGTAGGGGCGCGAGCTCTTGGTCAGTGCCGGTTTCGCCGAGCGGAAATGTGTAGCGTGCATCGGCGACGGCGCGCGTGGCGAAACCGCCGTTGCGCGTATAGCCGGTGAACAGCGGCGCATCGCAGAGATTTTCGCGGCCGGCCAGGCAATAGGGACAATGGCCGCAGGTGTGGCCGAGCCAAGGGATGCCGACACGCATTCCGACGCTCAACCCCTCGACGCCGGCGCCGACCGCATCGATGCGGCCAACAATTTCATGGCCCGGAATAATCGGCAGTTTCGGATTGGGCAATTCGCCGTCGACGACATGCAGATCGGTACGGCAAACACCGCAGGCGGCGACCCTTATGCGGATCTCGCCCGGACCGGGTTCGGGGTCTTCGAGTTCCTGCCAGACGAGAGGCCGGCCGATCTCCTGCAAGACCATTGCATACATGTGGTGCTTCTCTTGCGTGGTCCTTTCGGATTGCCCGCGATATTATGAGACGCGTTCGACAGATGCGACCTGAAAGGTGCGCATGCCGCTATCCTCTTCGATTGCCACATATTCGCCGGTGACGAAACGGTCCTTTTCGAGACGATAGCCGCTTTCGTCATCGATCTCGCCGTGGAGATCGTAATGGAAGGCCCATTTTCCGCCGCGACGGCGTACCAGATGACCGATATCGTCTTCTGCTTCGGAGCGGAAGCGGACGACCCGGCACAGGTCGGGATATTGCCGCCAGGCTTCCACGTCGAGGTGGGATGTTGCATCGAGCGGCGCAACAAGAACATAACCCTCGCGGGCGCTTCCGTGAGGATGGCCGCTCTCGCGCGCCAATTCGAGCCTGATCCGCCGGAAATTAGGGGGAAAATCCTTGTGTGTCGTGGCGTGTGCCGGAGCGTGCGCTTTGTTCGGCATAGTCCTCATCCTTCAATGTGCCAGAAGTGTGCAGCGGGGCGTGCGCATGATGAAGTCGCGGGTCACGCCGCCGAGTACCCATTCGCGGAAGCGGCTATGGCCGTAGGCGCCGGCCACGATGAGATCGGCACCTTCTTCCCACGCGATCGTGTCGAGTTGCATGGCCGGCGCATCGACGAGAGGCGGCACTGTGCCGGTGGCTTTGACGTCATGGCGTTGCAACCACTCGACGACGTCGTTGACGCGTGCCCGCGCGGCCGTGGGATCTTTTGATTCATCGATTTCAACGACGATTGCCTTGTCGCATTTCTGCAAAAACGGCAGCGCCTCCCAGACGGCCAGCCGCGCTTCGCGCGTATCCTTCCAGGCGACGAGTATGGTTTTCGCTTCGAGCCGTTCCACTTCTTGCGGGATC
>JBKQHN010000031.1:0-4077 GCA_052148755.1 Beijerinckiaceae bacterium | reverse complement strand
GCGCTCGTTCTCGTCGAATGGCCCGAACGAGCCGGCGCCTTCCTCGAGGCGGATCGGCTCGATATTTCCTTCAAAATAGATCCGCACGGCGAGGCGACTTTTCGTGCCGTCACCCTGACCGGTGTCGGCAGTTTCGCCAGCCGGCTCGATCTCGCCCATGCCGTATATGAGCTCCTGAAAGATGCAGGATGGGAGCAGGCCGCACGAATTTTCATGCACGGCGACGCCTCGAGCCGTGCCTACGAGCGTCTCGTCAAGTCGAACAGCGAAACCGCTGTCTTGATGATCGCGCCACAGCGACCTGACGGCCCGCCCATACGCTACGGCAAGCCCTATAGTGGCATCGCGCATCTAGCCGAAAATATCCGCGCCTTTGTCGCCATCGACGAGGGCTTGCGCGCCCGCGGCTTTTCGGCGCCCGAGATTCTTGCCTGCAATCTTTCCACCGGCCTGGCCATCCTGGAAGATTTCGGCACGGAGAGCTTCCTCGACGGGCCCAACATAATCGTCGAGCGCTACAGCGAAGCGGTCGCGGCGCTGGCGAGCCTGCATCAAATGGAGTTACCCGACACGCTCCCTGTCGCGTCGGACGAGAGCTACCGGATCCCGCCCTATGATCTCGACGCGCTGTCGATCGAAGTCGAACTCGTCCTCGACTGGTATGCCCCGCATATCGCCCGTGTCGCACTGGCCTCGAGCGCCAAAGCGAAATTCGTCAAACTATGGCATCAGGCGCTAAGCGACATCATGCCGCGGCGCCCGACCTGGACGTTGCGCGACTATCATTCCCCCAACTTGATCTGGCTTGAACAGCGCAGCGGCATCGGACGCGTCGGAATGATCGATTTTCAAGACTGCGTGCTCGGTCACCCTGCCTATGACGTCGCATCGCTCCTGCAAGACGCGCGCGTCACGGTATCCGGCGACGTGGAGCTCAAGCTCCTTGGCCATTATGCATATTTGCGGCGGGAAACCGACAAATCCTTCGACATGGCAGCCTTCGCCCGCGCCTATGCCGTGCTCGGCGCGCAGCGGGCAACCAAAATTCTCGGCATTTTTGCCCGGCTCGACAAACGCGATCGCAAGCCGCAATACCTCGCGCATCTGCCACGCCTGAGAAAATATCTGGAAAAAGGCCTGGCGCATCCGGTCATGGCCGAGATCAAGGCATGGTATGAGACCTATTTGCCGCATGCGCTCGAGACGCGGTGAACCATGTGATACGCTGCAGGCGCAATGGCTTGCCTCCTTCCTGTCGCGCAAACTTAACGAAACTGCAGTAGCCTTGGTGAGATGCACGCAGTGTCCACGTCCGAGCCAGCGCTGATTGTTCCGAGAAGAGTCATGGTCCTCGCAGCGGGCCTCGGAACCCGCATGCGGCCGATAACTGACAAAATTCCCAAGCCGCTCGTCAAAATCGCCGGGAAGGCCATGATCGACCATATGCTCGATCGTTTCGCCGCCGTCGGCGTAGAGACCGCAGTGGTCAATGTGCATTACATGGCCGATCAGATCGAAGCGCATCTTGCGACCCGCCATGCACCGAAGATCATAATCTCCGACGAGCGCGACAAACTGCTCGATCAAGGGGGCGGCATTCGCAAAGCCCTGCCCTATTTCGAGGGAGAAGCATTTTTTTTCTGCAACACCGATTCGCTTTGGCTCGAAGGGCCACAGTCCAATTTACGCCGGCTCGCCGCGGCCTGGGACCCGGACAAAATGGACATATTGCTCCTGGTCGCGGCCTCGGCGACCAGCATAGGCGTCGACTGGCCTGGCGATTTCACGATGGATATGATCGGCCGGCTCGAGCGCCGCGAGGAGCGCCGGGTTGCGCCATTTGCCTACGCAGGCGTCGGCATTATCAAGCCCGAGCTTTTCGACACTCAAACGGAAGAGGTTTTTCGCCTCGCCCCGTTGTTTTTCGAGGCCGCCGCCAAAGGCCGGCTGTTCGGCCACAGGCTCGACGGATTGTGGTGCCATGTCGGCACGCCCGAGGCCATCGGCGAAGCCGAACGTTTCATCACGCGCTCGGTTCTGTGAGCTTGGCGCGCAAGACAAAGTGCGCCGAGTTGCATGTCGGGCACGTCCTTTTTCCGTAAGGCGCAGACGTAGCGGCTTCACCACAAGCTGAGATCCAGCGCAATCAATCAACGGAGCCTGCCGCTCGCCTAAGAGCCAAGGCAGGCCCCGTTGAGGTGTCCGACCGCGCTCCGGTCGGACCGGCTTCATCATGAACGGCCCTGAACGTTAAGTGCACACCCGAAGGGATCGTGATCCCGTCGGCTCCGGCGAAGGACGTTCTGGCCAGGCGGAACCCGTTGTTGTTGTTCCGGTTGTCTGGATTGTTCCTGTTGCGGTTCGCGGCACGGAGGTTCCTTGGATTGTTGTTCCAGGAACCGCCGCGAAGGACCCGGCGACAAGGGGCCGTTCAGGCTCCAAAGGCTTGTGCCGGATCGAACCAGCCGCCTTCGAAGATCGCATGGCGCAAGCGCCAGGTATCAGCAAACGAAGCATGCGCTACCCAAGCTTCGATGCGCGTTTCGACATCGCCGCGCGCTATGCTGCCGGCACGCCATTGATCCCGCAAGCCCCGCAGCCTGTTGCGGAACCGACGGACATTCTCCTCGGGCAGACGACGGCCTCCATTCGCCAGCAATTCGAAGCCCAAGAAAACGGCTGGCGCTGATGTCGCGAGCACGCAGGTTTTTTCCGGATGGAGACGCAGCCGTCGTCCTTCCAGATAGAGCTCGATGCGTTCCCGCCAATGGGCGATGACGCCCGGATCGTCGTGGAACAATGCAAAATCGTCGACATAGCGCAGATAAGGCGCGCCCAGAACTTCCGTAACGAAATGATCGAAGCGATCGAGATAGAGATTGGCGAAGAACTGGCTCGAAAGATTGCCGATCGGCAGGCCACGACGGCGCTCGTATGGCGCAAACAAATCATCGCCGGGAAAATGCAGATGGAGCGGCTCCTGCGGATTGGAACCATCGACGATCAGATCCATCAAATTCAGTGTCCTGTCGCAGGCGATGCGGCGGCGAAATTCGAATTTCAGGATGGCGTGATCGATCGCCGGAAAATAGCGAAAGATGTCGCAGCGAAGCACGTGCGCATGCCGGTTACGGTAGCGTTCATAGGTCTCGATGGCACGATGTGTGCCTTTCCCGGTGCGGTTGGCAAAACTGTTGCCGATGAAGCCGCGCTCGAAAATCGGCTGGATGATCGCGCAGAGTGCATGATGCACAACGCGGTCGCGAAAGGGGGCCGCCGAAACGAGACGCTTTTTGGGTTCCTTGATTTCGATCGTGACATAACGACCGGGGCGATAGCGGCCATCGCGCAACTCACGCTCCAGGCGGAGCAGTTCTCTCTCCAGATTCGCATAGAATGCCGCCGCGCCGGGCTTCTTCCGCTTGCCGAGGATCGCCCTCTTGGCGGCTTCATGCAACGCGCCGAAGTTGGCGATCCCGTCGAAAAGATCATCGTGTCGCTTCGGCATTAAACTATCTTTGAGGACAACCACTCATGGGAAGGCCGTCATCGCGAGGCGCGGCAGCGAGCAATCCAGACTTGCCGGCTCTGCCCCGAATGGCTCTTCGAAAGCGTGCGGACCGGAGGTCCGCGGTCCGGCTCGCTTCGGATCGCGGACCTCCGGTCCGCAATAAAAACTTCGCGGCAGACTTTTACTCGAATTTCGCGTCATGCGCCTTTTGCCAGCCGCCGACGAGTCTGCCGATGTCATCGAGCGTGCGCACCGCGTGTTCGTAGCGGCGCCCATCGACATAGTGGAGTTCGACCGCCAGCCGGAAAAGGAACCTGAGCTTTTCGATACCGAGATTCGCGCGCAAAAGATGCCCCTTTCGGTCGCGCGTATAGGTGGCTTCCACAAGAGATTCGAGCACGTCGAGGGCCGTCGTCTCGATTCGATCACCGAGGACGAATTTCTGGCTGTGCGGAAACTTCTCCACCACCGGCACGAGCCACAGGAGAAACCGAAAATGCGCTTCGACGGCGGGACCCGTGGTGCGGGAATTGTCCAAGGCTCGTCTGGTTCTCATCCAAGTGCGG
>JBKQHN010000030.1:0-29074 GCA_052148755.1 Beijerinckiaceae bacterium | reverse complement strand
CGCCAAGAACATGGCGACGGCTTCGTTGACGTGCCGTGCGATCTTTTCCTCGGTCAACACGTCTGTCTCCGGTGCAATGAGCGCATAGACGTGCCGAGTGCCGCTGAGCGCACCGAGGAAGAGTTTGGCCGCAAGTTCAGGGTCAGGACAGTTCAACTGGCCCGTCTCCACGGCGCTCGCGATTTGCGCGGTCAATTGCCGCAGGATCTGAAAGGGTCCTTGTTCAAGAAAGATGCGGCCGAGCTCGGGCGCTCGCGGCAGTTCGGCAATCACCATGCGGTAAAGGCAAAGCGAATCCTCGCCCGAGATCATCTGCAGCAGATTGCGCCCGACACCGGTCAGAATCTGCTTCGGCTCGCCGCGGACAAGAGCCTCGCCGATGCCGCTGAAGACGCGCCCCGCGCGGGTCCGTACGATCTCTGCGAAAAGCTCTTCTTTGCAGCCGAAATGGCGGTACAAAGTTTCCTTCGAGGCCCCGGCGCAAGCCGCAATCGTCTGCATCGTCGCTTCGGTGAAACCGAGCTCCATGAACACGCGCTGTGCGACTGCGGCAATTTCATCGCGGCGTTTCTCGCCGCGCGGAACACGTCTGGTCTGGTGCATTTCACAATTGGGTTAGGCGATTGACATTCAGCTGGGTCGAACTTATACGAACTATTTAGTACGGTTAACATAAAATTCGGGCGTAAACTGTTCGGGCCGGTCCGGGCTCGAGCATGCTCACGGACAGCGCGATTGACGCGCAGCGCCATCTGTCGGCAAATGCGGGCGCGTCGCTGGGCGCGGCGGAGCACAATCGAGTCAATATACCCGTTTTCTGCGCTTCGTCGAGTTTCAGACGGCCACTCCCGCCTAACCAATAAAAGACATGCCCGAAAGAAATTCCCGGGCTTGGTCGAGATGATGGGACCGAAATGCTCGATCAGCAAGCTGACCAACACAAGAAGCCTCTCGGTGATGACTCTGGGCCACGGGCCGAGCAATCCCAAGAGGTGGAAACGGGAAAACTCCTCGAGAGCGCCGAAGAGCCCGACCAGCAGGCAAAGGAACAGCCGACGGCTGCTGCGCCGCCGAGGCGGCGGGGAACGCGGCGCCTCATTGTCGCGGCGATCATTGTTCTCGGCTTCGCCTACGGCGGCATTTCCTATTGGCTCGCCAACCGCGACTTCGAAACGACGGACGATGCCTATACCGATGGCAGTGCTATTACCGTTTCGCCGGAAGTGACCGGCAGAGTCGTCTCGCTCGACGTGATCGACAACCAATTCGTCCATGCGGGCGAGCCGCTGATCCATATCGATGATCGGCAATATGTGATCGACCGCGAGCAAGCCGAAGGGGCGCTGGCGACGGCACGTGCGCAGATGACCGGCTACCAGTATCTGGCAGATGTCGCGCACAAGAATTTTCCCGCGGCGCTCGAGCTGGCCCGCGGCCAGCTCGCGTTCGCCCAAGCGGCTCTCGCAAAAGCCGATGCCGATTACAAGCGCCAGCAGAGCCTGCCACACCAGGCGACGACGCAGCAGGAGGTCGATGCTGCGACGGCCGCTTGGCATCAGGCCCAGGCGCAGATCGTTCAGGCCGAGGCGCAAGTGCGGCAGGCTGAACCGGTCGAACAAAGGATCGGACAAGCCGTCTCGGAGGTCGCTAACCTGAAGGGGCAAGTCGAGCAAGCACAAGCGCGTCTCGGCCAAGCGCTCCTCAACCTGTCGCGCTGCGTCGTTCTCGCACCTCAGGACGGCTGGATCACCAAGCGCAATGTCGAACAGGGCAATTACGTTTCACCGGGCCAGCAAATCCTCTCGATCGTGTCGCCGCGGGTCTGGGTCACCGCGAATTTCAAGGAATCCCAGCTCGCCCTCATGCGGCCGGGCCAGCCGGTGACGATCGGCGTGGACGCCTATCCTGAATTGCATCTCGAAGGCCATGTCGATTCGATTCAACTCGGATCGGGATCGAAGTTCACCGCCTTTCCGCCGGAAAATGCGACGGGCAATTTCGTCAAGATCGTTCAGCGTGTTCCGGTGAAGATCGCCATCGACAAGGGCCTCGATCCGAAGTTGCCGCTGCCGCTCGGCATTTCCGTCGATCCGCGGGTCAAGGTGCGATGAGCCGAGCCGCGAGCGCTCCCGATAACCCGGCGCCGCCGAACAAGGCCGTCGCAGGGGGCGAGGGCGCGCCGCCTTCCAAATCGGATGCGCAAATCGCCGCTGAGTGGCGCCCGAGCTACAATCCGTGGCTCATTGCGGTGGTGGTGACTTTCGCCGCGTTCATGGAAATCCTCGACACGACGATCGTCAACGTGTCGCTTCCGCATATCGCCGGCAGCCTTTCGTCGAGTTACGACGAGGCGACATGGGCTTTGACGTCCTATCTCGTCGCCAACGGCATCGTGCTGACGATCTCCGGCTGGCTCGGCAATATACTTGGACGCAAACGGTATTTCTTGATCTGCATCTCGATGTTCACGGTCTGCTCCTTCATGTGCGGGGCGTCGCAAAGTCTGGGGCAGCTCATTTTTTTCCGCCTCCTGCAGGGGTTCTTCGGCGGCGGACTGCAGCCAAACCAGCAATCGATCATACTCGACACGTTTCCACCCGCGCGGCGCGGTGCTGCCTTCGGCGTGGTGGCGATCGCCACGATCGTCGCGCCCGTGCTCGGCCCGACGCTCGGCGGCTACATCACCGACCAATTCAACTGGCGGTGGGTTTTCTACATCAACGTGCCCGTCGGTCTTCTAGCGACGGTGATTATCTCAATGGTCATCGAAGATCCGCCCTGGGCGAAAGCACGCCGGCGCAGCACCGATTTCATCGGGCTCGGTCTCATCGGGCTCGGCCTCGGCTGTCTCGAAATAATGATGGATCGTGGTGAGGATGAGGACTGGTTCGGGTCCGGGTTCATCCGTACCATGGCCGTGTTGGCGGCGATCGGCATTGCCGGGGCGATCATCTGGCTGCGAGTCGCGAAAAAGCCGATCGTCAATCTTGCCGTGTTCAAGGACCGGAATTTCGCGGTCGGCTGCATATTGATTGCCGCCGTCGGCGGTACGCTCTATGCGAGCGCGGTCATCATTCCGCAATACGCGCAGGTGATCGTCGGCTACACGTCATTGTGGGCCGGCCTCATTCTTTCGCCGGGCGGGATCGCCATCATACTCCTCATCCCAATTGTGGGACGCCTCATCAATATCATCCAAATCCGCTACCTCATTGCTACTGGCTTTTTCATCATGGGATGCGCGTTCATTTTTTCGAGCATCCTCGTCCCGGATATCAGCTTCCAGCGGCTCGTCCTCATTCGAATATCGCAGACGGTGGCCCTGGCCTTTCTCTTCGTCCCGATCAGCACGATCACTTATTCGACCTTGCCGCAGGAATTGAACAGCGACGGGACCGCGCTTTATACGATGTTCCGCAACGTCGCCGGATCGATCGGCATTGCCGCGTCGACGGCGTTCACCGCAACGCGGATGCAGGTGCACCAGACTTACCTTTCGCAATGGGCGACGCCGTTCCATCAGCCCTTCAACGACTTGGTTGCACGCTATCAATCCGCTTTGGTGGCATTGGGAAATACTGCGCAGGCCGCGCACGATCTCGCCTTGGGCAGGGTCTACCAGGTGTTTCGCACACAGGCCGCGATCCTCGCCTATTCCGACGTGTTCCTCTATTTGTCGGTCGTTGCTTTCGCTGTGGTGCCTGTGTGTTTCCTGCTTTCACCACGCAAGGGCCGTGGCGGTGCCGTTCCGGGCGGGCACTGAATTCTAGGCCGAACCGCCAAAACGTGCGGCTCGGCAGCATATCCGCCTCGGGCGGGATTGATTTTTTCCCATCGCGTGGTCGCGATGACACATGTTCCGGCTTGGCTCTGCGCTATGGTTGTGCGGATATCCGTCAAGAGGATGACGGAAACGGTCAACGGCTTGGCGCGCAGTTCCCGGCAAATCGCGTCGGGGAGGGCAGGCCCAGCCCTTTTGTGGGTTCGATAGTCGTGCGGCCGCTCGGGTCGAGCTGGCGCGAGTAGGATCTTCGATGGTCGGCATGTTGCGTTGGTGTTTTTGCGGTTGCTTCGCCCTCGCCCTGGCGGGCTGTGCGGTCGGCCCAGATTTCGCGCCGCCGGACCCCGGTTTGCCGACGACCTCTCTTGCGAGCGATCGCGTGCACTCGAACACGAGCCGCGAGACGTCTCTCCTTCCCCCAGATCCGGAATGGTGGGCCCTGTTTCGCGACGCCGAACTGACCGCGCTTGAGCACCGCGTTGCCGCGAGCAATCTTGATGTCCAGGCCGCGACGGCACGGCTGGCACAAAGCCGCTTCCAGCGCGGGGCGACCGCTTCCGCGCAATTTCCGAACATTTCGGGCAAAGCATCGGACCAAACCTATAAAGAGAGCGAGAATGTCATTTCCGGGCTCACCAGCGGGCTTGGTCTTCCAGCGTCGGAAGTACAGCAGTTTTCGCAGCCCTTACACCTTTGGCAATATGGATTTGATGCATCCTGGGAACTCGATATCTGGGGTAAGGTCAGGCGGCAGGTCGAGTCGGCGGATGCGCAAGTCAAAGCCGCAGCGGAAATGCGTCGCTCAGTTCTCATCTCGTCGCTCGCGGAAGTTGCCCGCGACTACATGCTATTGCGCGGCGCCCAGACGCAAATACGGATCGCGCGGGAAAATCTCGGCACTGCCAACGACACGCTTCGCCTGACACGCACGCGCATGGAGCGTGGCGTCGCGGTCGGCACCGACGTAGAAAATGCAGCCGCACAAGTCGAAGCGATCCGCGCCCAACTGCCGGATCTCGAGCGGCAGCAATCGGAGGCCGTCAACGCCTTGTGCCTGCTTCTCGATCTACCGCCTGGCGCCCTCACGGGCGAACTGAGCCGCTGGCACGGTTTGCCGCCCATGCCGCGGCGTCTGCCGATCGGCGTTCCCTCCGAACTTGCCCGTCGGCGCCCCGATATCCGTCAGGCAGAAGCGCAACTCCATGCCGCCACAGCCGATATCGGCGTCGCCGTCGGCGATTTCTATCCGAGCGTGAAACTCAATGGCAGCGTCGGCGCTCAGGCCCTGGATTTTGCGTCGCTGTGGAAAGGCTCGCCCCTGCAATACCAGTATGGCCCAAGTGTGAGCTTGCCGATTTTCGATGCCGGCCGCCTGCGGTCGACGCTCGAGTTGCGTGAAGCACAGCAGAAAGAAGCAGCCATCAACTACCACAAGACCGTGCTGCAGGCTTGGCACGATGTCGTCAACGCGCTCGTTGCCTTTCGCAGCGAACAGGAACGTCGGGCCCGGCTGAATCAACAGGCTGCCCATGCGCGCGCCGCGCTTGGCCTATCGCGCTCGCGCTACAATGACGGCGTGGAAGCCTTCATCAATGTGCTCGATGCCGAGCGCACTTTGCTGCAAGCCGAGCAGCAAGCGGCGACGAGCGCAACGAATGCCGCGGTCGATCTCGTTGCGCTCTACAAGGCTCTGGGTGGCGGCTGGGAAGAAACGTTCCCGACACCGCCGCCGGCGCCGACTGTGCCTATCATTGCCGCGCTCGACGCAGTGAAGTGACGGAACTAGAAGAAGGCATTGACCACGGCCGAACGGGCAACCTCATAGTTCCAGGATTCGATGAGACTGTCCGTCGGCTCGGCATCGAGCTTCCCCGAGGAGGTCGACTCATTGTTGCCATGTCTATTCAGTTAGCCTTCCTCGCCGCTGTATCGATTGTCATCGACAAAGGTCGAGCCGCGATCTCAGCGCTTTCGGAGGTGACGGTCTGTGGCGAGCGCTACCAGTTCGATATTATTGTCTGACAAATGCAGCCCAAAATTCGCGTCCGGCAAACCGTCTCACAATTGCTGCTGCTATGAGTCACCAGTCGGCTTTTGTCTCACGATTAAGTACAACGTGACAAATGGGCTAACCTTTGTCGTCTAGCGTGATGCCCATGACGGCGATCTGAGCCCGCGTCAGGTGACGCAACTCAACTTGAGATAGAATCCTCAGGCCGACGTCCTGATTGCGTTGCCAGGCGATCTTGGCGTCGAATAATTCTTTGGCGATCTCGTTGAAAATGCGGACGCGCCCAGGCACAAGGATATTTGCAACGAGCCTTATCCGCACGCCATGGGCAGAGCGATCGTAAATCTGGCAATCGATCAAGAATCGGTGGCGCTCATCAAAAATCTTGCCGGATTGCAGAGGCGTACGCCAGCGCGGCTCGGATCGCCTATTTCGTGTGGCGGAAGCCGATCGGGGCTCGATCGCCATTTGGACGCCTCCTTTTGCGGTCCTTAAGTTTCCGCGTCTGACCTAACCGCGTCCAAAATCGCTCCTAGGGCAAAACGCACGTGAACAGTGTGCCAGCGGCATATCTCGCCATGCATACATCGGGTTAGGCGGCTGCGCGACGTTTCGTCTGCCGGGTCGCCGCCTGCTCGATCGTTGCTTCCGTAAAGGCTTTGTGAAGACGCGCAACTGCATCGGCTATATTTTGCCGAGTGTGTTTGGCCATAACCTGCATGCGAAAGCGCGCGGCACCCTTCCGCACAGCGGGATATTCGACAAGATTGGCCACAAGCCCCAGCTTCGGCAAGCGGCGGCTCACCAAACGCGCGAGTTCCTCCGTTCCGGTCTTGACGGCGACGATGGCCGACGGATCGCCATAGAACTCCAGGCCACTGGCGTGCAACGTCGCACGCAGATCGAGGATGTTCCTCATCAGCTCCGAGCGCAATGCGAAACCTTCCGCCGATCCGACAATCCGGAACGCCTTCAAGACGACGGCGGCCTGCACTGGCGACAGAGCGTTGGAGAACGTGGCGGACGGACTATAATAGCGCAGATATTCTTTGATCGCGCGATTGCGGCAAGCGATGAACCCGCCGTTCGAGGCGAAGGTCTTGGAGAAGCTGCCCATCACGAGGTCGACCTTGCCGAGCATTTTCTGAATGCCGATGTGGCCGCGTCCACTGTCGCCTAGCGCGCCGAGATCGTGGGCGACGTCGACCATGAGTGTAGCGTTGTATTCATTGCAAAGATTTTGCAGCGCAGCGATATCGGGCGAGTCCGAATCCATCGAGAACAAACCTTCGGTCACCACCATGATGCCGTTTTCGGTGTCTTTGGCGCGGATTTTTTGCAGCCAGTGGCGGCAATGATCGAGGTCGAGGTGGCGGTGCAAATAAATATTGCGCGTCGCCGCATTGGCGCCTTCTTGAAGGCAACTATGAGCCAAGCCGTCGATCACGATGTGATCGGCCGAGCGCACAAGACCGCGGATGACGCTGTAACCGGCGGCCCAACCCGTCGGAAAAAGCACAGCCTCCGGCATCTCGAGAAAGTCGGCGATCTTTCTCTCTAGAGCAATCGAATGGCGATTATTGCCGAGGAACGCCGGCGAACCGGCGCTGTGCACGCCAAATTCCTCGACGGCTTCCATCGCTGTCGCCATGATGTCAGGATGCGACGACAGGCTGAGATAGTCTTGCGAAGCGAAATTCACGCCGGTCATAGGCGAACCGGAATCATCTTCAGCCGTGCAGAGCGCGGTAGGTCCGGATTGCGTCGAGCGCGAATATGGCCAGACGCCATTTTGCCGGCGCAAGTTCTGCCACGCGTAAAACCCCTCCAAGCGCTTCAAAATATCCGAGCCTTTAGGCACGCGGAAATCGAGCAGGCTGCCGCTGAGCGCTGCGGCGGGAATGGCACCATAAATTGACTTTCGCATGATTGCTCCCCTATCGGCTAACGACCTGATGGATTTTTGTCTTCCGTTGGGGCAACCTTGCGGTGCTCGACTTAACAACATATTTCTTCTGCGGGTTTTGACGTTGATCTCCCAGATCTAAGCTCACCAATTCGTTATGTTGGTTACCGGTTTATCATGCCGGAACGTGTGTCTTTATTTGTATCCTTTGGCAAAATTTCAGAGTCGAATTCCTTCCGCAAGGACCAATCCCCCGACGAGTTTTTGTGTCTGACGATTGCGTCATCGCGCAAGGCAAGATGGCTTTTGAAAGCCACCCTGATCCATGGAACGCGTTGGCCTTCGCAGATCCGGCGCTGAAAGACGATGCGTTGCGGGTTCTGGCGAGCGCAAAATTCTTTGCCGCTTGAATTGAACGGGCGGAGCGCACTCTGCACGCTGCGGCGACTATGGCGGACAGCGTGGCCAACATGCGCGGTTCGCGGGATTGCGCAATTGCCCGGGCGACTCGCGTGGGTCGGCTTGGCAATTTGAATTTCCGGCAGCCTATCGCTTGCAATTGGCCTTTGACGAAATGGGCAAGTCCGCGCCTCGTTCTATCCCATGTCGTTGATCCTGTCGATCAGCGAAAGCACTTCGCTGCCGGGAACCGGCCTTGAATAGAAATAGCCTTGGATCTCCGAGCAGCCTTGGCCGATAAGGCACTCCATTTGTTCTTGCGTCTCCACGCCTTCGGCGGTGATCGTCATGCCGAAACCGATGCCAAGCCCGGTTATCGCGCCGACAATCATCCGGCTACGATCGTCTTCGACCAGATTGCGGATGAAGCACCGGTCAATCTTGATCTTGTCGAAAGGGAAATTACGGAGACTGCTCAAGCTTGAAGTTCCGGTGCCGAAATCATCCAGGGAAATCCGCACCCCGAGTTCGCGCAATTGGTTCAGAATCGCTACATTGCGATCGCTCATGTCCAGCAGCACGGATTCTGTGATCTCCAGCTCCAGTCGCGATGGGTCGAGGCCGGAGACGGCAAGGGCGCTAAACACGGTGGCAACCAGCTTGCCGCTTTCGAACTGAACCGGCGAAAGGTTGATCGCTATCTTGACGGAAGCCGGCCAGGTGACCGCTTCGGCGCATGCTTTGCGAAGCACCGATTCGCCGAGTTGCACAATCAGTCCGGTATTTTCCGCCACGGGAATGAACTCGGCGGGCGAAATCCAGCCGCGCTCGCCGTGTTTCCAACGCAAGAGCGCTTCGCACGTCGTGACCCGTCGCGAATCAGTTGAAACGATGGGCTGATAGTGGACCTCAAAGTCTCCGTTCGCCAGCGCATTGCGCATGTCGTTCTTGAGGCGCAGCGCCGCCTGGGCTGCCGTATCCATCTGCGGATCGAACACCCGATAAGTGCCGCCCCCGTCCGCCTTGGCGCGATACATCGCAAGATCGGCGGCCTTGAGTAGGAACTCGGCGTCTTCGTGTTCGCCATTGCCTACGGCAATGCCAATGCTGGCGCCAACAATTAGATTGTGAGCATCAATACGGCATGGCGCGCCGATGAGTTCGACGATCTGATCGGCGAGAAGCAAGGCGCTTTCAGGTTGTTTGGAAGATAATTGCAAGATACCGAATTCATCGCCGCCAAGGCGCGCGATGTGCACCGAGTTCCCGAGGCTGTCGAGCATCCGGTTGGCGAACGCCTTCAGCAGGGCGTCGCCGACGGAATGGCCATACACGTCGTTGATGCTTTTGAATCCGTCGAGATCCACCAGGAGGACCGCCAAAGAGTCCTGGGTGATGGGTAATTCTCGCAGCGCGCGCTGCAACTCTTCGCGGAAAAGAAGGCGGTTGCCGAGCCCTGTCAACACATCGAGATAAGTCAGATATTGCGTTCGCGCTTCGGAACGCTGCCGAGCCCTCACTTCTGTCTTGAGCTGTTGGTTCGCCTCGACTAGGCGCGCGGTCCGTTCGAAAACACGTCGCTCCAGTTGCTCGTTCGACTGATTCAGTGCCGCATTGGCTAACGCAAGCGCTTCGCTCGCCTGCTTGCGCTCCACTTGCGCATTGACCCGCGCAAGCGCAACCGCAAATTCAACGGGTTTGGCGACATAATCATTGGCGCCCATTTCCAGAGCCTCGACTATATCGGCGCTTTGGTTGTTGGCCGTGACCATGATGACCGGAAGGGAGTCAGGCGAATGTTTCAGGCGTATTTCTCGTAAGACCTCAAGACCGCTCATGTCGGGCATGTTGACGTCGAGAAGAATCGCGTCGAAAGAGCTGGCGGCGACGAGTTCGAGAGCCTTCGTTCCGCAATCCGCTTCGACAATGTCGAAATTGCACCTTTGAAACCGACGCGTGAGAATGATTCGATTGTCGGCGACGTCGTCGACAACAAGAAGGCGCGGTTTTGAACAGGCCTGCAGCTCGCCGCCGCCGGTCCCGGCAGCTGGATCGATGGGCGCTATTTTCGACGAATGGTTCAAGGACAAGTTTGACATTTCTGGGCCTTCCTGCGCGGGGACTTTAGAGCGTAAATGTTGAAGATTATCTTCCCGTAATTTGTCTCGGGCGATATGAGCAAGTTCGCCCTCGCACTATCCCATGTCGTTGATCCTGTGGATCAGCGAAAGCAGTTCGCTGCCGGGAACCGGCCTTGAATAGAAATAGCCTTGGATCTCCGAGCAGCCTTTGCCAATAACGCACTCCATTTGTTCTTGCGTCTCCACGCCTTCGGCGGTGGTCGTCATGCCGAAGCTGAGGCCAAGCCCGGCAATAGCGCTGACAATGGTCTGGCTGCGGCCGTCGTCGGCCAGATTGCGGATGAAGGACTGGTCAATCTTGATCTTGTCGAAAGGGAAACTGCGGAGATAGCTCAAGCTTGAAAATCCGGTGCCGAAATCGTCCAAGGAAATTCGTACCCCGAGTTCGCGCAATTGGTTCAGGATCGTCGCATTGCGATCGTTGTTGCCCAGCAGCACCGATTCGGTAATCTCCAGCTCCAGTCGCGTCGGGTCGAGGCCGGAAGCGGTAAGAGCGCTAAACACGCTGGCGACCAGCTTGCCATTCTGGAACTGAACAGGTGAAAGGTTAACCGCTATCTTGACGGAAGCCGGCCAGCCGACCGCTTCGGCGCAAGCAGTGCGAAGCACCCATTCTCCGAGTTGCACAATCAATCCGCTATTTTCCGCCACGGGGATGAATTCATTGGGCGCGATCCAACCGAGTTCTTCGTGATTCCAGCGCAAGAGCGCTTCGCACGTCGTGACCTGTCGCGAATCAACTGAAACAATGGGCTGATAATGGAGCTCAAAGTCTCCGTTTACCAGCGCGTTGCGCATCTCCAGTTTGCGCCGCAGCGCCGCCTGCGCCGCCGCATCCATCTGCGGATCGAACACCCGATAAGTGCCGCCGCCGTCCGCCTTGGCGCGATACATCGCAAGATCGGCGGCCTTGAGTAGGAACTCGGCGTCTTCGTGTTCGCCATTGCCTACGGCAATGCCAATGCTGGCGCCAACATTCAGGTCGTGAGCATCAATATGGCAAGGCGCTCCGATGAGTTCGATGATCTGATCGGCGAGCGACATGGCGCCTTCCGGCTGCCCGCACGACACTTGCAGGACGGCGAATTCATCGCCGCCAAGGCGCGCGATGCGTACCGAGTTCCCGAGGCTGTCGAGCATCCGGCTGGCGAGCGCCTTCAGCAGGGCGTCGCCGACTGAATGGCCATGCACGTCATTGATGCTTTTGAACCCGTCGAGATCGATGAACAGGATCGCCAACGAGGCCATGGTGATGGGTAATTCTCGCAGCGCGCGCTGCAACTCTTCGCGGAAAAGAAGGCGGTTGCCGAGCCCTGTCAATACATCGTGATAGGCCAGATATTGCGTTTGTGCTTCGGAACGCTGCCGAGCCTCCATTTCATTCTTGAGCTGTTGGTTCGCCTCGACTAAACGCGCGGTCCGTTCGAAAACACGTCGCTCCAGTTGCTCGTTCGACTGATTCAGCGCCGCATTGGCTAGCGCAAGCGCTTCGCTCGCCTGCTTGCGTTCCACTTGCGCATTGACGCGCGCAAGCGCAACCGAAAATTGAACGGGCTTGGCGACATAATCATTGGCGCCCATTTCCAGGGCTGCGACGATGTCGGCGCTTTGGTTGTTGCCGGTGACCATGATGACCGGGAGGGTCTCGGGCGAATGCTTGCGGCGTATTTCTTGTAAGACCTCAAGGCCGCTCATGTAGGGCATGTTGACGTCGAGAAGAATCGCGTCGAAAGAGCTGGCGGCGACGAGTTCGAGAGCCCTCGTTCCGCAATCCGCTTCGACAATGTCGAAATTGCGTCTTTGGAAAAGACGGGCGAGAAGGATGCGGTTATCGGCGACGTCGTCGACCACGAGAATGCGCGGTTTTGAACAAGCCTGCGGCTTGCCACCGTCAGTACCGCAAGCTGGATCGATGGGCGCTACTTTCGGCGAATGGTTCAAGGACAAATTCGACATTGCTGGGCCTGCATGCGCATGGACTTTAGAGCGTAAATGTTGGCGATTATCTCCCCGCAATTCGTCTTGGGCGATTTACGGGAGTGCGCGCCCCGCACTATTCCGTGTCGTTGATCCTGTCGATCAGCGAAAGCACTTCGCTGCCGGGAACCGGTCTTGAATAGAAATAGCCTTGGACCTCGGAGCAGCCTTGGTTAACAAGGCACTCCATTTGATCTTGCGTCTCCACGCCCTCGGCAGTGGTCGTCATGTCGAAGCTGAGGCCCAGCCCGGTTATCGCGCCGACGATCGTCCGACTGCGATCGTCTTCGACCAGATTGCGGATGAAGGACTGGTCAATCTTGATCTTGTCGAAAGGGAAACTGCGGAGATAGCTCAAGCTTGAAAATCCGGTGCCGAAATCGTCCATGGAAATTCGCACCCCGAGTTCGCGCAATTGGTTCAGGATCGTCGCATTGCGATCGGTCTTGTCCAGCAGTACGGATTCTGTAATCTCGAGCTCCAGTCGCGATGGGTCGAGGCCGGAAGCGGCAAGAGCGCTAAACACGGTGGCGACCAGCTTGCCGTTCTGGAACTGAACGGGCGAAAGGTTGACCGCTATCTTGACGGAAGCCGGCCAGCTGACCGCTTCGGCGCAAGCAGTGCGAAGCACCCATTCTCCGAGTTGCACAATCAATCCGGTATTTTCCGCCACGGGAACGAACTCATCGGGTGAGATCCAGCCGAGTTCTTCGTGATTCCAGCGCAGCAGTGCTTCGCACGCCGTGACCTGTCTTGAATCAATTGAAACAATGGGCTGATAATGGAGTTCAAAAGTTCCCTTCGCCAGAGCGTTGCGCATCTCCTGTTTGAGGCGCAGCGCCGCCTGCGCCGCCGCATCCATCTCCGGATCGAAGATCCGGTAAGCGCCGCACGCATCCACCTTGGCGCGATACATCGCGAGATCGGCGCACTTGAGCAAAGATTCTATGTCGTGTTCGCCATTGGCGACGGCAATGCCAATGCTGGCGCTGATCGTCAGATTATGCGGATCGATCCGACATGGCGTGCTGATAAGCTCAATAATCTCATTGGCGAGCGACACGGCGCTTTCAGGCTGTTTGGAAAATAATTGCAAGATGCCGAATTCATCGCCACCAAGGCGCGCGATACGAACCGAGTTTCCGAGGCTGTCGAGCATCCGGCTGGCGAGCGCCTTCAGCAGAGCGTCGCCGACGGAATGGCCGAACATGTCGTTGACGCCCTTGAATCCGTCGAGATCCACCAAGAGAACTGCCAAAGAGTCCTCGGTCATGCGCGATTCGTGCAGCGCGCGCTGCAACTCCTCGTGGAAAAGCAGTCGGTTGCCAAGTCCCGTCAATGAGTCATGATAGGCGAGATATTGCGTTCGCGCTTCGGAACGCTGCCGATTTGCAATTTCATCCTTGAGTTGCTCGTTCGTCCGGCTCAGCGTGGCATTGGCCAATGCGAGCGAGGCGCTTGTACGCTTGCGCTCCACTTGGGCATTGACCCGCGCAAGCGCAACTGCAAAATCAATCGGCTTGGCGACGTAATCATTGGCGCCCATTTCCAGGGCTTGGACGATGTCGGCGCTTTGGTTGTTGCCCGTGACCATGATGACCGGAAGGGAGTCAGGGGAATGCTTCAGGCGTATTCTTCGTAAGACCTCGAGGCCGCTCATGTCGGGCATCATGACGTCGAGAAGAATCGCGTCGAATGCGCCGTCTGCGATAAGTTCGAGAGCCCTCGTTCCGCAATCCGCTTCGACAATGTCGAAATTACGCCTTTGAAACCGACGGGCGAGAATGATGCGGTTGTCGACGACGTCGTCGACAACAAGAATGCGCGGATGCTTCTGAGCCTGCCGCTCGCCGGCGTCAGCGTTGCCCGCTGGATCGATCGGCATGACCTCCGATGAAGGGTTCAAGGACAAATTCGACATCCTCGGACCTCAGAGCGCAAATGCGGAATCAGACGATGCGCTGCGCCGAGCGGCTGCGCAGGCGGTGGACGCAGGCTCGATGTTCCTTTTTGCGGGGACGCAAACCCGGAATGTCGAGCCTTGGCCAATTTCGCTCGTGACGGTGATGTCGCCGCCCATCAGAGTGCAAAATTTCTGACTGATGGAAAGTCCAAGACCCGTGCCGCCGTATTTGCTGGATGTTTCGGCGGAAGCCTGACTGAAGTTCTGGAAGAGCTTGGTCATCTCGTCCTTCGACATGCCGATTCCGGTGTCGGAAACCGTAATTTCGATCCAGTCTCCGGACGTCCTGCGCTCGCGCATTGCCGACAAGACGATGGAACCGCTTTTGGTGAATTTGGTAGCGTTGCTCATCAGGTTTAGCACCACCTGCCGCAATTTGGTCTGATCGGTTGTCGCGCTCCCGAGGTTGGCCGGGCGGTGGACGATCAGGCGGTTCTGCTTGGCCGAGACCATAGGGCGGCTCGTCGAGACGATGTCATCGATGAGCGAGGTGAGGTCAAAAGTCTCGATCTTGAGTTCGACAAAATTCGATTCGATTTTTGAAATGTCGAGAACGTCGGTGACGAGAGACAAGAGATGTTTGCCAGCCGCTTTGATGCGCTCGAGATCAGCCTTTCTGTTGCGGCCAACTTCCGACAATTCGGCATCTTCGAGCATGATTTCGCTGTAGCCGATGACGGCATTGAGGGGCGTGCGAAATTCGTGACTCATCTTGGAGAGAAAAATGGATTTGGCGCGATTGGCGGCGTCCGCGAACTCTTTTGCTCGGATGAGGCGGATCGCCGTTGCTCGATGCGCCTCTCCCTCGCGTTCGAGATCCGAACGCATCGACATGATATTGGCGTAGAAGATCGCCATCCATGACATGTAGATGGTTGCGGAGAGAATTGAAAACCAGCCCACGGTTGACAATTGCGACAATGGAACCCGGTCGGGAAAGCCAAAGGCAAGAAAGGCTGCGGCGAACACCCCCATGTTCACGGCGAACATGCCAACCACCATCCAAGGGCGGTTGGACAGATAGAAAAAACCAAGCAACAGGCTGATAAGGAGCCAGGGCAGGAATGGCGAACTGACACCGCCGTAATGGTAGGCGGCGAACAGCGTCGTGAAGGCCAATAGCTCAACCGAAAACGCCGCCGAAAGCGGCAAGTTTCCGGAAAATTTAAGCACGAACGGCAGAAGCCAAAAGCTCAAAATGCAGACGATTATCGTCCAGCAGACCAGCCCTGGCTGAGGATCTGTTCTGTAAAGAAACCAGCTGATCGACTGTGAGAGCAGGGGGCCGGCAATATGGGTGAAAACGAAATTTCTTGCGACGGTTAGCTCGATCCGTTCTGATTTTGTAGCCTCGGGTATGAACCAGTCTATCGCCGCCATAAAGCGTCCGAATACCGTACTCGATACCATACTCGCCCCCATACTTGCGACCGCAGGCGTCCGCTGAGGGTTCATCATCTGCCCGCGCTTGTTCCGCAAAGGAACCTAAGCAAAAGGCTTTTAATATATAGTTACGCTCCAGATCTTACTGCACATTGACGGCATAACAGCGTTTCTCCGAAAGCGCGGCTCGGGCTGAAATTCCCAACGTGGCGCGGATTTCAATCAACTTGGCGAACGAAGGCGGGTCGCCATCTCTTTACCGTTCCCGGCCGATTTTGATGCTTGGCCGCTGCGATATGTCGTCGCAAGAACGAAGACGGGCCGTGGCCACGGCTGCTTCTGGCGCAAGCACGTATCAGGACTGACCAGATCGCTAAAAATACGGGCTTAGTCAATGAATTGGAGGATATCCTTCACGAGACATCCGAAATATCGAATATCTAAATTCATGAGATATCGCCTATGTGCGATACCTAAAAATCGTAAAAGTGCGTCCCCTCTTCCGGGACCTCATCGGGCGGCGATCTCAAATGGGACGACGCATGCACAAAGCAACGCGCCGATCTATCGTATGGCGGCCCTTCTTTTTTCGTGAAGCAATAGAAACTTTTAGCCTGCAACCAAACTTCTCCAAAAATGAATAATAAAGGATTAGGAGTCGAGTTTCCCTTGATGATTGCGAAGGAATTACGAACGCTGACATTTTCTAATGGAATAGAGGCCGAAATTGACGATTTTGAAACACACAGCCCCTAAAATTGGCAACAAGACTGCGAAACTATCCTAAGGCGATCGAGAAAATGTTGACGGACGCGACACTCGCCAAGTTGAACGATGTTGTAGACTGGTTTATTCCTCCGGCGCTCGCTGCCGATCGCGAAATGCGCAGACAGGCGCGCATGTTTTGCTACAGTCACATGTTTGGTCCACTAATTGGCAATACGGTTCCACTTGCTCTCTATTTGTGTAATCCAACGCCTGGCTATGATATATTTATCCTTGTCGTCTTGATAACTTCATTCTGGCTTTACCCTTTTGTTCTGCGCGCCACCGGGTATTATAATCTACTTGTTTGTTTGTCGATTGAGAATTTGATATTTTGTATTCTCTTGAATTGTTACTTTTACGGCGGTGTTAGTTCGCCGACGCTTGCCTGGATTTTGACAGTTCCATTGCTGGCGTTCTTTTATATTGGTTCATTACCGAGGATGCGGATCATCATTCTTTCGCAACTAGCCGTTAGCATCGCGATTTTCTTCTATCTTTACAATGCCGGCCATCCAGCAAGCAGCGGGATGTCCTTGGCGGCGACGCAGGCTTTGGGGATCATCTCGACGACCGCGGCGGCGCTTTATGTGACGATGATGGCCCTGTCCCATGCGAATGCTCTAGCCTCCCAGGTTGAGTTGGAAGCCGAGATGCGGGAGCATGAAATCACTGCCGCGGCGTTGCGTCAGGCCACCGACGATGCGCAGCGCGCCGGCGCCGCCAAAAGCGACTTCGTTGCCAAAATGAGTCACGAATTGCGTACGCCGCTCAATGCGGTCATTGGTTATAGCGAATTACTGCTCGAAGATGCGGCTGACGAAAACGACGAAACATGCGTCTCTGATCTGAAGAAGATTCACGAAGCGGGCCATTATCTCCTCAAGCTCGTGAATGAAGTTCTCGACCACTCGAAGATCGACGCAGGCAAGATGGAAGTGTTCAATGAAGTCGCAGATTGCGAAATTCTGTTGCGACAGGCTGCGGCACCCTATCAGCAAGCGGCGCGACAGACCGACAACGAACTCGTGATGGAAACGGACGCGGGGCTCGGCACGATTTACACGGATGTCCGAAAGCTGAGTCAAACGGTCGGCGAGCTTCTTGAAAATGCCGTCAAGCATACACAGGGCGGCAAGATCACCCTTGAAGCCTCTCGCATTCGCGGACCGCAAGGCGATCAAGTCGTCGTCAAGGTGCGCGATACAGGCGTCGGCATTGCCAAAGAGAGGTTCGCGACGCTGTTTGACCAGTTCAATATTGCCGGCGACACCAGCGCCACCAAGTATGGTGGCGCGAATTTGGGATTGTCGCTCAGCAAGAAGCTTTGCACTTTGCTGCAAGGCGACATCTCGGTCGAAAGCGAGCTTGGCGTCGGCTCCTGCTTCACAATTCGGCTGCCGGCGATTGCGGGCGGCGCGGCGTTTGACGACGAACCCCAACGGGAGACCGTCACGGCCGCCCTTGCCGCCGCGGAAGCCGCAAGCAGAGACTTGCGCGCCGTTCTCGCTCCTCCAGCCGGAGATGCCGACGCCAGATTATCGAATCGTCCGTCTGAGAAGGCCGCCGTCAATGCCTAAGATATTGCTGGTTGAAGACAATGAGGCCAATCGCGACATGTTGACCCGTCGCTTGACGCGGCAAGGCTTCGAGGTCTGCTGCGCCATTGACGGACCAACAGGCGTCGCGATGGCGTCGCAGGAGCGTCCCGACTTGATCTTGATGGATGTCGCCCTTGGCGAGATGGACGGCTGGGAGGCCACTCAACTGATTAAGGCCGACCCTGACACCGCCATGATTCCAGTAATTGCTCTGACAGCCCACGCCCTTTCGAGCGATCGCGCCAAAAGCGTCGAAATCGGATGCTCGGATTTTGACACCAAGCCTGTCGATTTGCCGCGATTACTCGGAAAGATCAACGTTTGCCTAGCCGCTTAAACTTCTTATGCAAGCCGGATGGTCGTCCTTTGAAGCGCTAGGCGTCGAGTGCGGGCTAGGCGCGGGCCGCCTCAAGAGTCTTGCTTCGCTTCCGAGCCGACCAAGGCGCGCACGGCTTCATCGACGCTGTGGAAGATGTGATCGCGTCCAAGCGCTTCCTCTATGCCGAAACGCGTCAGCGCGTCTTGCGCGCGCAATGATTCGAGCCGCGCGACGGCGACATCGATCTCTTTGGTGCGGCAATCCTCAATGAGGTCGCGCAGAACTTGCGCCGCGGTAAAGTCCACTTCGAGAATGCCCGCGGCTTCGATGACGAGAAGGCGTGTCCGGTCCGGTGCATCGCGCAAAGCCGCCTCGACATCGTGACGGAAATGATCGGCATTGAGGAAAGACAAAGGCGCCGGAAAGCCGAGAACAAGGACGCCTGGTTGATGTTCGGTCGGGCGGCGCATTTTGACCGGCCACCAGATGGAGGTGCCCGGAACATGTTCGAACAGAACAATGCGGGCGCGTGTCGTGCTCCAGATACCCTGCAGCAGCGAGAGCACGATGCCTGTCGCCGCACCTTCCTCGATCGGCAGGACGATGATTGCCGCCGCCGTTGCGAGGATCAGCATGAATTCGGGAAATGACTGGCGAAAGATTGTCAGGATTTGCCGGAGCCTGACGAGTTTCAGCGCGACGAACAGCAGGACGCCGGCCAGAGCCGCAATCGGCACATTGCGGAGAAGCGCACCTCCATAGGCAAGCAGCATGGTGATGAGAGCGGCGGCAAAAAGGCCGGCAAGCTGGGAGCGGGCGCCGGTCTCGAAGAGCGTCGCCGTGCGCGGCGGGCTGGCATTCACCGGGAAAGCGCCGATCGCCGCGGCCAGTCCGCAGCCGGCGCCGACGCCGATGAAATCGCGGCAAATATCAGGCGGTTCGTTGTGTCCCGACGGAAAAGATCGTGTCGTGGCGGCGGTCTGCACCATGATGATGACGCCGAGGATGAAGCTCAAAGAGCCGAGCTTGACAAGATCTGCGACAGCGACGTTTGGCATTTGCAAAGCCGGCCAAGCTGTGTCGATCGTGCCTAGAACCGCGACGCCCTGCGCGCCGAGACCGAAGAAGGCGACGGCAATAGTTGCCGCGGCGAGGCCGATCAAGGCGCCCGGCAGACGCGCGCTGATCAATTCGGATATGGAAACGAGGGCGAAGACGCCGCCGCCGATTGCCAGTGTCACCCAATTGGCCTGCGCGATTTTAGCCGCGAGAATTGCGATTTTCTGCGGCAGCGAACCGTCTGGTGCGGCAAGGCCCAACAGGCTCGGCAATTGTGAAACCGTGATATGGGCCGCGATACCAGCAAGGAAGCCTATCATCACGGGTTGCGACAAAAGATCGGCGATCCGATCAAGCCGGAAAAGACCAGCGGCAACGAGCAGGCCGCCGACCATCAAGGCGACGGCGGCGGCGAAAGAGTAATATTCGGGGCTGCCAGCAGCGGCGAGCGCCCCTAGGCCGCCGGCGAAGATTGGCGCAATCGTCGAATCGGCGCCGCAAGACAAGAGCCGATTGTTGCCGAAGATGGCGAAGGCGATAGACCCCGCAATGAACACAAAGAAACCGGCCTGCGGCGGAAAGCCGGCCAATTTCGCCGTGGCCATTTGTTCGGGGACAGCAATCGCGGCGAGCGTCAGTCCGGCGACGAGATCTGCCGAGATGAAGGACGCACGATAGCCGGCAAAAGCTTGCAATATCGGCCAAGTACGACAAGCCGCGGACGAATGAGACTGCGATGGGTCGTGTGACGAGGTCATGGCGCCGCGCTATGTCAAGGTTTCATCTTGGCAGGCCAAGGCGCAACCAGCAAGATGTGTGAAGGCCAGATGAATCGCGGCTTTCTGCTGCAGTGCCGGTGCTAATTATTTTGGACGTTCGGCGGCGGCGCGGCGCAGTCGATCATTAATTGCTTCGCCAAGGCCGGATTCCTCGATCGGTGCGACAGCGATTACATCCGCCGCGAGGCAATCGAGCGCCCGCAAATGGTGGAAGAGATTGGCGGCGGCTTCGGCGAGGTCGTGCCGCGGCGAAAGGTCGAGCACGCGCGCGCTGCTTGGAAAGACACCGCCGAAATCGAGGCCGCATTCGCCTGGCGCCAGGCTCGTTGCAGCCAGCCGTAAACGGGCCCGCGGCGCATAATGCGAGGTGAGCAAGCCTGGCGCGCGAACCACTCCGCCGCTCGGTCCGGCCAGTTTTCTTTGCAGGAGAGTTTCGATCGCGCCGCGTGGCACACCGCCCGGCCGCAACAGGCGCGGGCTGCCGTCCAGGCATGCGATGATCGTCGATTCGAGACCAACCGGGCAGTGGCCGCCATCGAGAACGAGATCGACCGCGCCATCGAGATCTGCGAGCACGTGATCGGCGGTGACGGGGCTCACATGGCCCGAGAGATTGGCTGAAGGCGCCGCCAGTGGCCGTCCGACGGCGTTAAGCAGGCTCAGCGCGACAGAATGCGCCGGAACGCGCAAGGCGACGGAATCGAGGCCGGCGCGGGCCAAATCGCAGACTGTGGCGTTTTGCGCGAGCGGAACGACCAGGGTCAGAGGCCCCGGCCAGAAGGACTGCGCCAGCGCCTGCGCTTCGGGCGTAAAGACGCCCTGCGCTTGTGCGGCGGCGAGATCCACGACATGCGCGATCAGGGGATTGAACTCGGGGCGACGCTTTGCAGCATAGATCTTCGCGACAGCAGCATTCGAAGTCGCATCGGCGCCGAGGCCATAGACCGTTTCGGTGGGAAAGGCCACGAGTCCGCCCTGGCACAAGATCTGCGCAGCTTCCAGCACATATTCCGGTTCGGCCGGACGCCTCAGAGTGGGATATCTCACGTTTGGCGAACTTGCGGGATCGTCGCGCTTCATTTTGACTCGACTCAAGGCTGGATTTCTCGATACCGGTTAGCGGATCAATCCTGCCGATTGTGCTATATCAAGGTGGCGTTTCCGCAAGCCATAATCGCCACAATGATTGCGGGAAAAAAGGTCCGGCTGATCCCCCGAACTGGGATGGCCCAAGTCGCAGAGGAAAACCTGTTTTCTTCATTCGAATATTCGCTCGCCGAAGAACTCGCGAATAGTCGAACGCGGGGCAGCAGCCAGCACTTGCAACCCGTGATCTAAATGATGTCTTGGTCGCGGTCTAGACGAGGCTCTATACTGCGACCGCACTACCGAAAGCATTTTAAGGAAGCCTGATGACGTACCGCGCCCCGATCTCCGATATGCGTTTTTCGATGTTGCATGAAGCAGGGCTAGCCCAGGGTCTTGCGGCGGGCCTTTGTCCCGAACTCGACGGCGGCACGCTCGACGCAACCCTCACCGAGGCAGCAAGACTTGCCGAGAATATCCTCGCGCCGCTGAACCGCATTGGCGATCTCCAAGGCGCCAAGCTTGACGGTCATGTCGTGCAGACGGCGCCCGGCTGGCCCGCAGCCTACCGGCAATGGCGCGAAGGCGGTTGGGGTGCCCTCGCAGCGTCCGTCGAATATGGCGGCATGGGCCTGCCGATCCTCGTCAACGCCGCTTGTGCCGAAATGTGGAATGCCTCCAATATGGCATTTGCACTTTGTCCCATGCTCACGGGAGGCGCAATTGACGCGCTCGAGGCACATGGCTCCGAAAGTCTGAAAGCGCGCTATCTCGAAAAAGTCGTTTCGGGCGAATGGACCGGCACAATGAACTTGACGGAACCGCAAGCCGGCTCTGATCTCAATGCTTTGCGCGCACGGGCTGAACGACAGACGGATGGAACTTACAAGATCTTCGGATCGAAGATTTTCATCACCTACGGCGAACATGATCTGACCGACAATATCGTCCATCTGGTGCTTGCCCGGCTGCCGGATGCGCCGCCTGGCACACGCGGAATATCGCTCTTCCTCGTGCCGAAATTCCTTGTCAACGAAGACGGCTCGCTCGGCTCCCGCAATGATGTGTATTGCGTCGGCCTGGAGCATAAGCTTGGCATTCATGCGTCGCCCACTTGCACATTGGCCTTTGGCGACCACGGTGGCGCGATCGGGTTTCTGATAGGCGAGGAAAACAAAGGCCTAGCCTGCATGTTCACCATGATGAACAACGCGCGGCTCAATGTCGGCATTCAAGGCGTCGCCATCGCAGATCGGGCGACACAGCAAGCGGTCGCTTATGCGCAGGAGCGCCGCCAGGGCCGCTCACTCGGCGAGGCCGGGGGGCAAATGAGCGTCATCTCTATGCATCCCGATGTGCAGCGCATGCTAATGACGATGCAAGCTTTGACCTCGGCCGCGCGGGCGCTCTGCTTCTTGACGGCGGCCTCGCTTGATCTTGCCCGCCGCGGGCGCGATGAAGCCGAGCGCAAACAGGGCTACGAACGAGCGAGTCTCTTGACGCCGATCGCCAAGGCCTTTTCCACGGATATCGCCAATGAAGTCGCTTCGCTGGGGATCCAGGTGCATGGCGGCATGGGTTTCATCGAAGAGACGGGTGCGGCGCAATATTATCGCGATGCGCGCATTGCCGCGATCTATGAAGGGACGAACGGGATTCAAGCGATCGATCTCGTCCAACGCAAGCTCGGTCTGTCCGGCGGCGAAGTTGTGAAGCGCGAGATCGCCGACATGCGCGCGGTGCTGGAAGATCTGCGCAGCGCCAATGTCGAGAGTTTCGGACACATGAATCTGCGGCTCTCGGAGGCTGTCTTGTCCTTCGAACGCACAACAAACTACATGATTGAAGCGCTGAAGGCACGGCCGAACGACGCGCTCGCGGGTGCAAGCGGCTATTTGCGCCTGTTTGCTTATGCTCGCGGCGGCACAGCTTTGGCGCGCGGCGCATTTGCGGCGCATCATATGGCGCTTGAAGGAGACGACGATCCGGCCTTTTTGCGGCGCATTGCGGTGGCGCGTTTCTTCGCCGACCATGTCGCGAGCGGCGCCGGCGGACTGGAGTTGAGCATAAGGGAAGGCGCTGCCTCCGTTCATGCCGAATTCCTGGCACGCGCCGGTTGAAGGCCGCGGTCGGGTAGCCCGCTTGGAGGGCTAAACTGGGGGTCTCGCGATGACGAGCGAATTGGTGATCGAACGCCACGGCCACGTGTTCAAGATCATCTTCAATCGGCCGACCAAGAAGAACGCTCTGACCCGCGGCATGTTCCGCGCCATGATCGAGGCCATACGTGAGGCCGATGACGATCGAAACGTCAACGCCATCCTTCTGTGCGGGTCCTCCGGCACGTTTACCGCCGGCAGCGATATCCACGATTTCCTGAGCGAAGTGAGCGAAGGTGCAAATATCGCAGCCTTTGATTTCATCAAGACCTTAGTGCTTTGTGACACGCCGATCGTTGCTGCGGTCGAAGGAGTTGCCGCAGGTGTCGGCACGACGATGCTGTTTCATTGCGATCTCGTCTATGTTGCACCTGGCGCGACCTTCGTTATGCCCTTCATCGATACGGGGCTCGTGCCGGATGCCTGCTCGACGTTTCTCGTGCCGCGCCGCGTCGGAATGGTGAAAGCGGTGCAACTCATGCTTTTGGGGGAGAAATTCGGATCTCAAGAGGCTGTGCAGCTCGGTATTGCCAATGAGGTCGTGCCGTCGGATTCGCTGTTCTTCCACGCACTGAAACAAGCCGAACGGCTCGCGACCAGGCCGCTGGATGCGTTGCGGGCGGCACGCCGGCTGATGCGCGGCGACCGTGATGAAATCCTCGAGCGTATGGAGGCTGAAGTGGCGGCCTTCAAGGCGGCTATGCAAACCGCGGAAGCGCGCGCTGCTTTCAAGGTTTTTCTCAAGCGCAAAGCGGTCGCCTGAGGGCTTCAGTGGCTCACGTCATTCAAATTGAGGATGAAGACACTTGAGTTTTTTTTGCGGACCGGAGGTCCGCGCTCCGGACCGCGGACCTCCGGTCGGCAACCCACTCGTTACATGCACAGCGCAGACGAAAACGGCCACTGGACGTGCGCCCCGACCACTTCCCGGAAAATTAGGTCCACTCTTGCGTTGAGAACATGATCTAGCCGGCGCGACGGAGTTTGCTATACAGCAAACGGTCGGCACGCGCCTGCTCGGATTCATGCGGCGAGCAGGTGCCATGGTTAACGAGGCCCGTCGCTTTCAAAAGCACTTCCCGCAGCGCCTCGCCGGCACGCTCGCAGATACTTGCCATGGATTCGGGCGATACGACACCGGTCGCCTTGTAGTGCCGGCGAATTGCGACCACGGCTCCGACCGCCCGCCGGTCGAGATCGGCGACGACGATTTCGAAATCCCGGCGGAAATTGCCGTCCAGGGTCGCATAGGCGTCGAGCGCGGAAGTGCGTCCGGGGAGGACCGAAAGGGCGAAATAATCTTGATAGGTGACGGGACGCCAGCGCAATATGTCTTCGATCAGCTCCGGCATCGCTGGCAGCTGCTCGATTAACATAACGATCTCGTTAAATAGATTCAGGTAATCGTTGGCAAGACCGGAAGTTGGATTGACGATGGCTTCGGCCAGCTCCCGGCTTTTGTCGAGTTCGGAATAAGCAGCCGATTTCGTCGATTTTGCATCTTTGACGGCATTTTGGGTCATCGCTGACGTCTCAGCCCCTTTTGCAGGATATTCTCGGGCAAAGTGGATGCCGATTTGCCGTACGAAAATGCCCTAACATCTTGCCTGTGCGCTTGTTCTCGCGAATAACCGGTTTCCACTCGTTCGGAAAGCGCGCCCGTTCGAGGATATTAAGCGCCAGAAAGATAATAATAAGTTTCTCGAAACGCTTGGACCAGAAAGAGATTTCGAAAATTTTCATTTCTTTCTACGTAAGGCAAGTTTCTGCGAGTAGGGGCTCTCGCCGGTCGAGCGGTCTCGTTGCAGGCGAAAGGGCGATCTGCACTGGTGTCGTCAATCCAGCAGCTTGCCTGGATTGAGAATCCCTTTGGGATCGAGCGTCCGCTTCAGCGCCCGCATGACGTCGAGGGCGACGGGATCTTTGACGCTGCGTAAGAGGTGCCGTTTGAGACGGCCGATTCCATGTTCGGCGGCAATCGATCCATGGCGCGCGACGACAATTGCATTAACGATTTCATTGACTTCGTCCCAACGCGCCAGAAAGCCTGCCGTGTCGGTGCCGATCGGCTGCGACACGTTGCAATGAATATTGCCGTCGCCGAGATGGCCGAAGGCGAACAGCCTTGCGCCGCGAACAGCGAACGTCACGGCCTCTTCGACTTCCTCGAGAAAACTCGGAACATCGGCGATGGGGACCGAAACATCATGTTTGATCGAACCGCCCTCGCGTCCCTGCACTTCGGATAAGAGTTCGCGCAGGCGCCAGAAGTCTTTGCGCTGCTCGAGCGAGGCGGCGATCGCCGCGTTAAGGATAACGCCGGTTTCTGCCGCGTTTTCGAGAAGATCGAGGAGGCGTTGTTCGAGCCCCTCGCTTTGCGAGGCGAGCTCGATCAGCACATACCAGGGCGAAGGATTCGGCAGCGGATCGCGCACATGATCCATATGCTTCAGAAGCGAAGTGATGCCGATGCGCGGGATGAGTTCGAAGGTCTTGAGCTCGCCACCCGTCCTATCGCGGGCAAGGTCGAGAAAACTCAAAGCATGCCCGGGATCGGCGAGGCCGACGAAACCCGTCGCGACCGCGCGCGGTTTGGGATAAAGTTTCAGGACCGCCGCAGTGATGATGCCGAGGGTTCCTTCCGAACCCATGAACAGATGTTTCAGATCGTAGCCCGTATTGTCCTTCCGCAATTTCGACAGGTCGGAGAGGATGCGGCCATCGGCGAGTACGACTTCTATGCCCAGCACCAGGTCGCGCGCATTGCCGTAGGCAAGTACCGCCGTGCCGCCGGCATTGGTGGCGAGATTGCCGCCGATCGTGCAAGAGCCTTCGGCGGCAAGCGAGAGAGGGAAAGTGCGCTCCACCGCATCGGCCTCGGCTTGCACTTGCGCCAGCGTCATGCCGGCCTCGACAATCATCGTATTCGAAAAAGGATCGATCTCCCGCAACCGGTTGAGACGCAATAGCGACAAGACGATCTCATCGCCGCGCTCATACGGGACTTGCCCGCCGACAAGGCCGGTATTGCCGCCTTGCGGGACGAGCCTCGTGCCCGTCTCGTCGCAGAGCGCGACAATGGCCGCGACTTCGGCGCTCGTGCCCGGACGCACGACACACAGGGCCTTGCCTTTGAAGAGACCGCGCGGCTCGACGAGATAGGCGCTCATATCGGCTGCATCGGTGATGAGGTTCTTAGGCCCGACGATCGCTGCAAGGCGGGGCAAAATCTCGAGCCGGGAAGCGGAAGCGCTGGGGTCGCGGGTCATGAGCTTAGTCTAGCAGGCCATGTGGCCGGGGCAATCGGGTGAGCCATTTCCTCATCCTGAGGAGGCCCTGAAAGGGCCGTCTCGAAGGACGAGGACGATGGCGCCCTTCACCCGATCGCCCTCTATCCCGAGCCGGCACGCCGCCAATGCCATATTGCGGCAAGCCAGCCTGCCGAAGGCGTTTTGAGCGGATGGGCGCGTCGGACCACCCCACCCCCCTGCGCTATCCCAAAAGCTTCCGCCGCCGCGATGGCGCCGGGCGCCGGAAGACGCCGATAATTTCGACATGCGGCGAATGGCGGAATTGATCGAACGGCGTGAGGCTCGAGATTTCATAACCGCCCGCGCATAGAAGTGCTGCGTCGCGGGCAAAGCTCTGCACATTGCAGGAGACGGCGATAACGAGGCGAACCGCGGAGCCTGCCAAGGCTGCGGCTTGCGTCTCTGCGCCTGCGCGCGGCGGATCGAATACGACCGCGTCAAAGGCTGCAAGCTCACTTGCCTCGAGCGGGCGGCGAATGAGGTCGCGCCGCTCGATCGTCACGTCCTGCAGGCCCGCCGTCGCACGCGCCGCTTTCATAAGGGCTGTCAGCGAGGTTTCCTCGAAGTCCACGGCATGGACGCGCGCGCTTTCGGCTAAGCGCAGCGTGAATGTGCCGAGTCCGGCGAAAAGATCGGCAATCTTGCGGGCACCCGCAAGCGCGCGGCAGACGCCTGCTGCGAGGGCTTCTTCGCCGGTCTCGGTGGCTTGCAGGAAGGCGCCGGGCGGCGGGCAGACTTCGGCGCGACCCATGCGCAGGATCGGCGCCCGCCGTTCGATGAGACGCTGGCCATGGTTGCAAAGCCGCGCGAGATCGTGCAGCTCGGCTATCCGGATGAGCCGCTGCGTGGCGGCGTCATCGAGCGGTCCGTGCCCCCGGATGTCGATGTCGAGCCCGCTCAAGGTTGCAGTTACGGCGATGTCGAGCGGCTTCTGCGATGCTTTCAAAGCTGTTGCGAGCGCCCGCGCCGCAGCGATCGCCCCCTCCATCGAGGGCGCCAGGATCGGACAGGAGTCGAGCTCGACGATGTCATGCGCGCGGGCCTGCATGAAGCCCACTTTGGCTTTGCCGCGATCGTCGTAACGCGCGTGAAAGCTGGCGCGCCGTCGCCCTTTGCCATGCGCATCGACGAGCTCGCCGACGTCCGCCGTGATCTTGACGTGCCGGAGAGCTTCTACAAGCAGGCCGCGCTTCCACGCCGCATAGGCTGGAGCTGCGAGCGTTTGGACGGCACATCCGCCGCATGTTCCATAATGCGGGCAAAAGGCGGCGATCCGCTCGGGGCTCGGGATGAGGACTTCGACGAGACGGCCGCGCGTGCCGTCGACTTCGGCAAGGATGGTTTCGCCGGCAAGCGCATAGGGGACGAAGATGAGGCCATCCACGCCTTGCGCAATGCCTTCGCCGCGCTGGCCCAGACGGTCGATGTTGAGACGCGCTGCGAGATCAATCATGCGCGGCCAGAGCCTTCTCCGTTTCGATAGAATCGAAACGGGGCTCTAGGTCTTTGTTTTGACGCATTTTCTTCACGCGAACCGGCGTCCACTTCGCTTGAAAATGCTCTAGCGCCAATGAGATATTCGCGGTTGCCGTCGCCGCCTTCGATCGGTGAGGCGATGAGTCCGGCGACTCGCCAGCCGGCATTTTGCAGATGAGTCGAGATGTCTCGGCAGACGCGTTCGCGGGCGCTGTCGTCTTTGACGATGCCCTTCACCACGAGAGCGGGGCCGACCTCGAATTGCGGCTTGATCAGAGCCGCCAGCAAGGCGTTCTCTCCGGCGAGCGGCAGCAGGGCAGGGAGCACGAGCTTCAGCGAGATGAAGCTGACATCGCAGGTGATCATCGAAATCGGCCGATTGAAGTCGGATTTGGTGAGCTTGCGGGCGTCCATCCCTTCCCGCGCGGCGACGCGCGGATCGTCCTTCAGTTTGCCATGCAATTGGCCGTGGCCGACATCGACGGCAAAGACATGCGCGGCGCCGCGGGCGAGCAGGACGTCGGTGAAGCCGCCGGTCGACGCGCCGATGTCGAGACAGACGCGGTCTTGCGGATCGAACGAGAAGGCGTCGAGCGCCGCGGCGAGTTTGACGCCGCCGCGCGACACCCAGGGATAGGGCGCTTCGGCTTCGAGTTGCGCCTCAGTGCCAATCGGTTCGGACGCCTTGCGGATCGTCCTGCCGTCGGAGCGCACAAGGCCCGCCGCGATCGCCTCCTGCGCTGTGGCGCGGCTTTCGAACAGACCACGGGCGACGAGGGCGAGATCGGCCCTTTTCGTTCGTGGGATCGCTTCTTTTAAATGCTGCATGGTGCTGCGTGTAGTTTCGAGCGGCCTCGGTCAATTAAGTTGCATGGAATTTACCCTGCGGACCGGAGGTCCACGCTCCGGTTCGCACGAGCCTCGAGTGTCTTTATCCTCTTTGCAGAGCGCGCGTCGG
>JBKQHN010000029.1:0-22589 GCA_052148755.1 Beijerinckiaceae bacterium | reverse complement strand
TGGCAAGCCCGCACTTCTCGCGCTAGAGCATGTCCCGGAAAAGTGGCCCCACTTTTCCGACAAGGACATGCTCCAACTTTTTGAATTGGCGCGTAATCTTGATCGAACGGGTGATTCCACCCGATCGATCAAGAATACGCGCTGGGCATGGTCTGCGCCGGTCGTCCTGGCTCAGAGGCATGAACGCGTCCCGACCGCTGCAATTTACGCGGATCGCTATAACGAATGATTTACGCCGTTTTGATGTCGAGCTTGGGCGGTGCAGTTGTCATATCGCCCCAGGCGATGAATGGGCCGTTCCTGAATTTGCTGGCGCTCTTGCCGTAGCGCAGAGGCTGTCCCTCCGGATCGAGCACGCGGCCGCCTGCAGCACGCAGAATGGCATCGCCCGCGGCGGTGTCCCATTCCATTGTCGGCCCGAAGCGGGGATAAACATCGGCCTGACCTTCGGCAACGGCACAGAACTTCAACGAAGATCCGGCTGAACGGCGGTCGTGGATCGGCAGCTGCGCCAAAAAGGCTTCGGTTTGCGCATCGCTATGCGAACGGCTCGCCAGCGCGGTCAATCCGGCCGCCGGGGCTCGTCTCGCGTGAATGGGGCGGCGCGCCGCTTCGGACGGCAGTTCCGTCCCTGGAGCCACGGAAACGGCGAAAGCTTCGCGCCCGGCCATCCAGAGCTTTGCGAGAGCCGGCGCGTAAATGACACCGACGCGCGGTTCGCCGTCCACGACGAGCGCGATATTCACCGTGAACTCCTTGCTATGACTCAGGAATTCGAGCGTCCCATCCACCGGGTCGACAAGGATAAAGGCGTTTCCTTGCGGCGCCGCCGTCCCCCGCGAGGCGGCCTCTTCCGCCAAGACCGGCAGATCCGGCAGATCGGTCGCGAGCCCGCCAAGGATAATACTCTCGGCAACAACATCTGCGTCGCAAACTGGGCTCTGATCGGGTTTGATCCGCGCGTGGCTCTCGGTTTCGTAGACGCGCATCACCGCAGCGCCGGCCTCGATTGCGAGCTTTGCAAAAATTTCAGCTATCGCAGCATAATCTCGAACTGAGGGTACAGCTTTGCGGCGGCCGGATGCCTTCTCCTCGGGCAAATTCAACTGGGCATTTCTCCCTTTTTGACCGAGCTTCCGCCTGAGTTGATCGGCGCCGCTGGGGCGGTTGTTTCGAACGACACACGCTTGGAACCCGGAACTTGGCACAAATTAAACCACTGCATGAGGCTCCACAAAAACCCTCTGCGCCGCGGCGATTCCTCCAGCGTACGACCCAAAATAGGACATCCGCTTTGCAACCGGAAATATCAAGGCTATCAAAAATCCACGTGCGTCACAATTTCGGTATCTGATTCGTTTTCCTTAAGTATTCGGGTGCAAAATTGCCCGAATCAAGAAGAGCGCGCCATTCTACCCCGGTATTGCGAGGACCGGCTGGCCTAGCTCGACTTGTCTGAATGCGCGTAAACCCAGGCAATGTCGTGGCAAGACAGCCGCGTCACCGCCTTTCCGCCAACCCGCAAAAAGGATGCGATATGACGAATTTTACGCTCGATGCTCTCGACCTGGCCGCTCTGCTCAGCTCGCGCATCTGCCATGACGTGATCAGTCCAGTCGGCGCGATCGTCAATGGCCTCGAGGTTCTCGAGGAAGAAAAGGACGACGAGATGCGCGGCTTTGCGCTCGATCTGATAAAAAAGAGCGCCCGGAACGCCTCTGCCCGCCTGCAATTCTGCCGGCTGGCGTTTGGTGCAGCCGGTTCGGCGGGCGCATCGATCGACACTGGCGATGCCGAGCAAGTCGCGCGCGGGCTCCTGGCCGACGACCGAACCCAAGTGGAATGGGACGTGGCTCGGGTGCTGATGCCGAAGAACAAAGTGAAACTCGTGTTGAATCTATGCCTGATCGCAGCTGCGACGATCCCGCGCGGTGGCATGATCAAAGTCCGCATCAGCGGTGACGATGACGCTCCGAATATGTGCGTCGAAGCCACTGGGCAGAATGCCCGCCTGGCTAGCCACGTGCAGCGGCTTCTGGCCGGCGAGCCTGAGAAGAACACCATCGATGCACAAGGGATCCAGCCTTTCTATACCGGTCTTGTCGCCCGCGCCGCCAATATGAGCATCGTCGTCGCCGCATCGGCGGACAAGGTTACGATAGAAGCAGCGCCAGTCGCAGCAGTTGCATCGGCGGTTGCTTGAAGGCCTCCGCTCGGGATGCAGAAGCGCCCCATTGCGACGTCTGATCGTTCGCGACGGGTGCGTCGATCTCGACCGTCACTTCAATCGACATTTTCGGCCAAATCGGGAAGGCCTGATTTGGCTCGACTCTTCCTCACGCTGGGAGATCTGCTGTGGGCGAGGCGAATTTTAGCCCGAGTGATCGCAGGCGGCAGCAGGCAAACCACAGCAAAGGCCCGAAAAAAATCGAAGCTCATTATCGCCTTGCCCGGAATATCCGGTTTTTTTCAAGGCTCCTTAACTCATTCGTGGCGATAGTCCATCCAACGGGTCTGCGTATGTATCCTTGGGCGGAACTATGGACGAACTCCTCAACGACTTCTTGATCGAGACGGCCGAGTCCATCGAGGCCGCGGGCCAGCAGTTGGTTCTCTTCGAGAGCGACCCCGGTAACAAGGCCATCGTCGCGCAGATTTTCCGATTGATCCATACGATCAAAGGAACTTGCGGCTTCCTCGGTCTGCCCCGGCTCGAACAGCTCACGCATGCGACAGAAGCCATGATTGGGCGCTTGCGCGACGGCGCTGCCGCGACTCCAGAAATGGTTTCGCTCATCCTCGCATCCGTCGATCGCGTCAAATTCATTCTTGCCTGGCTCGAAAGCGATGCAAAAGAGCCGGCTGGTGACGACGACGACCTCATCACGGCGATGCGGATCGAGGTCGCGGCAACGGATGTGTCGCCGCCGACAGCCAAAGGCCCAACGGAACTTGTCGCAGAGGTCCAATCGCCGGTTGTTGACGTAAAGGCCAGCCCGCAGCCGCCGCTGGCTCATGCGAACGAAGCCAGCCGGTCCGAAACGATTCGGGTGGCGGTCGGTGCGCTCGAACTCATCATGGCCCTCGTGTCCGAGCTGGTCCTAACCCGGAACCAGCTTTTGGAAATCACCCGGCATCAGGAAGACACTGTCATCAAGGCGCCGCTGCAGCGGCTTTCCGCTTTGACCACGGATCTTCAGGATGCCGTCATGCGCGCCCGCATGCAGCCGGTGGGCCGGCTATTTTCAAGCTTGCCGCGGCTCGTGCGGGAACTCTCGATCGAAACCAAGAAAAAGCTCCGCCTTGTCGTAAAAGGCGCGGATACTGAGCTCGATCGCCAGCTCATCGATCTCATCCGAGACCCCCTTACGCATTTGCTGCGCAATTGTGCAGACCACGGGATCGAGCCGGCGAACGTTCGATTGGCTGCCGACAAGCCCGAAGCAGGCACGATCAGCGTGCGCGCCGCGCATGAAGCAGGCTACATCACGATCGAAGTCTCCGACGACGGCCGCGGCCTCGCCGTCGAGGCTATCCGGGCGCGCGCCCTGGCTCGCGGCCTCACGACGCCAGCCGAGATAGAGCGCTTGGCGCCGGAAGAAATCCACCGCTTCATCTTTGCGCCGGCTTTTTCGACAGCCGCCTCGGTAACGAGTATTTCCGGCCGGGGCGTCGGATTGGATGTCGTGCGAAGCAATATCGAAGCGATCGGGGGATCGGTCTCGGTGTCCACGACGGCCGGCAAGGGAACCAAGTTCACGCTGCGAATCCCGCTGACGCTCGCAATAGCACCGGCCTTGATCGTCGAATCGGGCGGCCATCGCTTCGCTCTGCCGCAGCACTCAGTGACCGAAGCCGTAGGAATTGACGAAGAGAGCCCCCACTCGATCGAAAAGGTGCAAGGCAGCCTCCTCTTGCGTTTGCGCGATGAAGTTGTACCGGTCACAAACCTCGCCGCCATCCTAGGGCTCGAGCGGGAGGGAGCATCTTCCGACGCCGGAGGTCTCGTCGTCGTGATGCAGGCGGGCACATGCGCATTCGGAGTCATCGTCGATGCAGTCTCCGATGTGCAAGAAATCGTCGTCAAGCCGCTCGGTGCTTCCCTCGCGCATATCGAAGCCTTTTCCGGCCACACGATACTGGGTGACGGCTCGGTCGTTCTGATTCTCGATCCGATAGGGATCGCCGCTCACCTCGGGTTGGTACGCTCGACTGACTATGGACCCGGCCGAACGGTCGAAGCGTTCGTCCCGACGGAAGAGAAGATGAGGTTCGTCTTGTTCCGCGCCGGGCCAGGTGCCCTCAAGGCAATTCCGCTCTCGCTCATTTCGCGCATCGAATCGATTGCCGCTTCCGCAATTCAACATTCGGACGGCGTGTACGTCACGTGCCACCAGGGGCAGCTCATGCCACTCGTTCACGTCTTTGCCCTTCAGAATCAGCCGATCGCGGCGGCCAATCCGATTCTCGTTCTCGGCGTCGGCGGCGAAAACATGGGGCTGATCGTTGATGAAATCATCGACGTGGTGGAGGCGCGCCTTTCTATCGAAATCGCCGGCGCTTCGGTTGGCATTATCGGCACCGCGCAAATCGACGATGAAATCGTCGAGGTCGTAGATGCCACACACTTTATGCAGATGGGCCGTCCGAACGCTTTCGCGCGAGGTTTCGCCAACCGCTTCCGCGTACTCCTCGTCGATGACAGGCCCTTCTTTCTCGACATGCTGGCGCCGCTCCTCAAGGCAACCGGCTACCAGGTGACGACCGCATCGTCCGGACACGAGGCGCTCGGATTTATCGAGAAGGGCGCTCGATTCGATGCCATCATCACAGACACGGATATGCCGGACATGACGGGTTATGCCTTGGCACGCAGGTTGAACGAGGATCCGCACCGGCCCCCCGTGCCGATCATCGCTTTGGCCGCGCATGCCGCACCAGCCGTAGTGCAAGCTGCCGCGGCGAGCGGCATGTATGGTGCGGTCGGCAAATTCGACCGTGCCGGACTTTTAGCGATGCTCGGAGAAGTTCTCGAGTCGCATGACCTCAACAGACATGCTCTCGAGTCGCGCATTATCGGAGATGTAGCCGCATGAGTCCGCTTCAACGTCAAGCCGAGGTGGAAACCGGCCCGAAGGCCGATCTTGCCGCATCCGGCGAGCGCCATTGCTTCATCATATTCGTCGGCGGTGAGAAATTCGGGCTGCCTGTCGATTGCGTGCAGACAGTCTTCCAGATCGAAGCCGTCACTCCCGTCCCGCTCGGGCCTCGCGAAATCCTTGGACTGGTCAATTTGCGCGGCAAGATCGTCACCGCAGTCAGTTTGCGCCGGCGCCTCCAGATTCCCGAACAAGCCTCCTCCAAAGCGACGCTTGCAATTGGCATGGAACACGGCGGCGAAAGCTTCGCACTCGTCGTCGACGAGGTCGGCGCCGTCATCATCCTCGACGGTAAGACACGTATCCCGATGCCTCCGCATCTAGATCCGCAAAGAGCCAAGCTTACAGAGGCGGTCTATCGGCTGGACGATGGGATCCTTCCGCAGCTCGACATGCGTGCAATTTTCGATTTCCCACGTCAGGTCTGAAGCAAACGATTACCTTGGAGTTCAACGATGAAAAAAGTTCTCGTGGTCGATGATTCGATCGTAATCCGCAAAGTGGCGAAACGCATTCTGGAAGGCATGCAATTCCAGACGGCGGAAGCCGAAGACGGCAGCAAGGCACTCGCCGCCTGCTCGCACTTCATGCCCGACGCCATTCTGCTTGACTGGAATATGCCGGTCATGGACGGTTTCGAGTTCTTGCGCGAGCTCCGCAAGATGCCAGGCGGTTTGAAGCCGAAGGTCGTCTTCTGCACGACCGAAAATGATGTTGCGCATATCGCGCGCGCCATCCACGCCGGCGCGGATGAGTACATCATGAAGCCATTCGACAAGCAAATCGTGCAATCGAAGTTCGAGGAGATTGGCTTGATCTGAACGCGAGATCGCAAGATTTGGGTCTCGCCCGCCAATCGAATGCCACCGGCCGCAGGAGGCCCGAACCGCATAAACAACCGAGTTCGCCATTCTCCGACCGGGCGGTCCATCCGATCCGGCGGAATCGCCGAGAAGCTTGTTTCCATGTCGACAGCGCCGAGCAATTTCAGCCCTTTTCACGCAGATGACATACCAGATCACGATGATTTTGGACTGAATCAATCCAAAATAATGAACGTGATCGATTCTGATAATTTAGAGCGGGAAGGGCAGATGAGTTTACGCAATCTGCGCGAACTTAATGGCGCCGGAAAAATCGCTCGGCGTCCGACTTTTCCGAATCCTGCTCAAGCGCCAACAGCCGGAAGTGCCTTGCCGCCGTACACGCAGTCTTCCACCCTCCGCAGAGCCATTGTAATCGGTGCATCGACGGGTGGTCCGCAAGCGCTTGACGTCGTCCTCGATGGGCTGAGGCCGGTTTTGCAACATGTACCCGTCTTCGTCGTTCAGCATATTCCTTCGGAGTTCACCGATGTCATTGCCGAGCATATTCACAAATCCACTGGCCTGCCGGCACGCGCGGCACGGCAGGGGGAAACCGTCCAAAACGGGCAGATCTATCTTTCGCCGGGTAATTTGCATCTCGTCATTGCGCGCGTCGGCGATTCGGCGGTCACCGTTCTGGATGACCAGCCACCGGAAAATTTCTGCAAGCCTTCGGTCGACGTGTTGTTTCGCAGCGCGGCCAGATGTTACGGCGCCGGCGTTATCGGAATCATGCTGACGGGGATGGGCAGAGACGGACTCGCTGGCTCTCGTGCCATCGTCGAAGCCGGCGGCAAGGTCATTGCCCAGGATGCAGCGTCCTCGACTGTTTGGGGTATGCCTGGTGCCGTCGTCAACGACGGCCTCGCGCACGCCGTCTTGCCGGTCGGCAGGATCGCAGCAAACGTCTGTGCATTGCTCAACGCTCCACGATTCGTTCACGAGAAACCCCTATGAACCCCGATTTCGATGCCCTGCGGCGCTTTCTCAGCCGTTCTTCCGGTCTCTCTCTCGATGCCGATAAGTCTTATTTGGCGGAAAGCCGATTGGCGCCGACAATAGAACGCGCGGGCGTTGCGGACCTCGGCGGGTTGATGCGCCGTCTCAATAGCGGAGCCGACCCCGAACTCAGCCAGGAAATCGTCGATGCGATGATGACGAACGAGACCTTCTTTTTCCGCGATCGCGTCCCGTTCGACAATTTCCGTAAGACCGTTCTGCCGCAATTGCTCAAGGCGCGGCGCAATGTCCGACGAATCCGCATCTGGTGCTGCGCCTGTTCGAGCGGACAGGAACCCTATTCGCTCGCCATGATCCTCGATGAGGATGCCCAACTCCTCACCGGCTGGAGCGTAGAGATCCTGGCGACCGATTTGTCGCGCAGCGTTCTCACAGGGGCGCGGGAAGGTCTTTATAGCCAGTTCGAAGTGCAGCGCGGCCTGCCGATTTCATATCTCTTGCGATATTTCAGGCAGGAAGGGGATCGCTGGCGCATCAACGAGCACTTGCGCTCGCGCGTTCGCTTCGAAGAGCTCAACCTCTTGTCCGATTTTCAGAGACTCGGACGTTTCGACGTCATTTTCTGCCGCAACGTGCTCATCTATTTCGACGTAGCGACCAAGAAGAATGTTCTCGATCGGCTCGAGAAAGTCCTGATGCCGGACGGTTATCTTGTGATGGGGGCCGCCGAAACCGTGGTCGGACTGACGGATGCGCTCGTCCCTCACAGCGAGTGCCGCTCGATCAACGTCCCGCGTGAAAGGGGCCAGTCGCGGGCGGCCTTGCAACTCGCGACAGGATAAGGTCTTCCTTCCCGCTGCGTCCGATTCAGCCACGCCCTAAAGCAGTTTCATGCCGGGATGAGTTCTTCGTCCGCGCTCGGTTCGCGCAGCACATAGCCGCGCCCCCAGACCGTCTCAATGTAGTTGCGGCCGCGGCTCGCATTGGCGAGCTTCTTGCGCAACTTGCAGATGAAGACGTCGATAATCTTCAGTTCCGGCTCGTCCATGCCGCCGTAAAGATGGTTGAGGAACATTTCTTTCGTGAGCGTCGTGCCCTTGCGCAAGGAGAGAAGCTCGAGCATCTGGTATTCCTTGCCGGTGAGATGCACGCGATTGCTCGCCACCTCGACGGTCTTTTGATCGAGATTGACGACGAGATCACCCGTCGCGATCACCGATTGCGCATGTCCTTTCGAGCGGCGAACGATGGCATGGATACGGGCGACGAGTTCATCTTTGTGGAAGGGCTTGGTGAGGTAATCGTCGGCGCCGAATCCCAGGCCTTTGACTTTGTCCTCCGTGCCGGCCAGTCCCGACAGGATGAGAATCGGGGTTTTCACTTTTGCGACTCGCAAGGTCCGCAGAACTTCGTAGCCGGACATATCGGGCAAGTTGATATCAAGTAAAATAATATCGTAGTCGTAGAGTTTTCCGAGATCGATCCCCTCTTCGCCGAGATCCGTCGTATATATGTTGAAGCTCTCTGACTTGAGCATTAATTCTATGCTCTGCGCGGTTGCGCTGTCGTCTTCGATTAGTAGCACGCGCATGTGAGAGGCCCCCAGCCTTGCCCATTTGATCCAGTGCAGCGCAAACCGCCGTTTAACCGCCGTCTTGGACCCTTGACCTTGAAAGTTCGGGCCGATGACTCTGAAATTTGAAGGCCAATCTCAGAGTTATCGCCCCATTGCACCTTAGCCTTCGATCGATAAAGCTGCACACGAGTCCGGTGCGATCGTGTCGACGCGCATTCCCGAGTACAGCGAAACTCTGCCTCCTAAGTCGTCCATCCGTCGTGCTGCACACGCCAGGCGCGCCACCACGGCTACGAGTCCGACATACTCAATTCCTTAAAGTTAACGTGCATTGGTTAACAAAACCATTCCGCGATACCGCAACCGCGGCGCCTCATTCGGCTTGGCGTCGATTGAGACGCCGGCGGCATATTCGTCTCCTCAGCGGACCGATCGGTATGACGGACCTGAGGTTAAGTGAGATTCTTAACGGCGTCGGTTAACGAAGTCTTACTCGCCGCTGCGAATCACACTGAGATGGTGTCGGTCGAACTTACAGCAGGTTTGCTGATCTTGCAGCAGGGCGGGCAGAAGCCGAGAAATGCCCGGACGCCGTGCGCATACCCCGCGGCCTTTGCTAACAACCTGCCTAAACGCTTGATCAACAAGTTGTTTCAATTCATTGGCAGGAACTTTTGGTGAGTCGACCCGGTGGGTAAGAAAGCGGCAACTTTGATCAGCCATAGTCAAATTGTCTCGCGGTACGGTTGACGAGACGATCGAAACTGACCAGTGGCTTGGAGTTTCAGGGTGATGAAGTCGCGCGATACACTCGTCCGCCTCCGGCGTTTTCAGGTCGAAGAGAAACGTCGTCGCGCCGCACAAATCGAAGCTATGATCGCTGAGTTCGCCCGCATGGCCGCCGATCTCGAGCGCGAAATCGCTTTGGAAGAGGAACGCGCCGGCATTTCCGACACCAGCCATTTCGCTTATCCGACTTATGCCAGGGCAGCCCGCAGCCGGCGCGACAATCTGTTACGATCGGCAGATGAATTGCGCAGTCAGCTGTCGGATGCAAAAGTTCATCTCGACGAAGCGCTCGCGGAATTGGCCAATGTCCAGAACCTGGAAGGCCGCGAGAAGGCTGCCGAGCATTCGGCAGAGGTCGCCACAGCACGTCTCGACATAGCTCCGCTCGGCCTGCGCGTCGCGCAGGCTTGAGCTGATCCGGCTTCACCTAAATCAATCTCGCGTCTTGCAGAGGCGGCAGCCATAGTGCAGGAAAGAACCGAGAAATCGAGGGCGGTTGTCCGAGCCGGGTCAGACTTTTCCAATAAAGCTATGCTCAAGCTTGTTGACTTGGCGGTTATTCGTGTCGATCGGATAAAATCTTCGGCGCGGACGACGCGCCGGGACACCGACGCCAGCGAACAAGACGGGCAGTGATTTGTGCGGCAGCGCATCGTGTCGCGGGTTGATATCCGCGATGAGTGGCTTCGCCGCGATTTTTGCACGAATCTCGAGCCGCCCGTCGGCTGTTGTTGGAGCGTCATGAAGCGTTTTCTGGATTTCGTCTGGCCGGTCATCGGCTTGATAGTGGTTGGCGTTTCTCTTTGGCTTCTGCACGAGGAGTTTCGCGGCGAAGCCGTGGGTGCCCATGTCTGGGCCAATCTGAAAGCAACCGCCTTCCGTCAATACGCGCTTGCCGCGACCGCGACCCTGATCGCCTATGCAGCGCTCGCATGGTACGACCGGATCGCGCTCCTGCACCTGGGCGTGAAGCATATTTCCTGGCTTTTTATAACCCTTTGTTCCTTCACGACTTACGCACTTGGACATAACATCGGGGCGTCGGTCTTCTCCGGCGCCATGGTGCGCTATCGCGCCTATTCGAGCAAAGGCCTCAGCGCCGCGCAGATTGTCGTCCTCGTCGGGGTCTGTTCACTGACCTTCGGGCTCGGCACTTTGTTGCTATCGGGCCTCGTCCTCACTATTACGCCCGAACAATTGCAACGGCTGAACGGTTTCTTGCCGGCCTATTTGACCGATCCGACAATCGCCCGGCTCATCGGGATCCTTTGCCTCGGCATCGCGGCCGCCTATGCGGCAGGATCGGTTCTGCGCTTGAGACCGCTCGTGATTGGCGGGTTCCGAATTGAATATCCGCGTCCAGCCATCACGGTCCGGCAATTTCTCGCAGCCTCGATGGAATTGTTGGGAGCGGCAGGGATCATCTATTTTGCGCTGCCGGAGACGGGCAATCCCGGTTATTTCTTCGTGCTTGGTGTATTCCTGGCGTCATTTTCTGCGGCGCTCGTCTCGCATGCTCCAGGCGGACTAGGCATTTTTGAGCTTCTGTTCGTGCACGCAATGCCGGACGTGAATTCGCTGGACGTGCTGACGGCGCTTGTCGTCTTCCGGCTTCTCTATCTTATCCTGCCGTTGTTGTTTGCGCTCGTTGTCGTGGTCTTGTTCGAGCGCCGGAAGCTTGCCGAAGTGCTTCACCACGCGAAGGCCGAGCCCGCTGGGGAAGCCGACGGGGCCTTGGCGGCCGCCCAATTGCGCAAAAGCGCCAAGGGCTAGCCCGGAAAAGTGGATGCACTTTTCCCACATCCGAGACACCGGATATATCCGACGTCTCAACAGCGACATGCCCCAATTTATCGAATTGGCGCGTCGTCTGGTCGATCGTTCACATGCGATATTGCTGCAGCCGCGTCGTCCGCAAGCCGGCCAGCCCGTGCTGATCAATCGACATTTGCCAGGACAGAAATTCGTCGACCGTCAGTGTGTAGCGGGAGCAGGCCTCTTCGAGCGAGATGAGCCCGCCGCGTACAGCCGCCACGACCTCCGCCTTACGGCGAATGACCCAGCGCTTCGTTGTCCGGGGCGGCAGATCGGCAACGGTCAAGGGACTCCCATCTGGTCCAATCACATATTTGACCTTAATACGTTGCAGCTCGGCCATGTTTTTTACTCACACACTAAACTAACTAACTGGGGCAGAGACTAAATCAGCAGATTTAAGATTTACCTAAGCCAACCTCGCAGTTTTGTTGAAGAATTTCTTGACGAATTGCTTCGGTTTTTGGCGTCTTGCTGGGATCGTGACCGTCGCTTGTATCGAGTTGAAGCATCACATTTGGATTTTCTTAACAGACAGCGATCGAACCGGGCCAAACGGTATCTTTTTCGTGCCCGTTGCAAGGAATGCAGCACCTGGTCCCGTCAATCGGACGGACTTACAAGATCAAAAAAATACAATATAATTCAATATGTTAAATTATGTCGTTCAGAACAAATCGGATGTGTCGCGCCACGTCAGGTCCGCCTGCCGCTTGGTTCATTGCATGAAGTGCCAACAATTGTTTAAGATTGACGCTTGCATCTGGCGAATTTGCTGCGGCCGCCGAGCGCCATCCTTTTCTGCAAAAAACGCAGTTTTTTTGCTATATATGAGGTGGAAGTGCATCGTTTTCCGGCCGGGCAGTCCCATATCGGATGCGGCCGGCTCCGCGAGAGTGTGGCGCGGCAACAAGATGCCCGTTCCCGCAGGACCGATTTGATGTCACCGAGTGACGCCTATGAGTGAGAGTGCAACGCCAGCGCCCGATCCGACGCTCAACAGCCTCGGCCTGCCGAAGCCGCCGGAGCAGACACGTGTTATCGTTGCCATGTCCGGCGGCGTCGATTCTTCGGTCGTTGCCGCCTTGTTGAAGGAGCAGGGCTACGAGGTCATCGGTGTCACGCTCCAGCTTTACGACCATGGCGCCGCAGAACATCGCAAGGGCGCTTGCTGCGCGGGGCAAGACATTCACGACGCCCGCCAGGTCGCAGCGCGTCTCGACATTCCCCATTATGTGCTCGATTATGAAGAACGGTTTCGCGCGAAAGTGATCGCGGGTTTCGCCCATAGCTATGCCGAAGGCGAAACGCCGGTTCCGTGCATTTCGTGCAACAGCGAAATCAAGTTCGCCGATCTCTTCGAGACGGCGCGGGATCTCGGCGCGGATGTTCTCGCCACTGGCCATTATGTTTCGACGCGCCCCGATCGAGATGGCGGCCGCAGCTTGTTTCGCGCGGCCGACGCGACACGCGACCAGAGCTATTTTTTGTTTGCGACGACGCGCGCACAGCTCGAACTTCTGCGCTTTCCGCTGGGCGAGATGCAGAAGTCCGAGGTGCGGGCAATGGCTCGCAGGTTCGGCCTGCTCGTCGCCGACAAAGCCGACAGCCAGGATATTTGTTTCGTGCCCTCCGGCAAATATAGCGATTTCATCGAACGCATGTGGCCTGAGGCGGCCGTGCCCGGCGACATCGTCCACATCGAGGGGCGCGTGCTCGGCCGTCATGCCGGAGTGATCCACTATACGATCGGCCAAAGACGCGGCCTTGGCCTCGGCACGCTCCCGGCCGCCGGCGGCGAGCCGCTCTATGTTGTCCGCCTCGACGCGGCCAAGGCGCAGGTCATCGTCGGACCGCGCAAGGCGCTCGCGACACGCAGGGTGCGTCTGCGCAGCGTCAATTGGATCGGCGATGGCTCACTCGCCGATCTGCCGCGCCAGGGCATGGAGCTTTGTGTCCGCGTGCGTTCGACGCGCGCCCCGGTGCCTGGGTTGTTTCAGGTTATCGGCGAGACGGCGTTCGTCGAATTCGCCAGCGATGAAGATGGTGTCTCGCCGGGGCAGGCGTGCGTATTTTATGCCTCCGAACTTGCCGATGCGCGCGTATTGGGCGGCGGCTTCATCAGCGCGACGGAATCCGCCCTACTCGGCACGGACGACCCGGCCCTTGCGGCGGCGGCTCGATGAACGATCAGGCGAGGGCCCTGGATCGAGCACGAGCGGCGGTACGCCCGGCAGAGTCTCGCTTTGTCAAATCTCGCTTTACCGGGTCTCGGCTCCAGCTCGACAACGACCAGGTCGAGCGAGTTTATGCGCGCTGGGCGCCCTTCTATGATCCAGCTTTTGCGCAAGTCTTGCGCTGGGGCCGCGCTGCGGCCGTCGCTTCGGCCAATCGCCATATCGGCGGTCGCGTTCTCGACGTCGGGGTTGGCACCGGACTCGAACTGCCTTTGTTCGCCCCGTCGCTGAACGTGATCGGGATTGATTTGAGCGAACCTATGCTGCGGCGTGCGGCGCGACGGGCGCGCGAGGCCGACTTGCGGCAGCTCATCGGCTTGATGCGGATGGATGCCTGCCGCCTTGCCTTTACGGACGCCAGTTTCGACGTCGTGATCGCCCCTTTCGTGCTGACGGTCTTGCCGCAGCCGGAGGCGAGCCTCGACGAATGGGTCCGCGTCTTGCGGCCAAACGGCGAAATCGTGCTCGTCAACCACATCAGTGCGCAACACGGCCCGATCGCCCGGTTTGAGACCTGGCTCGGCCGCTACGGGGCAAGCCTTGGCTGGCGGCCGGAGTTCCCTTGGTCGGTTCTGAGCGATTGGCTTGCTGCGCGGCCGCGCCTCACCCTCGTCGAACGCCGCGTGCTGCCGCCTTTCGGCCTTTTTACCCTGACCCGCATCAGCAAAAGCTGCTGACCTGGCCCGAACCGCGGTCAGCCTTGACACTCTCGCGACCACGGGCCTATACCGCGTCGCCTCGGCGCCCCTTATATGCGCCTCTATGGCGGAGTAGCTCAGCCGGCTAGAGCAGAGGAATCATAATCCTTGTGTCGGGGGTTCGAGTCCCTCCTCCGCTACCAATAATTTCAAAAACTTAGATGATAGCGACCTGAGCTTCATTCTCTTTTTATTCTCTTAAAAATCATCTCTCCACAGGCATCGTCGGCATCGGCACGACCACAGCAGGCTCGCTTCTGGTGACGGGTTCGGATTGAGCAGTACCCAAGACCTGCTGAATCCGCGGACTCATTGCGCACGTAGCCGAACATCCGGAAGCCGCGGCGCGGGTTATGGAGCGACCGCGAATGTATTGCCCTCGGCCGGCGCTGTAGTTTTGCTTGGCTTCGGTTATAATGCGCACCCATGAGCAGACCTGTCCCCTTGATGACCACGACCGCCGCCGAAGGATTGCCGCGGCGATGCTTCACCGTGGCCGAACTCGAGCAAATGGTGGCGGCGGGCATTATCGAAGAAGACGAGCGCATCGAATTGATCGGCGGGGAGGTCGTGCCGATGTCGCCAAAGGGCAATCATCATGAAATTCTAAAGGTCGCCTTGACCCTCTATTGGGCGCGCAGGCTTCCCGACGAGCTGCAATTTGCCACGGAGACAACCTTTCGATTGAGCCCGGACACCTATATCGAACCCGACTTCGTCTTCTATCCCAAGGCTGCAGGGATAAAGGGGCTCACGGCATCGTCGGCACTTCTCGTCGTTGAAATCGCGGATTCGAGCCTTCGCTATGATCTCGGACGCAAGGCGAGCCTTTATGCGGGTTTCGGCATTGGCGAGCTTTGGGTGATCGATGCGGTAAAACTCGAGACGCGCATCCATCGCTCGCCGACACCGACGGGCTATCGCTCGATCCTCGATCTGCCGCCGAATCAACGCCTCGTCCCTCAACTTGGACCTGCTTTATCCGTCGCGCTCGCGGACCTCGAATTACATTGAGACGAGAGCTGCGAGTTGCAAAGAATTAAAAAAAGAATCGGCCTTTCATTATTCCGGCAAAGCTCTATTTACGTGTCTCATGTTAACTGAATTGCTGTAACGCGTGTGTTCCCCGAGTATCGCGCCATGAGTGTCACGTTCGAATCGAGATCAGTCCGCGCCGCGTTGAAGGCGTCCAAGAACCGACGGCGAGCGAATGGCACGATTGCGATTTCGGCTGCCCTCTTGGTGACTTCGAGCTTCATCGGGCTGGCTCTCGTGCTCGAGCATCCCTCGCGTCTCGCGCGCCCGCCGGCAGGCCTCGAACTGCGCAAAAGCCTCATTCCGCAGGAATTTTCCTGTCCTTCCGAGAAATGCGCGGAACGGCCGGCAGCGGCGGAACCCTTGCACAGCCCATGAAACCAGTGTAATGCGCGACGCCTCGGCCTCACGGCGCCGGGCCGGTAGCTCAATGGTTAGAGCCGGCCGCTCATAACGGTCTGGTTGGGGGTTCGAGTCCCTCCCGGCCCACCAATGGCCCGGTGGCGTGGCGGCCCGCGGCGAGCACCGCAAGGATCGCGCATGACCCCGGCAAGCCAAACCTTCGTTCTCGTGCATGGCGCCTGGCATGGTGGCTGGTGCTGGCGCCGCGTCGCCGACCTCCTCACCGCCAAAGGGCACAAAGTATTCACGCCGACGCTGACCGGTGTCGGCGAGCGCTCGCATCTGATGAGCCCGAAGATCGGTCTTGCGACGCATATCACCGACATTGCGAACGTCATCACGTGGGAGCGTCTGAAAAATGTCGTGCTCTGCGGCCATTCCTATGGCGGCATCGTGATTTCGGGAGTCGTGGAACGACTCCCGCAGGCGATTGACGCGATGGTCTTTCTCGATGCTTTCGTGCCGGCAAATGGCGAGTCCATGAGCGAACTGACGTCGCCGCGGCTGCGCACGCTCATCGAAACGATTGCTGCACGCGGCGAGACGGAAGTGGCGCCGGTGTCCGCTGAAGTCTTCAAAGTGAACGAGGCCGATCGCGCTTGGGTCGATGCGTCCTGCACGCCGCATCCGCTTGCCAGCCTCGTCGAAAAAATCACGCTCACCGACGCGCGCGAACGCATCGCAAGGAAAGTCTATATCCGGGCCAAGGCCTATCCTGCCTCCGCCTTCGACGCCGCTCATGCAAGATTGCAGCGCGACCCCGCCTGGCGCGTCTTCGATTTGCCCTGCGGCCACGATGCGATGATCGACATGCCGGAAGAAGTCGCGGACATTTTTGCGGCAGCCTAGAGCATTTTCAAGCGAAGTGGACACCGGTTCGCGTGAAGAAAATGCGTCGAAACAAAGACTTAGATCAACGTTCCGATTCTATCGGAACGGAAAAGGCTCTAGCTTTCTCGGATCGGACCAAATCGTCGCCGCCGCGGTCGTCTCACCTTTGCAGGCGCAGGCCGAGAAGAAAGACATTCGCAGTATAGTCCGAACCCGGCACGCTGCTTTGCAGCCGCTCATGCGTGAAGCTCGCACGGACGACGATCGAGCGAGTTAAATTATACTCGGCTCCGAGACCCGCCGTATAAATACTTTCGTTGACCGGCTCGCCTATGAAGTTGAGGTTTTGATAGGTCCCGGTCGCCTTCACGGTGAGGTCGCGCATGAGAGCATGCGCGACTTCGAGGCCGACGAGGCGGCTCACAGCCCCGGACGTATTGACGTCCGTTGTCTCGGAGAAATCGGTTGCGGTGCGTAACGTGATCTTCGTCAGAGGCGTCGCGGTGTAGATGAGCGAGCCGTCGAGGGTCGGCGCAGCGAGCTTCGGCAAACGCGGGTCGGCGTAAGTGCGCTCAGAATAGCCAACGCCGATTTCGCCGGTGAGGAGCCGCGTCAGCTCGAATTTGGTGCCGATTTTGGCCGCTAGTCCATCCGAGTCGCGGGCAAAGCCGTAGAGATCGAAATATTGATCGTGCCGGCGCATGTCGCCGGTGACTTGGACAAAGGGCATAACGCCCGGCGTCAATTCGTAGCCGATGCGGCCGGTCAGGCCGTAGTCGTTATAGTCCTCGGTCGAGAGGCGCAGCGTCGTGCCGTCCGACTGGGTTGCGTCGCCAAAACTCAGGCGGTCGAAACTGCCGCGCAGGCTAACCTGCAGCCGATTGAAATTCTGCGTGATGCCGAGCGTTTCTCCGTAAGTGGTGAACAGCGGCCGGCTCGTGATGAAGACGCTTCCGGGAATGGCAAGCTGCGGCGAACCCGGTTGCTGCGTTGTCAAGCCGAAACGGCTCTCCGAATTGATCTGCGTGTCGCGCGTGACATCGATGCGGCCGACGACAGTGCCCGCCGCATCGGGGCGGTCGGCTTCGTGGTACTGAAAATAGTCGGAATAGCCGCCGTGCAGGTCGGCGGTGAGACTGTTCTGCGACCATTCGGATTCAAGCTTGAGACCGCCGTCGGTCCGATTGTAAACCGAGCCCTGCACTTGCGACGAGAGCCGGTTCGGATTGCTGTCATAACCGATCCCGGTTTCGACGAAAGGAAACAAGCGCAAGGAACCGACATCTATGCCGAGCGGCGCGAATGGATCTGGATCGGGTTTTGGTCGCTTCGGCTGCGGCAAGGACGGTATGACGGCGACGGTCGGGGGCGGCACGACCATGGTGGCGTCGGGTGCAGTCGGATCGCTCGCCGACGGGGTCGTGCTCTTTTTGACGACACCCGGCGCCGTTCGATAGGGGACGAGCGGCGGCAACGGCGGCGAGACTCTTGGGTCGGGTTTGTGCAGCCGATAGAGTTTGGGTTTCTTCAGCTTCGGTTTGCCGTAATTGATCACGCTCAAAGGATCGGGCGCTGCGCCGAGCAGGGGAGTCGATGCCGTATCGGCTGGTGCGGACGGGGGCAGCGGAGCCGGAGCAGATTGTGCAAAACTGGCTTCGCTGCCGCGCAGACCCGTGTCCTGTGCCAGCGCGCCGCTTGCCGCGACGGCGAGCATGAGCGCCGCCGCACCGGCCGGAACAGCTTTCTGGATGCGGACGAGCACGGATTCCTCGCTGTGATGCGGTCGAGGTTCAACCGCAAGACAGCAGGGTTAGGCATACATGGTTAATGCTTTCTTAGCTCGCAGCCACAAGCGTTTCGGAACGACACGGCAGCGCGAAAAGATTCATCCGGCAGAGCGGAACGGGCGCGTCCCTCTCCCCACCCAACTCGGGCAGGCCCGAGTTGGGTGGGGAGAGGGCGTTGAAAGGTGCTGCTATTCCGCAGCAACCGGCAGCGCGGGATAATCCGTGTAGCCTTTGGCGCCACCGCCGAAGAAGGTTGCCTTATCGGGCTCGTTCAGCGGCGCATTGCGGCGCAAGTGTTCGACGAGGTCGGGATTGGCGATGAAAGGCCTGCCGAAGGCGATGAGATCGGCGCGGTCGTGACGCAAAGCGTCGATAGCGAGCTCCCGCGTGTAGCCGTTGTTGGCGATATAAGCGCCACTGAAGTTTTTGCGCAGCGAAACATAGTCGAAGGGTGCATTGTCGCGCGGGCCCTGTGTCGCGCCTTCTATGACGTGGATGAAGCCGAGGCCGCGCGCGCTCAGCTCCCGCACCAGATAGAAGAAAAGTTTTTCCGGGTCGCTGGTTTCGATGCCATTGGCGGGGCTGACCGGCGCGAGCCTAATGCCGACGCGGGCTCTGTCCCAGACGCGGCAGACGGCGTCGACGACTTCGAGTGCGAAGCGCGCGCGGTTCTCGATCGAGCCGCCATAGGCATCGGTGCGCTTATTGGCGCCGTCTTTCAGGAACTGATCGATCAAATAGCCGTTTGCGCCATGAATCTCGATTCCGTCGAAGCCGGCAATCTTTGCACTTTCCGCGGCGCGCAGATAATCGGCGACGATGCCGGGTATTTCTTCGGATGCGAGTGCGCGCGGCTCCGAGACTTCGGTGAAGCCCGTTGCCGTAAAGGTCCTCGTCTTGGCCCGGATCGCGCTCGGCGCGACGGGGGCGGCGCCCCCCTTTTGCAACGATACATGCGAGACGCGGCCGACATGCCAAAGCTGGATGAAAATGCGGCCGCCTTCCGCGTGCACGGCCCGCGTCACCTTCTGCCAGCCCTCGACCTGGGCGTCGGTGTAGATTCCGGGTGTGCGAATATAGCCCTGGCCTTGCTGCGAGATCTGCGAAGCTTCGGAGATGATGAGACCGGCCGTCGCACGCTGGCGATAATATTCCGCATTGAGATCATTGGGGGCATCCGTGTCCTCGCTCGCGCGATTGCGCGTCAAGGGCGCCATGACGACGCGGTTTTTCAGTTCGAGATCGCCAAGGCGAAAGGGCGAAAAAAGCAGGCTGGCATCATCCGTCATAAGGGCATCCTTCACAATGCAAGTTCCAACGCTAAAAGGCGAACAGCCGAAGGTCTGAGCCTCGTCCACATAAAGCGGAGCATTCTTCCGATTTGCCGCATCGGATGTCTCCAGAGCGGATCGTCACAGGCCGCTTGAGCCGCGAGAAGCCCCAATCTGCAATTGATATTTCCGCCGCGATGTTCGGAGCTGCGTTGCAAATGTGGAGGTAGGGATCAAAATGTACATTTGTAGATGCGAACAAGTAAATTTGAACAGGGGCACTATGTGAATCTAGGGCCGCGCGGCTGTGCTTTTCCCAGGTCGGCAGATACCAGCATCCGATCGAAAATAAGACACGCGAAATCAGTCGCCTGGATCACGATGATTTTTGATTGAATCAATCCAAAACCATCGTGATCCAGCGTCATATCGCCGGCGATTCTGCGTGCGAATTCGCCGTCGAGGCTGCGCCGAGGCAATGCATTTGCATTGAGGCCGGTTGCCTCCGCAATCAGATGCTCGATCCTGATCAGATCGAGAAGTGAGACTTGGCCGCTCTTGATCACGTCCAGCAGGACATCGAGCTCGCTGTCTGGCTAGGGACGATGCCTGGTCACGCCGAGATTATCATTTTAGACACGATATTCACAAAATGAGAATGGTTGCCGATACGGAAATTGAAACCCGCCGCTTAGATTTACCGTTTGTTTCAAGCCGGCCGCGCATGCTCGACATTCTGCCTCTCATGGTGATTGCGTCTCATGGTGATCTCTTGATTCAGCAACGAAGACTGCGCAGCACGCATCGCGGCGGACCCGATCGGGACGTACCGATAGGGTCGCTTGCAGCGCTCATAGGCTATCACAGTACCGGCGTCCTCAAAGCTGTCGCGACGAGCGCGAAGGATCTTCTGCGCTCATCCGATCTTCATCAATCGCTCCTGCACGTGATCGAACGTATCGGTCTCGCCACTGATGTCGACAGAACACACGTCTTCGAGGTTGACACGGCGAACCCCGGCGGCCGTATCCTGTGGCACCGTGTATGGTGCACGCCCGCCATGCTGACGCCACCCGAATTCCAGACGCCCGAAAAGAGCATGGTCGACGTAGGGCTCGGGTCATGGGTTCCGCGACTGGCACGGGGCGAGATGATCATGGGCCACACGCGGAATTTCAAAGGCGCCGCCCGTAAATTGTTCGAATTGGGCAATGTGAAGTCGGTCTTATGCGTTCCTGTGTTCGTCGAGGATCGATGGTGGGGGTTCATCGGATTCGACGATTGTCAACATGAACGAGAATGGTCGTCGATGGAGATCAATGCGATCGCAACGCTAGCCGAGCTGATCGGCGCGGCCGTCGCCCGCATGCACAATCTACAGCAGCTCGCGGATGCCACGCACATCATCGAGAACAGCCCGACAATCCTCTACCGTTTGGGTGCGCAGGCACCGTTTCCGCTTATCTTCCTGTCGCAGAATATCAAGCGATATGGCTATGACGCCGCCGAATTGTTAGCGCAGCCGGACCTTTGGCGGAAACTCATCGCAAGTGAAAATATGCCCGTCAGCCTAGCCAACATCAAGTTGCTGGTGGAAGGAAAGGTTGACAATACGCAGAGCGAATTTCGGTTCAGGAAGGCCGACGGCACCTATGTCTGGTTCGAGGGACGCACTACCGGCTTGCGTGATGACGACGGACAATTGATTGCCGTCGAGGGTGTCCTTATGGATATCACCGACCGGAAACAGGCCGCCGAGAAAATTGCAACTGCGGCGCGGACGGATTCCTTGACGGGCCTTGCAAACCGCGCCGCCTTTCTCGACCGGCTCCACTTGGAGTTCGCCCGCGCCGAAGGCGGCGGCAATTCTTTCGCAATTCTTTATCTCGATCTCGATCATTTCAAGGATGTCAACGATACCCTTGGACATCCGGCCGGTGATGAACTCTTGCAGGCGGTCGCCGATCGGCTCAGGGCCTGCATACGCGCGACCGATATGATCGCCCGCTTCGGTGGCGACGAGTTCGCCGTCCTGCAGGATAACTTGACGGATATTCGTGGCGTTGAAGCGCTGGCGATCAAGATCTGCGAAACGCTTGCCGTTTCCTTCTCGATTAGCGGAAATCAAGTCTATATCACGGCCAGCATCGGAGTCGTCACTTATCGCGAGGACGTCGAGGGGCCTGACGCCATGATCATGAAGGCCGATCTCGCGCTGTATCGCGCCAAAGAAGAAGGACGCAACCGGTTCCGGTTTTTCGTGGACGAACTCGATCGGGAGGTGCAGGAACGGGTCGTGGTCGCAAGGGAACTGCATCAGGCGCTCGAGCGCGATGAGTTCGAGCTTTTTTATCAGCCGCAATTGGAGCTCGCGACCGGATCGATCGTCGGCACGGAGGCATTAATCCGCTGGAACCACCCGACGCGGGGTCTGTTGCTGCCTTCGAGCTTCATTCCGATCGCGGAATCGAACGGGAGCATTCTGCCGATCGGGGAATGGGTCATCGAACAAGCCTGCCGTCAGATCAAGCTCTGGCAGGATCTTGCAATCGCGCCGCCGACCGTCGCCGTGAACATCTCCGCAACGCAATTCAAGCTGGTCGGCGATCTCGATGAAATCGTCGCGGAGTACCTGGCCAAATACGCGGTTCGTCCCGATCAACTGGAATTGGAGCTGACCGAGTCTGCGTTATTGGAAACGACGGAGAGAAACAAAGATGTCTTCGAACGGCTGCGAAGGATCGGCGTGAGACTCGCTATCGACGACTTCGGAACCGGATATTCTTGCCTCGATTATTTGAGGTCGTTTCACGTGGCGCGCTTGAAGATCGACCGCCGGTTCATCAACGATATGACGACGAATCCCGACAACGCGATCATCGTCCGCGCGACGATCAGCCTCGCCCACGAGCTCGGTATCGTGGTCGTGGCCGAAGGCATCGAGACGGCGGAGCAAAAGGCATATTTGATGTCCATCGGCTGCAGGATCGGCCAAGGGTATTATCTCGGCCCGCCTTTGCCGGCGGACCGTGCGAGTACATTGCTGCAGTCCAATCGACCGTGGGTGAAATAACGCAAACGGTTGTGGCAAAAGACTAGGTCATATTCAGCGCCTGCATGTAAACTTCCAGGATCGCTTCCATTTCCTTGCGTTCCGAATGGT